>CANBQT010000022.1 GCA_947371755.1 Chitinophagaceae bacterium
CCACCATTGCGTTGGCCACCCTGGGCATTCCGATTGTTATTGGATCTGCCACCAAAATTTTGCTGCCAGCGACCTCCATTATTCGGACGATAATCATCGCGCTCGAAATTCTGGTTGCGGTGTTTGATATATGGTGTGTTACTGAATTCTAGTTCTCCGCCAGTGATGCTATTGAGTTCACTTCGGATAGAATCATCATGTACTAATTCTTTGTGCCAGTTACTATAAGCCAACTTCATGTAATAAGCAATAGCATGTGCAAAGCCAGCTTTTTTCTCTGGATCTTCTTCTTTCAATGCTTTATCAATCACCACTTCTAAGTTCTTACCTAAGTGCGCATATTTAGGATGGCGCTTGGGATAAGGAATAGGATCTGGCTTTTGCTTATAGGTTTCTTTTTGAGGTATAGGGTAAGGGCTATCTACATCCAATTTAAAATCACTGATAAAAAATAAGTGATCCCATAATTTATGACGGAAGTCTTCTACGTTCTTTAAATGCGGATTTAAAAAACCCATTAATTCAATTACAGCTTGTGCTTGTTGCTGTCTTTTCTCACGGTCCTCTATCGTTAATAAATACTCCACCATCTTCTGAACGTGGCGGCCGTATTCTTTCATTCCTAAATAGTTTCTATCTGTATTGTATTCCATCTGATCATTCAAGTTCATATACAAATGTACAGAAAGCAAGCTATTGGCGGAATTTTTGTGTTTTTAGGGGGAAGCAGGTCTAAAATCGTTAAAAATGGCCGTTTTAGGAACTATCACAGAAACTAGGTTTCAATCATTATCTTCGCAGCATGGAATCTTTATTGCAAAAAATTGAGGAGTTCAAGCAGGAAATCGCTGCCGCCGAAGCCAATACGGCCGAATTAGTAGAGGCATTTCGTATCAAATATCTGGGCACCAAGGGTTTGGTGAAATCGGTAATGGGTGAAATGAAATCTGTTCCAAATGAGCATAAGAAAGCATTTGGTCAGGTATTGAATGATTTTAAATTGTTTGTAGAAAGCAAGTTTGAAACGCTCAAAGAGAATGCTGTTGGTGGTGCAGAAGCATCTGGAACTAACATTGACCTTTCATTACCTGGAGATCCCATTGCAGTTGGCACACGACATCCTTTGAATATTGTTCGGAATCAGATCGTATCCATCTTTCAGCGTTTAGGATTTGCAGTGGCTGAAGGACCAGAGATAGAAGACGACTGGCACAATTTCGGTGCCATGAATTTACCAGAAGATCATCCGGCACGTGATATGCAGGACACTTTTTATATCAATCAAGATCCGGCATGGTTGTTAAGAACACATACCAGTAGCGTACAAGCCAGGGTGATGGAAACCCAAAAGCCTCCCATCAGAGTAATTTGTCCAGGTCGTGTTTATCGTAACGAAACCATTTCAGCTCGTGCGCATTGCTTCTTTCATCAGGTGGAAGGATTGTATATTGATGAGCATGTAAGTTTTGCTGATCTGAAACAAACATTATACTTCTTTGTACAGGAAATGTTTGGTAAAGATGTGAAGGTTCGTTTCCGCCCAAGCTATTTCCCATTCACAGAACCAAGTGCAGAGATGGATATCAGTTGTTTGATCTGTGGTGGTGATGGTTGTAATATTTGTAAACACACCGGATGGGTGGAGATTTTGGGTAGTGGTATGGTGCATCCAAAAGTGTTAGATAATTTTGGAATTGATTCTAATAAGTATACTGGCTTTGCATTTGGTATGGGTGTAGAACGTATCACTCAATTAAAATACCAGGTAAATGATCTGCGTTTATATTCACAGAATGATGTACGATTCCTGAAGCAGTTTACGGGGGTGATATAATAACTTTAAAGTCAAAATTCAAAAGTGAAAATGGTGGTTTAATACATGTTTTTGACTTTTTACTTTTGAATTTTGACTTTAATACTCCTAACTTGACATCGTTTTAGTTTCAATAAAGCCCCCCATTTCATGCTTGCTATTATTATTTTCTTTTTAGGCCATTGGTTTTTATCCTTGTTTTTTCATTCGTTTTTTTTGCACAGATTTGCTTCTCATAAAATGTATGAGATCAGTAAAAACTGGGAGCGCGTATTTTATGTGAGTACCTGGTTTGTGCAAGGTTCTTCATTTTTGGTACCACGAGCCTATGGCGTGATGCACAGGATGCACCATGTATACAGCGACACGGAAAAGGATCCACATTCTCCGCATTTTTTTAAAGATGTGTATCAGATGATGAAGAGTACTATAAACATTTTTCGTGGTTTTTTAACTGGAAAGAATTTACCTGAGGCGCAGTTTACAGAAGACTATTTACCTGTTTGGGATAAGCTTGATAAATTTGGGCATCATATCATTACCCGCATCGCTTTCGGCGTTTTATACACCACATTCTATATTTATTTTGCCCCCAATGCCTGGTGGTTTTTATTATTACCCATCCATTTTTTAATGGGGCCTATTCAAGGAGCTGTTGTTAATTGGTGTGGTCATAAATATGGTTACAGCAACTTTGATAATGGTGATCATTCAAAAAATTCCTCTCCTTGGGGCATTGTATTAATGGGCGAATTGTTTCAGAACAATCACCATTATGCAAAAGACGATGCCAACTTTGCCAAGAAATGGTTTGAATTCGATTTAACCTTTTTCGTGATGCGCGGCATGGATGCAATAGGGATTATTAAGTTAAACCCGGTTCCTCTGAAAATTCAAAAGTAAAAATTCAAAAGCAAAAGCATTTACTTAAAACATTTGACTAAAAAAGATTTGAAATCTTATCATATTAGTATTGTTTAAATTTGTAAAGAAGCATCTGAAATTCTTTTGAATTTTGACTTTTGAATTTTGACTTACTTATGGTCCATACAACTAGGGGAATTGTTCTGCGCACAGTAAAATATGGTGATACCAGTATCATTACTACTGTGTATACAGCATTATTTGGTGTGCAGAGTTATATTGTGAAGGGTGTGCGGAAGAGCAGTAAAACATCAGCAGGCAAAGCCAGTTATTTTCAACCCGCTGCCTTATTGGAAATGGAAGTGCATCAAAATAATATGAAGCACTTGCAATTCATTCGTGAGTATCAGTGGAGTTATTTATATGAAAAGGTTTTGTTTGATGTAGTTAGAAATACTGTTGCTTCCTATATAGTAGAGTTATTGCAACACGCATTGAAAGAGCCAGAAGCAAATCCGGAACTATTTTATTTAACTGAAGATGCATTGAAAGCTTTAGATAAGGGTTCAGATGCATTTACTGCGAATCTTCCGCTTTATTTTACACTTCAATTAGCGAGTGAGTTAGGTTTTCAATTATTGGGAGAGTATAGTGACGCAACAGCTTTTTTTGATCTACAAGAAGGTATGTTTATTAAAGATGCACCTACACATCCTTATTATATTGAGGGGGAGTTAGCAAAAATTACTTCACAGATCTTACACTGTAATGAATTAGCTGATCTGGAATATTTATCTCTGAATAGAACCATTCGAAGAGCTTTATTAGCGGCTTATCAAAGCTTCATGTCGCTGCATATTCAAGACTTTGGAGAAATAAAAAGTCTCGCCATTATTCAGGAAGTGCTGGGATAATCTTATAGCAAGCGTTTAGCCTTACTATTATTTGTTATTGCTTTATTTTCTATCTGATCTATTAAGATAACACCAGGTATTTTACCTTTTTCAAAACTACCTAATTGCTCAAAACCTAATGCCTGAGCACCATTGAGGGTGGCCCATTGCAGTTGTTCTTCCAAAGGAATTTTCGTAAAATATTTACTGATTGTTTTTAGCTCTTCTAATATATTGAGTTGGTGATTGCTTGCCAAACTATCAGTTCCCACAACAATATTGCAATTATTTTTTCTTAATGATTCAATCGGAGGTATCGCATCACTGATGTATTGATTCGCATTGATACAAAGGCAATAATGATATTTATTTTGTTGCAATTCGGAGAGTGCTTGTATAAAATGAATATCTTCTTCTTTTGTAAATACATCGTGCACTAATAATGTATTTTTCGCAGCATTGAAATTGGCAGCTACAGACTGTAAACTACTCTTACCAGTTGCAGCAAAGAAATCGAGATTTACCTGTATGTGTTCATACAAGCGCATAAAATCGCCTGACTTATTCCTAAAAAAATCGTCTTCAAAATCAGTTTCCTGATTATGCATTGCGGTGGTTTTATTTTTAAAATAAGGTTCTATCAATTTCCAGAGTTCCTGTGAAACAGAGTAAGGCGCGTGTGCCGCCATACTCAAAGAATGATCTCTAGAGTTTATCTTTTCAAACTGCTGATAATGTTCCAATCCTTTATCAAAACGGGATTTTGCTATGTAAGGGGTAAAACCACTAAGTTCTAAAAATGTATAATAGGCTAAACGATTTTTTGCTTTTTGGGTAACGCTGATAGTATTATTACTAATATCACCTACTGCAACTATTCCATGCTCCAGCATATCGGTTTCGGCTTCAGAAATTGCTTGCAGTATTTCTTCTTCCGGAAAATGCCTTTGAGTCATAATGGAGATCACAAAATCAACCAGCCCAGTATGCTCTGGAATCAAGCCCTTCATATGGCTAAGTTCCAAATGGCAATGACTATTTACAAAACCCGGACTCAACCATCCTTGTAATTTTTGAATACCCTCACCTGCCTCCGTTTTTGGAACAATCTCTTCGATTACCCCATTTTGATCTGTTATTAATATATAGGTATCGTCCAATAATTCGGAGCCAGTAAACAATCCATCCGCCTGAAATTTTCGGAAAGCCATTCTTGAGATTTGTACGAAGTTCTGATAAAGAAGAGAAATGTGAAAAGATAAAAGTGAAAAGTGAAATTCCTAAGATTTATTCTTTTGGGAGGACAGTTAACCCTAGGCTTCAGCCTAGGAACTGGGATACCTATGTTATTGGGCTTTAGCCCATATGCTCCACACTTTCAATTTGAGATAGGATATAACTTAGAGACAATCTCAGCACTTGGGCTAAAGCCCTATTCTATCTGCCTACATTTTAACCCCCCAGCTTAAAAGCTGGAGTTAACAGCCTCCCCCGAAACCATCTTTATACTTAGCATTTTACCATTGTAAGACCCAAAATCCCAGTAAATTCGCCTATTACAGCACAGTATTAAATATTTGTTGCAAATTTTTTATTGATAATCAATAACTTGTGGAAGTGCTTGTAAAAATACTTTCCATTTTTCTTGGAAAATCGAGTGTAGGAATCCTACCTTCGCCCCCCGAATAAATCGGAACATTAAAACCGGTGGGATAGCATCGGTTAAATTAAAAAGAAATATTATGAGTAAACTTCATTTCACCACCAAGTCTGCGAATGCGGCTACCGTTCAACATAACTGGTATGTTGTAGACGGCACTAATCAAACCGTGGGACGTGTGTGTTCTAAAATTGCAGCTGTTTTGCGTGGTAAGAACAAAGCTTATTATACTCCTCACGTAGATTGTGGAGATAATGTAATTGTGATCAACTGCGAAAAGGTTGTTTTCACTGGAAACAAAGGCGCTGATAAAGTGTATCAAAACTATTCTGGACATCCAGGTGGTCAAAAGCACGAAGCAGCACAGGATCTTTTAAAGCGTCGCCCAGAAGTAGTAATAGAAAGAGCTGTAAAAGGCATGCTTCCTAAAAACCGCTTAGGCCGCAAATTGGTTAAAAAATTATTTGTGTACGCTGGTGCTGAGCATCCTCATGCTGCTCAACAACCAAAAGACCTGAAATTCTAATTTAAACACATTCCAAACCAAGTATAATGGAAAAACAAAAAAACGCAGTTGGTCGTCGTAAAGAAGCTGTAACCCGCGTATTTATTAGCAAGGGAGATGGCAAGATCACTGTAAACGACAAAGATTACAAAGCATATTTTCCGCTTGTTTACTTGCAGAATCAAGTAGAAGCGCCTTTGAAAACTGCTGATGTAGTTGGCAAATTTGACATCGTTATCAATGCAGCTGGTGGCGGACTGAAAGGTCAGGCTGAGGCAGCTAAACTGGGTATCGCTCGTGCACTGTTAGAAGTGAACGCTGAATTCCGTCCTGTATTAAAAGCAGCTGGTCAGTTGAAGCGTGATCCACGTGGTGTTGAACGTAAGAAATTCGGTCACAAGAAAGCACGTAGAAGCTTCCAGTTCAGTAAACGTTAATATTTGGGATTTGATATTGCTGATTTTAAATTGGTATATCAACAACTCAATTTCAAATTTCAAATTAAAAATTTCAAACTCATACAATGGAAAATAACACTTCATTACAACAGCAACTTCTGGAGGCCGGCGTACATTTTGGTCACCTGAAAAAGAAGTGGAACCCAAAGATGTTGCCTTATATCTTCGCTGAGAAGAAAGGTATTCACATCATTGACCTGAACAAAACTGTAGATCATCTACAAGAAGCATCAGCAGCCATGAAACAAATCGCTAAGAGCGGTAAGAAGATCATGTTTGTTGCTACTAAAAAGCAGGCTAAAGAAATCGTTAGCGAATGCGCTAAGAAAGTAAACATGCCTTACGCCACAGAGCGTTGGTTGGGTGGTATGTTAACCAACTTCAACACCGTTCGTAAGAGCGTTAAAAAAATGCAGAGCATTGAAAAAATGCTTGCTGACGGTAGCGCTGAAAGCTTAACTAAGAAAGAGCGTTTGACTTTAAGTCGCGATAAAGAAAAAATGGAAAAAGTATTGGGCGGTATCGCTCAGTTAGGTCGTTTACCGGCTGCTTTATTCCTTGTTGATATCGGATGTGAGCATATCGCATTGGCTGAAGCTAAACGTTTAGGCATCACAACTTTTGGTATGGTAGATACTAATAGCGATCCTAATAAAGTAGACTTCCCTATTCCTGCAAATGATGATGCAACAAAATCAATCGCCATCATCACTAACTATATCATCGCAGCAATTGCTGAAGGTTTGGCTGAACGTCAGGCTTCTAAAGATGATGATGAGAGTGAAGACAGCAATAACGAAAATGAAACACGCGCTCGTCGCCTAGAAGCTGAAGCACAAGCTGAAGCTGGTCGTGGTGGTAGAAGAGGTGGAAACGCTCCTGCTGGTGGACCTGCAGGTGGTGCTCCAAAGCGTCGTACTCCAAGTAGTGGAAACCGTCGCCCTGCTGGTGGTGGTGGTGGAAGATAATTTATTATCCCTTTGGGTCATTAGTCATCTGCTCATGGGTAATGACTAATGACCCAATTTTTATATAACATTAATTTAAAAACTGAATATGTCAACTGTAACAATAACCGCTGCTGATATTAATAAATTACGTCAGGCTACTGGAGCTGGTATGCTTGATTGTAGAAAAGCATTAACTGAAACTAACGGAGACTTTGAAGCTGCCATCGATTGGTTGCGTAAACAAGGTCAGAAAGTTGCTGCTAAACGTAGTGACCGTGAAGCTAAAGAAGGTGTGATCATTGCTGGAACTTCTGCTGATCATAAAACTGGTTTCATCGTTTGTATTAGCTGTGAGACTGATTTCGTATCAAAAAATTCTGATTTCGTTGCATTTGCAAAAGGTATCGCTGAAGCTGCCATTGCAAACAATGTGAAGTCTGTAGAAGAATTAAATGAAGTATCTATCAACGGTGCTAAAGTGGCTGATTTAATCAACGATAAATTAACTTCTATCGGTGAAAAAATTGGTGTAGCTAAATTTGAAAGAATCGAAGCTCCATTTGTAGCATCTTATATCCACGGCGCAAACCGTATGGGTGTATTGGTTGGTCTTTCTGTTGAAGCAGCTGAAGCTGGTAAAGACGTTGCCATGCAAATTGCAGCGATGAATCCATTGGCTGTTGATCCGGAAAGCATTCCTGCTGCTTCTATCGAAAGAGAAAGAGCAATTGTAGTAGAAACTATGAAGGCCGATCCTAAGATGGCAGGCAAACCTGATGAAATGATCGCTAAGATTGCTGAAGGAAAATTGAATGCATTCTTTAAAGAAAACACTTTATATGCTCAAGCCTTTGTAAAAGATGGTGGAAAGACTGTAGGTGAATACTTAAAGTCAGTAAATGCTGATTTGAAAGTAACTGAATTCAAGCGTGTTGCTTTAGGATAATCCTGAACTACTGATATTAAAAAGCCGTCTCGATACAATCGGGACGGCTTTATTTTTTAAAGCAAGTAACAATTATCAATCAAAACATAAAGAAAATTACAACCATTGCAAGTATTGCGTGAAACACATGTAACCCCCAATTCTCTAATTTATATTTTGCATAAATCACAAAATTAAACCGAGTAACTAATAGGTATATCGGAAGAGCATATCTCAAAGATTCACCCCTGAAGAATCCATATCCTGCCGCCAACGCCATCAATAAATATAAAAAAGACGGAAGAATTTTAATGATCAGTCCCTGACTTGTTTTCGACCTTGTTCTTACGTTGTACATAGTGTTGATTTTTTGTATTACTTAATAACCCCCCATTTACTTAGGATAAGCAAGCTATAAAACAGTTATCAAAATAAAAATGGTGAAATCACGGAAATTTTGTGGTTATTTCAACCACATTACGCGTGAAAAGCACGGTCTATTAACCTATTCATTTTGGCTGCTCATAAAAAATTAAGGTTATTTGCATAAATATCAGTGCTATGCTTCCAAAATATAAACGTATCCTTCTTAAATTATCTGGCGAAGCGCTATTGGGCAACCAACGCAACGGAGATCCTTTTAACCCAAAGATCATTGAACAATATGCCATAGATATCAAATCTATCACCGATCTGGGTGTACAAGTTGCCATTGTAATTGGTGGAGGTAATATTTATAGAGGCATGAATGAAGCTGATAGCGGTATTGAAAGAGCACATGGCGATTATATGGGGATGCTTGCTACCGTTATTAATGCAATGGCTATGCAATCGATGCTGGAACGCTTTGGTGTATATACTCGTTTACAAAGTGCCATCCAAATGGATCAGGTGGCAGAACCTTATATCAGAAGAAAAGCATTGCGTCATCTCGAAAAAGGCAGAGTAGTCATCTTTGGCGCAGGTACCGGAAACCCCTATTTCACTACAGATACTGCCGGCTCTTTACGTGCGATTGAAATGAAAGCTGATGTGATTTTGAAAGGTACGCGTGTGAACGGAATTTATACGGCAGATCCTGAAAAAGATCCTACCGCCACCCGTTTTGATAAGATCAGCTACGAAGAATGTATTTCGAAAAATTTGAAAGTGATGGACATGACTGCCTTTACTTTGTGCATGGAAAACAAATTACCTATCATCGTATTTGATATGAATGAGCCAGGGAATCTGCAAAAAGTGGTAGAAGGGCAGGATTTAGGTACTTTGGTTAGCTAATCAACCATTGGTGTAATATTTTGCCCCTTTTTGTGGGCTGTTGGTAATTTCACAATCATGAAGAAACTATTGTTGTTTGTTTGTTGCGCAGTTGCTTTAAATGGATATACGCAACAAAAAATTTCCTTAACAGATGCCATTAATATCGCATTGAAGAATAGTTATGATCTTCAATTGGCTCAAAACAACATTGAGATCAGTACCCTTTCAAATAGTTACGGTTACGCTGGCGGATTACCAATCGTTTCTGGAACAGCAAGCGATAATGAACAAGTTACCAGTATCAATCAAAAATTTCCTGATCCAACCAGAGATACTAAACGTGATAATGTAGCCACTAATAACTTAGCAGTTGGAGTAACTGGTAGTGTGCTTTTGTACAATGGTATGCGTGTTCAAGCCACTAAGAAAAGATTGGAAGAATTACTCCAGCAAAATCAACAGGTATTGGCTGCTCAAATTCAGAATACAATTGCAGCAGTGATGTCAAAATATTTTGACATTGTTCGTCAACAATATTTTCTCAAAGCCCTCAACCGTACGATCGAAGTATCAAAACAAAAACTGGATATTCTTGAAGTTCGAAAACAAGTAGGTGTTGCCAATAATGCAGATATTTTTCAGGCACAATTAGATTTGAATGGTAATCTTCAAACAAAGGAATCTCAGTATTTACTGATTGATATAGCCAAGACTGATCTTTTGAACCTGATCTTCCTGAAACCTGCAGATCAAAAAATTATTATTGAAGACACCATCATTATTGATAAGTCTATTAATCTTGATTCTGTTCGGAACAGATTAAGCACTAACCCTCAAGTGATTGCTGCACAACAACAAGTACGTATCAACGAATTAGTAGAAAGAGAAATCGCTGCTGCAAGATATCCAACCCTTAGAGCATCCACTGGTTTCAATTTGAGTAGTGCAAAAAGTGGTGCTGGATTTATTTTATTAAACCAAAGTTACGGACCATTTGTTGGTGTAAACCTTTCAGTACCCATTTATAACGGATCGATTTCAAAGAAACAACAACAGATAGCCGAGATCAATACACGTAGCTCTAAAACGATCTATGATAACTTGTTATTAGATTACGAAACAGGTGCTGTGCGAACCTATCAAGCTTATGCTAATTCTTTGAGTCAGCTTAAAATGGAGTCTGAGAATTTTGCTTTATCCCAACAATTACTCGATCTGATTTCTAAAAAATTCGAATTAGGACAGGCTACTATCATCGATGTAAAACAAGCTCAACAAAGTTTTGAGAATGCTAGCTATCGCCTGATCAACCTCACTTATACTGCAAAAATTGCTGAGGTTGAATTGAAAAGACTGGAAAGCTTGCTTAGCTTTAAATAAAAGTATTTACTGATAAAATTTTCTCGATTATTGTCGTATACAAAATAAACTTACTATATTTTATACGCAATAAAATATTCATAATGAGAAAAATGAAATTTGTAGGGTCCTTTTTTATTGTATTTATTTTGAGCATTAATGCAAAGTCTCAAAATTTAGATTCCTCATTAACCAATTACAACGAAAGATCTCCTTTCGAAAAAGTTTATTTACAATTTGATAATTCAAGGTATACTGCTGGAAAATCTATTTGGTTTAAAGCCTATCTGATGTCGGGCAATGAGCCTTCCAATATTTCAAAGAATTTTTATATTGATTGGTATGATGATCTAGGAAAATTAATCAATAGAACTATTACTCCTATTTTAAATGGCAGCACCTCTGGCTCGTATTTTATTCCGGAAAAATATGTGGGCACATCTATACAAGCAATTGCATATACTAAATGGATGCGCAATTTCGATTCAGCATACTTTTTTAAGCGGAACTTTCAAGTTTTATCTTCTACTACTATAATTAATAAGTCTGAAAGCGATTTCCCAGAAACCAGGTTACAATTCTTACCTGAATCGGGTTCAGTTATTTTAAACAAACAAAATGTAATGGCGTTCAAAGCAGTAAATCAATCTGGTTTGCCAGAAGCTATTAAAGGATATATAAAAAATAAAGAAGGTGATACCATCACAACCTTTTATACAACTCATGATGGAATGGGTAAGTTTTATTATATCCCCTTTGCAGATGAAACTTATGTTGCTGAATGGAAAGATGTATTTGGAAAATCACATCAAAAAGAACTGCCAAAAGCAGAAAAAATTGGAATTGCTTTAATTGTAGAAGGGGGTGACTCAACCAGGATATTTCATATTCAAAGAACAGAAATGGCACCCGAGTCTATGAAAAAGGTAACGGTAATTGGGCAAATGAACGGTGAAATAGTTTTTAGAGCAAGTGCCAACCTTTCTAATAGAGAAGCAGTTTCGAGTTATTTACCTATCAGTAAATTCCCTTCGGGCATTTTGCAATTAACTTTATTTGACACAAATAACCAACCTCTATGCGAGCGGCTTGTCTTTGTAAAAAATGATAAGAATCTTTTAAAAACAAATATTTACATCGATACCCTAAGTACTGATAAGCGTGGTAAGAATGTTTTTGAAATTGAATTAATAGATACTACTACTGCAAATTTATCGCTATCCATTACAGATGCGAGCATGAACGAAACGCCTGATAATACTATTGTTTCACAACTATTACTTCAGGGAGAATTAACAGGTAATGTGTATCACCCAGCTTACTATTTTAGTGCTAACGTAGATAGTATTTCAAATCATCTGGACTTAGTAATGTTAACAAATGGATGGAGAAAATTTAATTGGAATAGAATCTTAGATAATTCAATTCCAAATTTCACTTACAAAAAAGATAGTTCATACCTGAAGATTTTAGGAAAAATACTGGGAGTGAAAGATGAAAAAATAAAAAAAGCAGGTCTGATAAATTTGATCGTTTTATCAAAGGATTCGAGCAAATTCATGATGTTCCTTCCTCTTCTTGCTGATGGAAGCTTTTCAGAAAAAAATGTTTTGTTCTCTGATACTGCGAGGTTCTATTATAAGTTAAATGGAACAAGTCTGCCTAATAACGGCAAATTGGTTATTGAAACTGATTTATTTAAAATAGATCCAGAACGAATGTCCAAAATTATTAAGAACAATTTCGATTCAATAGGGCTTGGCAAATATCAAAATCTGATCGATGAACAAATTCGTTTTGAGATATTAAAGAAAAATACAAGCCTAAAAGAAATTACTGTTTATTCAAGAAAAAAAACAAAGATTGAGGAATTGGATAAAAAATATACAAGTGGCACGTTTTCAAGTGATGGAAGGGGTTTTGATTTAACAAACACAGCTACTGGCGGCATGTCAATAATAGATTATATTAACATGAGGATTCCACCAGGTACAATGAGAGGCGGTCTCCCACAATATTACTTAGATGAGTTCTTAACCCCTGCTGAAAACATTCAGTTTGTTAATATAAATGACATTGCCTACATCAAAGTTTTCAACATGTTTTATGGAGGTTATAGTAGTGGTCAAGGTGCTGTTGCAATCTATACCAAAAAAGGTTCTGATATTACCAACTCGGCTAAACAAATGGATTATATTAGCGTGCCTGGTTATACGCCAGTTAAAGAATTTTATTCGCCTAGTTATGCGGAAAAGGAGCTTGCAAATTCTATCACACCAGATTTGCGAGCCACTTTACTTTGGAATCCTTGGATTAATCTGGATAAGAAAAATAATAAAATTAAAATAAGTTTTTACAATAATGATGTAACACGTGCATTCCGTTTAATTTTAGAAGGAATGGATAATGAGGGTAAATTGTTACATTTTAATAAATTACTGCAATAATTCAGAACACCATAGTATGAACACACTGATTAATTCTAAACTTCCTGATGTTGGTACCTCAATATTTACTGTAATGAGTCAACTTGCTGTTGAACATGGGGCCGTAAACTTAGGTCAGGGATTTCCAGACTTCCCCATGGATTATGCACTTACCGATCTGGTTGCAAAAGCTATGCGTGATGATTTTAACCAGTACTCACCGATGGCAGGTAATGTGTTATTAAGAGAAAGGCTTGCCGAAAAAACGGAGTTTCTATATCAAACCAAATTAGATCCGAATACACAAATAACAATAACTCCCGGTGGTACTGTAGCCATCTTTTCTGCACTTACAACCGTATTAAAACCAGGTGATGAGGTGATTGTATTTGAACCAGCTTATGATTGTTATATCCCGGCCATTGAGTTAAACGGAGCCGTTCCTGTTTTGATTTCTTTGGCTTATCCTGATTATTCCATTCCCTGGGATCTGGTAAGAGAGAAGATCAATCCAAGAACAAGAATGATCATCATTAATACACCACATAATCCAACAGGTGCTGTATTAAGTGAACAAGATATTTCAGCATTAAGATCAGTAGTTACCAATACCAATATCATTATACTGAGTGATGAAGTTTATGAACACTTAATATTCGATGGTATACAACATCAAAGTATGTTGCGTTACCCGGATTTATTAGAGCGAAGTTTTGTGTGTTTTTCATTTGGGAAAACTTATCACTGTACAGGATGGAAATTAGGTTATTGTATCAGTTCGCCTGAACTGATGAAAGAGTTTAGAAAAGTGTATCAATTCAATGCATTCTGTTGTGATACACCTAAGCAGGTTGGGATTGCAGCATTCATTCAGAATAAGGACGCTTATTTATCATTGAGTGGGTTCATACAAAAGAAGAGAGACTATTTCAGAGAGCTCATGAAAGCTACTCCTTTTACATGCATTCCTTCGCACGGCAGTTATTTTGAATGTTATAGTTATGCCGATTTCTCTAATGAAACGGATATGGATTTAGCCATACGCCTTACTAAAGATTATGGCATCACAGCAGTACCCGTATCTGCGTTTTATAAAAATGGTGAAGACAATAAAGTATTACGTTTCTGTTTTGCTAAAAAAGAAACGACCCTCGAAAGGGCCGTTGAAAAATTATCTTTGCTCAAGTAATAAAATCTTATGGGTGTTTTTGGTTTAAGTCTAATCCCGCATAAAAGCCTAAGTCTTTTTCTAATAACTGTTTGGTAAGAAAAGCTATTTGTCCGGTATGATAAGACAAATGTTCCGTTACGTGTATGATAATTCCTACACCAGTTAATTCATACACTTGTACTTTTTTAACTGCCGATAAATCTAATTCGCTAGCATTCCCGATGCATTCAATACTCTGTTCAATTACACTATTAAACATTTCCTTTAGTTCTGTTTTTGTTTTTCCTCCTGTAGCCGCAAATTCTGCGTCTCGATTCCTATGATCAGGCGCTCCCCCCAATGTGCTAATGATATATTGAGTAATATTTCCACACAGGTGTAATACCAAATTTCCCATACTATTTAGTGCAGAATTAGGTTTCAGCCAAATTTGCGATTCATCCAGTAAATCGATACAAGCGATAATTCGTTTATGACTTTCTTTAATTCGATAAATACTCTGTTCTTTAAAATCTGTGCTTAGTTGCATGATAGTTCTTTTTATTTTTTTACCCACCCCTGCCCCTCCCAGGAGGGGATTGCTCTTCCTTTTTACTTTTTACTTTTTACTTTTTAAAATTACCAGTTTCCATCCCCATCCAGCAAATTACCCAATCCCCCTAGAACAGATCCTTCTTCGCGACGGGTTGTTGTAGCGTATTGTAAAATTCTTCCTGCTAATCTACTTACTGGCAAACTTTGGATCCACACGATTCCTGGTCCGCGCAAGGTTGCAAAGAAAACACCTTCACCACCAAATAAAGTGTTTTTGATGCCGCCTACAAATTGAATATCATAATCAACGGTTGAAGTAAATCCTACAATACAACCCGTATCAATTTTCAATAATTCTCCGGCTTGCAATTCTTTTTGCTGTACATAACCGCTTGCATGCATAAAAACCATTCCATCACCTTCCAATTTTTCCATGATGAAACCCTCTCCGCCAAAGAGTCCGGTACCCAATCTTTTTTGAAATTCAATACCTACGCTAACACCTTTTGCTGCACAAAGGAATGCATCTTTCTGACAAATGATGCGATAGCCCATTTGCTGTAAATTAACAGGGATGATCTTTCCTGGATAAGGCGAGGCAAAACTCACGTGTTTTTTTCCTGAGCCAATATTGGTAAATGCGGTCATGAACAAACTTTCGCCTACTAATACTCTTTTACCTGCGTTTAATAATTTGCCAAAGAGTCCGCCAGAATTACTCTGCTGACTTCCATCGCCAAAAATTGTTTCCATAGCGATGCCGTCATCCATCATCATAAATGCTCCGGGTTCTGCAATAGTAGTTTCTCCTGGATCCAATTCCACTTCTACATATTGCATTTCTTCACCAAAAATTTTGTAGTCTATTTCGTGATTTTGCATATTCTTTTTTTTGTTTCCAGCAAATTACAAAGCTTCTAATTTCTGACCATTTTCAATTTGATAATCGGCAAAAAAAAGCCGTCTCAGCCCTTAGTAAACAGGGGAGACGGCTATAAAATTACCAAAACTATATACTTCCTTCTTCAACTCTTCACTCTTCACTTCTCACTTCTCACTTTTTAAAACCAACTTCCGATAAACGCATCGTTTACAGGTTGATCCTTTAATTTTTCGGCTCTCTTCTTTCTCTTGATTCGGTGTTTTACCATAGCAATTACCATCAATGGTAGGAAGAGGAATGTTAAAGGAGGAATTCCCAACATACTAATCCATCTGCCACCAAACATATTACGCATTGGTCTTCTTAATCTTTCTGCAATCAAATACATACTAGGTACAATCACCAATGTCATAAAGAATGCAAATGATAAACCGAAGATGATGGTCCATGATAACGGTTTCCAGAATACTGCACTATCTCCCCCCATATAAATATGCGGGTTTAATTCAGAGAATAAAGTAATGAAGTTGATATTAAATCCAGTTGCGATTGGTATAAAGGCAAGGATGGCAGCTAATGCCGTTAACAATACGGGAATAATTCTGGTTTTACCAGCTTGGATGACCGCTTCCCTTGTCTTCATGCCTCTTGCCCTTAACTCATCGCTGAATTCAATCACTAGAATACCGTTTTTAACCACGATACCAGCTAAACCGATAATACCAATACCCGTCATAGTAACAGAAATAGTCATTCCAGTTAAAGCAAATCCAAGAAGAACTCCGATGATACTAAACAGAACCTCAGCAAGGATAATCACTGGCTTACTCACTGAGTTAAATTGTAATACTAAAATGAACAAGATCAACATCAAAGCTATTAACAAAGCCTTTCCTAAGAATGCACCAGTTTCGGCTTGTTGTGCACTTTCACCTGTTTGCTTAATTGTTACACCTTCAGGTTTCTTTTTAAAATCTTCGATATAACCAGCGAGTGCTTTATTCACGTCATTTGCTGTATAACCATTAGTAAGATTTGAACGAAGTGTGATCAAACGTTTTTGATTCAAACGTTTTACACTACCCAAAGTACTTGTTGGTTCTATGGTTACTAGTGAACTGATTGGAATATTTTTAATAGCTCCACCACTTGCCATATCTCGGAAACTAATTTTCATATTCAATAATTCCACCAAATTCTTACGTTGGAATTCGTTGTTTCTAAGTTGAATTTTATATTCATCTTTCCCTTCCTTGATCTTAGAAACTTCTTTACCAAATAATGCAGTTCTCAAAGCCATACCGATCTGACCAGAAGAAACACCTTCGATCAATGCACGATCTCTTTTCACGGTTAATGTTAACTCTGGATTCGTAAGATCGACACCCATTTTCAATTCTTCCACACCTGGTACATGAATACTATCTAAATAGTTTTTCAGGTTTACTGCAGTCTTGATCAGGTTATCGAATTCTTCACTGGATACTTCAATGTTTACTGGAGGATCTGTTGGCGGACCATTTTGTTCCTGATCAACGCTAATTTCTGCTCCAGGCACACCCTTCATTGCTTCGCGCACTTTGCTTAAATATGGCTCTGTGGCAACACCATTTCTTTTTTCAAATTCAACAAATGAAATTTGTATACGACCTAATTCACTTCTGGTACTTCTATCTCCAGCCATTGGATCACCAGCACCAATTGCCACATTACTAATAACACTTTCAACTACTGGGTTTGTTTTTCCATTAGCGTTACCTAATACTTTATTTACTTTAGCTTCTAACACTTTGGTAACACTATCGGTATACAATACATCTGTTCCAACAGGTAGCTTTAAGTACACATAGATCTGATTCGGATCTCCTTTAGGGAAGAATACAACCGGAACTTTTCTGATGGCAAATAAGGCCACTGATATAAACAACAACGCAATAGTTCCTAATAATAATTTAACAGGTCTCCATCCATGTAAAGCCCATCTTAATAAGTTTTCATAATGGTTCATGATCCAAGGCAAAGCGGTGTGCTGGAATTCATGAATGGCATGATTTAAAACATATACATTCAACACAACCAAGCCTACAAAGAATATTAATAAGTTACCCCAGAATGGTGCACCTGCAAAGTCCAATAAGACACCAAGAATGATTGCAATCCAAAATCCTTTCTTTTTAAAGATGGCGCTTTTAGGTCCTTTTAATTCTTCATCATCAGGATGTTCCATAAAGTCAACCGCAAATACCGGGTTCATGATAAATGCAACTACTAAAGAAGCAGCTAACGTAAATATCAGCATGGTAGGTAAATAAATCATGAACTTACCAATAATACCAGGCCAGAATAATAGCGGAAAGAAAGGTGCTAATGTGGTAAGTGTTCCAGCTAACACCGGAATAAATACTTCACCTGCAGCCATACGTGCTGATATGGTAGAATTTAATTTTCCTTTCCCTTCAAAGAAAATTCGATGTGTATTTTCAATTACCACAATGGCATCATCTACGATAATACCAAGCCCGAACAGCAATGCAAACAGTACAATAAAGTTCAGTGTAACATGTCCACCGACGATTAGATCTGCACCAGGCAAAAACACAAACGCTACGAACATACTAAGCGGTACAGATAAGGCAACGAAGAATGCGTTGATCACTCCCATGAAGAACATCAGGATAATTAATACCAGCACAAATCCGATCACAATACTATTCACCAGGTCGGTAAAGGATGTTCGGGTTTTAATACTCATATCGCCAGTGATCACTGCTTTCAAATCCTTAGGAAAGCTGGTGGCTTTCATTTCATCAACGATCTTCTTAACTCCATCACTTGTTTCAATCAGGTTCTCGCCACTTCTTTTGATGATATTCAGCGTTACCACGTTTTTACCATCCAAACGTGCAAAGCTTTCTTTTTCTTTAACGGTATCTTTTACAACTGCAATATCTTTTAAATAGATCGGTGCACCAGTTTGGTTACGAATTATGATCTTTTCAATATCGTAAGCAGATTTTAATTGACCTTTTAATTGCAGGTTACGCTTCATTGTTCCTACATCTAACAAACCACCAGAGATATCAATATTCTCTCTTTGTACTGCATTGCTGATATCGTCGAATGTAACTCCAGCACTTTGCATACGGTAGTTGTCTACATTGATTTGGAATTCTCTCTCAGGAGCTCCCACAATATCAACACGGTTAATTTGTGTAAGATCTTCCAGTTTATCCTTCAGGTCATCCGCATATTTTTTTAAACGAACCAGATCGTAATCGCCACTTATATTCACATACATGATCGGTTGCTCACTAAAACTAATTTCTAACGCAGTTGGAGGAGAAGTTAAATCGGTGGGTAGATCTACTTTCGCTTTATCTATAGCATCCTTCACTTTCTGCAACGCTACATCTGTTTTTACATCTGTGTCAAACTCCACTTGTATAGCAGAGAAATCCTGTTGTGATGTACTGGTAAATTTTTTGATCTTAGCACCAGTAATTCCCTTGATCTGTTTTTCGATTGGTCTGGTTACTAGGTTCTCTACATCCTTAGGTGAGTTCCCTACATAAATTGTTTGTACATATATTGTGGGAATCACAATATCCGGAAATTGTTCCTTGGGTAAGGTAACAAATTGGTAAACCCCCATCAAACTCACGAATATCATGAGCAAGTAAATGGACGTTTTATTTTTGATACTCCAGGTGGTAGGTCCAAATTCTTTGAACTTACCCACTATATTTTCTAATGCACTCATACAAGTAGTTTAGTTTAATTCATTCAGATTGATTCGCACTTATTTTGTTTCGGTTGTAATTATCTGACCGTCATATAAGCTCTGAAATCCTTCTGTAATAATGGTGTCGCCAGTTTGTAATCCGCTTTTGATTTCTAATTTATCAGCATACATTTCACCAACAACTACTGGCTTTTTACGCGCAACTAACTTTCCATTTTCTTTAGCAGCAACTAATACAAAACGACCTTTATCATCGCTTTGTAAGATATTTACAGGGATACTGATTGCATTTTTTACTTCATAATCAAGTACACGTACTAAAGCAATTTGATTTGGACGGAATGTTTTATCTGTTGGAAGTTTTGCCTCCACATAAAAACTTCTGCTGGTTGGGTCAATGATTTTTCCAACAACATTGATTTTTAGGTCGAGCGATTTATTAATATCTGGCAATGAAATCTGAACTGGCGTTCCCACTACTACACGTGTGGCATAGTTTTCTGGAATTTGTGTGGTGATCTTCAGATCATTGGTATTTACAATTTTGATCTGACCAGGACCAGCAAACAATTCACCTACTCTTACATTAACATCATCAGCAACACCGCTTACATTGCTATATACTGATGTAAACTTCAATTGCTCTTCTGTAACTTTAATTTGTTCTTGTGAGCTTTTCAATTGATTCTCTAAACTCTCTACATTGTTTTTGGCAGTGATCAACTGAATTTCAGTTCCAATATTCTGTGCCCAAAGATTTTGTTGCTTCTGGTAAAGATTCTTTGCAAATGCTAATTGTGTTTTGATAGTTTGTAAACCTTGTTCAGCGGCAACTAAGCTTTGTTTCACAATTGCATCATCCAATTTTAAGATCAACTGACCTTTACTAACCTGATCTCCTTTCTTAATGTATAATTCTCTAACCTGACCTCCACCACCGCGAGGAGTAATAAAAGAAATATTAACGGCATCAACTTTACCTTGTAAATCGATATAGTGTGAAAAATTATCCGGAGCGATAACAGCTGTGGCAACCAATTTTGCATTATCTGTTTTAGCTGAAGGATCAGCTGCAAGAATATCTGCTTCAAGCTTAGCAATTTCGGCAGTTAATTTTGTCTGATCTTTTTTCAGTAACCCTAATTTGTCTTTCTTTTCTTTTAAAGCTGCATCTGTAGCGGTTTTATTCCCACATGCCGCTAGTGAAAGGGCCGTTGCAAATAAAATGATATAGTTTAATTTTTTCATAGTCTTGTTTATTGAATAGTTAGTTTTAAAGTTTTCCAATTGCTTTATAGTAATCCACTTTAGCTATAATTGCAGCATACAATGCGTTAATATAATTTGCCTGAGCGATTGTTAGATCTGTTTGAGCAGCAGTAATTTCTGTATTTGAACCAGTACCTAATTCAAATTTCTTTTGGGTTTGATTGAACACATTTTCCGCCAATAACATATTTTTCTTCTGATAATCCAGCGTTTTGGTTGCTGCACTAAAATTGAGTTTTGCAGATTCGATCTCATTATCAATTGTTAATCTCAGATTATAAATTTGATTTTCTGTTTGCTGCAATTCTAATTTCGACTTAGTAACGTGAGATGTTTTAGAGAAACCACTAAAAATTGGAACAGATAGGTTTAATCCAACAAATGAAGTGGTAAACCAATCGCCTTTACCAAAAAAGTTGAATTTATTTCTTTGGGCATTCTTTGTATAGGATCCTGATAAAGCCAGTGTTGGAAGGAAACTCATTTTATATCTTTTGATATTGAGCTCATTTAATTGTTTAGCTAAATCCAGATACTGATAATCTTTTCTATCAGTATAATTAAATGTTGTATCGTTTGTAAAGTCTTTTTTGATTTTATCTTCAGATAGTTCTTCTGTTAAAACCAAAACATCTTTAGTTGGCATACCAATTAATGTTTTTAAAGCCTGGTATCCTATATCGATGCTGTTAAGAGCTTTTAATTTTTCGGTTTCTAAATTTGAGATCTGAACAGATATTTTATCAATGTCTAATTTTTCAACAAATCCATTTTGATACAATGCTTTTGTATCAGAGAGCAACTTGTTCAGTCTGTCTAAATTCGCATCAAAAATGCCAATCTGTGTTTTACTGGCTACTAATTGATAGTAAATTTTATAGACATTTGCTTTGATCATTTCTTCTGTTACTTCTACATTTTTATTTGAAAACGCAATACTTGTTGAACGTGCCTGCAAGCCAACAAATACCTGTCCATCAAATAATAATTGTTGCAACTGAAACCCTGCATTTGCATTGTACTTTGTTCCAAACTGAACTGGAATATATGTTCCAGCAGGTTGTCCAAAGATTTCACCAGGTAATAATGAAGTGGGTATTTTTAAGTAATCGTTTCCACTGATCACACCTGAAAAAGATGGTAAAGCTGCAGCTGTTACATCACGATTCACTTCCTGCTGGATCTGAACATTTAAAAGTGCATTCTTAACCTGCAAATTGTTCTTATGTGCATAGTCAACACATTCCTTCACCGTAAATGCGTGTTTAACACCTGTCTGCGCCATTGCTGAACTAGCTGCAAATAATATGCAGATCATCCATGCAAAGACTTTAATTGGTTTTTGGTTCATAAGTTTATTGTTTTTGTCTTTCTTGCTTGTATTGATCAATTTTTTCTACTCCTATTGTTGTGGCGATACCGTATAAAAAGTTTTCTAATATTTCCTGATTCACTTTCGTAAAATCATATTTTGAAACAGGGAATATTTCTGAATTAGTGGCTATAAAGAATGTTTCGAGATGAAATTTTGTGAGTATATCGATATTGATTTCTGGGCGATATAAACCTTCTTTGATACCCGATTCTAAATTGTCCTTGATGATATTATAGAAGAAATCATCTTTATGCTGGTTTAATTTTTTAAAACATTTGGGATGGTACTTCTGTATATCGTGAATGATAGTTGGATTTAATTGCTTGAACATCTCCTTCATGGTATCCATGGATAAGAAAAACTCATGAATGCTATTTTGCTTGTTTTTCTTATTGTTTTCGCAGTCTTCATAATTCCTTCGCAATTCAATATCTAACACACCCTCTA
This sequence comes from Chitinophagaceae bacterium, assembly GCA_947371755.1. Classification (GTDB taxonomy): domain Bacteria; phylum Bacteroidota; class Bacteroidia; order Chitinophagales; family Chitinophagaceae; genus Sediminibacterium. The sequence continues at coordinate 22,535 of CANBQT010000022.1, forward strand.
CCAGGGCGTCTTTATCCTCGTAGTACTGATAGATGGTTTTTTTACTGATGGTCAGGTGGTACGCAATATCATCCATGCTCACACTACGAATGCCGTAACGCATGAATAAATCGTAGGTCTGTTTAATAATTCTGTCTTTTGTTTCCATATTAAAAAATAGAAGTGCAAAACTATGGAAACTTTTAGCTTAAAAATAGTTTCCATTGTTTTTAATATTAATTTTTTGTTAAACGGCGACATAAAAGGATAAGACAGATGAAAAAACCTTCTCTTTTGGGGTTAGACGATTGAAAACCATGGATATTTTATAGAATTCCTGATTCTTCTTTAATTTACAGTCAAATCAGACCATGCGAAAACTCAAAAAACCAGGTTTCAAGGAAACATTGGGGAAATTATTACAGTTATTTCTTCAAGGTCTCATCGTTTTGGCCCCAATTGGTATCACCATCTGGGTGGTTTTTGGTTTATTTAACTGGGTAGATAGCTTTCTACCCAATCTGATTAATAACCTTGCTCCAGATCTATTACAAAAAGACGCATCTGGTAACCTCAGAAGATTGCCTGGTCTTGGCTTCCTGGTAGTGGTTACCCTGGTATTGTTCGTTGGTTGGCTTTCCTCTCTATTTGTGGTGGGTAGATTAGTGGCGGTTTTTGATACGGTTCTGGAAAGAACACCCGGTATTAAATTCATCTATTCTTCTGTGAAGGATTTTCTCGAAGCTTTCGCAGGAAACAAAAAAAAGTTCGACCAGCCTGTTTTGGTAAATGTAGATGGAGCAGATGTATGGAGAATTGGATTTGTGACACAAAATACGAGCGTTCATCTTGGACTGGAAACACATATCACTGTCTATGTTCCTCACTCTTACGCCATTTCTGGTATTACTTATATAGTGCCAAAAGAAAAAGTCCGAACGCTGCCGCCAAATATTCATGCAGCCGATGCCATGAAGTTTACAGTTTCAGGTGGTGTTTCAGATGTACCAGAATAAAACAACAAACGATTGTGAGTTTTTGAAAAATAAATATTTCTATTACACTCATGAAACAAATTCTACATTTTACAAATCGGCACTATAGCTTTTCCTCTAAAATCGGTTACTTTGCGGCTTCAAGTAACCGTAATGAAACTGCATAATTTTAATTCTGGTCCTTCTATTTTGCCTCAACCTGTTTTAGAGGAAGCCTCTAATGCCATTCATAATTTTAATAATACCGGTTTATCAATATTAGAAATTGGCCATCGTACATCGCATTTTCAGGAAGTACTCAATAATGCCATTGCATCAGTAAAAAGATTAATGCAATTGGATGATCAGTACGAAGTACTTTTTCTGCATGGTGGGGCAACTACACAATTCATGCAAGTTCCCATGAATTTGTTGGATGATCATAAAACCGCAGCTTATTGCGACAATGGAATCTGGGGTTCTAAAGCAATAAAAGAAGCATCACTTTTTGGGGATGTAGTAGTTGCTGCAAGCTCAGCAGATAAAAACTATTCTTATATCCCAAAGGATTTACAATTTCCAGAAAACGCCAGCTATTTACACATCACCACCAACAATACTGTGGAAGGAACACAATGGCATCAATACCCTACAACAGATGTTCCTTTAATCGGAGACATGAGTAGTGATATATTCAGCAGGGAAATCGACTTTAAAAAGTTTTCTCTGATCTATGCAGGAGCTCAAAAAAATATGGGTGCCGCTGGAGTAAATATGTTGGTGATCAAAAAAGATATTTTAGGAAAAATTCAACGTCGTATTCCAACGATTATGAATTACCAAAAACATATTGAAGCAGGTTCATTAATGAATACACCACCAGTGTTTGCAGTTTACGTAAGCATGCTTACACTAAAATGGATTGAAGACGAAGGTGGCTTAATAGAAATGGGAAAAAGAAGTACGGAAAGAGCAACATTATTATACAACACGCTAGATAGTCTTCCGCTATTTAAAACAAATATTGCAAAAGAAGATCGTAGTGAAATGAATGCAGTATTCTTTATAGAAGATGAGAATTTACAAAACCTGTTTCTAGAAGAATGTAAACAAGCAGGATTTATCGGAGTTAAGGGTTATAGAACAGTTGGAGGAGTAAGAGTTAGTATGTACAATGCCCTTCCATTAAGTAGTGTAGCAGCAATGACAGATCTCATGCAATCATTTGCTGCCAAACACAGTTAGAAAAATTTTAAAGAATCAAGTAAGTATCGATTATGGCAAATATTAAACCGTTCAAAGCATTAAGACCACAAACACAATTAGCTAAATTAGTTGCCAGCAGACCCTATGATGTATTGAGTAGTGCAGAAGCAAAAATAGAAGCTCAAGGAAATCCAGCAAGCTTCTTGCACATTACTAAAAGTGAAATTGATCTTCCCGAAACAGTTGATGTTCATGCTGCGGAAGTATATGAACAGGCAAAATCAAATTTACAAGCTTCTATACAACGTGATACCCTCTTTCGTGAATCAAAAGAATGCTACTATATCTATCAACTCATTATGAATGGTAGAAAACAAACCGGACTTGTTTGTGTGAGCAGTGTGGATGATTATGAAAATGATATCATAAAAAAACATGAATTCACCAGACCAGAAAAAGAATTAGACCGAATCAACCATATTAAAACATCTGGTGCTCAAACGGGAAATGTATTCTTGGCCTATCGCAATAATGAAGAGATCGATCATATCATTGAAAAATGGAAGACTACAAAATCTCCAGGTTACGATTTTACTGCAGACGATGGAATTCAACATAGTATTTGGATCATTAGTGATGGAACTATCATTAACCAGATTAGTTCAATCTTCGCAAACCAAATTCCTTGTACCTATATCGCAGATGGCCACCACAGAGCAGCTTCAGCGTCAAAAGTTAGAATAGCATTGGGAGATGAAGCTACGGAGGGCTCTAATTATTTTTTAACAACCTTATTCCCGGCAAATGATTTACACATCATGGATTATAACCGTGTTGTAAAAGATTTGAATGGTTTAAGCGTAGCTGATTTTTTGAAATCGCTGGAGCACAAATTTTCTGTAAGCATAGAAGGATCTAATGCATTTAAACCTGGTAACCTTCATGAAATTGGTTTGTATGTAGATCATAATTGGTACAAACTCGTAGCAAAAGAAGGAAGCTATACAAATGATCCAATTGGAGTGTTAGATGTAACGATTTTACAAGACAATGTACTTTCTGCCTTATTAAATATCAATGATCCTCGTACTGATACAAGAGTTGATTTTGTGGGCGGCATCAGAGGCCTTGCAGAACTTGAAAAAAGGGTTGACAGTGGTGAAATGGCTGCCGCATTTAGCATTTACCCTGTTTCCATGGATCAATTATTTGATATTGCAGATAGCGGAAAAGTTATGCCGCCTAAAAGCACATGGTTTGAACCAAAATTAAGAGATGGTTTATTAACTCATTTGATTTACGAATAACATTACCTTTTAATATGCTTGAGGCCGATCCGATTTTTCGAGATCGGCTTTTTTTATTTACTCCCTTTTGCCTAATTTGAATTGTATTAATCTGCTTAAGGCTTAAGATTCTACTTAGAATTTTAAATTATTTTCTAGATTTACTCCAACGATAGCCATATGAATAATAAAAGACTTTTTGATTGCCTTGATCACCAGCTCAAAAATTTTCCAAAAAAAGATATGCTGGCTGCTAAAGAAAACGGAGTATGGGTTAATTATAGCAGTGAGGAGGTAGCAAGCATTGCCAACCAATTTAGTGCTGGACTTTTAGAACTTGGCGTTAGCGGTAATGACTTTACACCTGAAGGCAGTGATAAAATTGCTATTCTCAGCAACAATCGTCCGGAATGGGTTTTTACCGATCTTGCTGTACAACAAATTGGGGCCATTTTAATTCCAATTTATCCAACTACCAACCCCCTTGAATTAGAATTTATCTTAAACGATACTGCTACAAAATATGTTTTTGTTAGTAGTAAAGATCTGTATGATAAAGTAAAAGACGTTACCGCAAAAGTGCCTTCGGTTATTAATATTTATAGTTTCGATAAATTGGAAGGTGTTCCACATTGGTCGGAAGTTACCCAACTTGCAACTGAAAATTCTATTGCAAAAGTTGCTGAACTAAAAACACAAATTCCCGATTCACACCTCGCTACAATCATCTACACTTCAGGTACAACAGGTGTTCCTAAAGGTGTAATGCTTCGACATAGCAATATTTACAGTAACGTACTTTACTCAAAAAAGAGTTTTCCTTTTGAAGATGCGCCAGATACAAAAGTGCTGAGCTTTCTGCCCCTGAACCATATTTTCGAGAAGATGTGCACTTATATTTATTTATTCAGTGGCATCAGTATCTATTATGCAGAAAGCCTTGAAACCATCGGAGAGAATTTAAAGGAGATACAACCGAATGGATTTACTACTGTACCTCGTTTATTAGAAAAAGTATTTGAGAAAATCATGCTCGCGGGTTCGCACCTTACTGGTTTTAAAAAAACCATGTTTTTTTGGGCAGTTGATCTGGCAGAAAAATATGATAATATAAAATCTGGTGGTATCTGGTATAATCTTCAACTTGCTTTAGCTAATAAACTTATCTTCCAAAGATGGCGTGAAGCACTAGGTGGTAATATTTCTTTTATCGTCACCGGTGGCGCTGCTTGCCAGGTTAAACTCCTTCGCATTTTTAATGCTGCAAAAATTCCGGTTTACGAAGGATATGGACCAACAGAGAATAGTCCTGTAATCAGCGTGAATAGAAAAGAAAATGGTGGAACAAAATTCGGGACAGTTGGACCAGTGATTGATGGCATTAAAGTTCGATTAGCAGAGGATGGAGAAATTCAGGTATCTGGTACTTGCGTGATGGCTGGCTATTATAAAAGGCCAGATATTACTGCCGAAACAATTATTGATGGCTGGTTATTAACTGGTGATATTGGGGTCTTTGAAAATGACAAGTTTTTAAAAATCATCGATCGAAAAAAAGAACTCTTCAAAACTAGCGGTGGAAAATATGTGGCCCCTCAACCCATTGAAAACAAATTAATGGAAAGCCCTTTTATTGAACAGGTAATCGTAATTGGCTCAGAGAAAAAATTTGTGGGGGCATTAATAGTTCCTTCAGTAGCTACTTTAAAAGAATGGATGCGCGAAAAAGAAGTGGCCTTCACTACTATTGAAGATGCTTTACATCATCCAAAAGTGCTCGAATTATATCGTCAGCTAGTAGAAAGTTTTAATAAGTTTTTCAATCACGTAGAACAAATTAAAAAATTCGAATTGCTTCCCAGAGAATGGAGCGTTAATACCGGAGAACTCACGCCTAAATTAAGTTTAAAGCGAAAAGTAATTATGGAAAAATATAAAGATGCAGTAGAAAGAATATATACCGATTAATTAAATGTATTATAATAGTATTAAAAAGGTCCGAATCATTCGGGCCTTTTTTGTTTTTAGTTATATTTAAGCAAATCGAAATTATGCTTAGAAAAAAACTTAAGACGCTTGCGCTTCTGCTAATGTGTACGATGCCTTACACTTTCCTGTTTGCGCAACAAACTTCCTCTCTTACTCAACAAAAAGTAGACGCCATTAAAACAGAAGTGCTTCAATCTGTTAGTGGTAAAGAAAAAGGCGTGCAAGAAATGGTAGATATGGTCTTTAGTTTTGGAGAACTGGGTTTTCAGGAAATTGAAACCTCAAAATACCTCACCAGCATTCTTGAAAAAAATGGATTTACTATCGAACGTGGTATATCAGGCATTCCTACAGCATGGATGGCTAAATGGGGCAATGGCAGTCCGGTTATTGCACTTGGCAGTGACATAGACTGTATCCCGAAAGCTTCTCAAAAACCAGGTGTCGCTTATAAAGACCCTATTGTAGAAGGCGCACCAGGACATGGTGAAGGCCATAATTCTGGTCAGGCCGTGATCATCTTTGCCGCAATCGCTGCAAAGGAAGCCATGATCAAAAATAAAATCCCAGGTACTCTAGTTATCTGGCCTGGTGTTGCTGAAGAATTATTAGCCAGTAAAGCATGGTATGTAAGAGATGGTTATTTTAAAAATGTAGATGCATGCATTTTCACACACGTGAGTGGAAATTTTGGATGCAATTATGGTGATGTGGGATATGATGGTATGGTTTCTGTAAAATTCTCTTTCGATGGAGATGCTGCTCATGCTGCTGGTGCTCCATGGAGAGGTAAAAGTGCACTAGACGCCGTTGAATTGATGGATGTAGGTTGGAATTTTAAAAGAGAACATTTAAAACCCACACAACGCTCGCATTATGTTATTGTTGATGGAGGCGATCAGCCAAACGTGGTTCCTTCCAAAGCAAGTGTTTGGTATTATTTCAGAGAAAGAGAATATAAGGATATTAAAAGCATGTATGAAGCAGGTATCAATATTGCAAAGGGTGCAGCTATGATGACTGATACTAAAATGAAATACCAGATTCTGGGAACAGCATGGCCAGGGCATTTCAATAAACCTTTAGCAATTGCCATGCATGCTAATATTGAAAAAGTGGGTGTACCAATTTGGTCAGACGCAGATAAACAATTAGCTGCCGCTGTTCAAAAATTAGTAGACGCTCCTAAAATTGATGAAGAAGGAAATCCGGTGGCAGGTTTGGCTAATAAAGTTGATTCACTCAAAGGTTCAGTTCCATTTTCATGGGGTGGTGGTTCAGATGATATTGCAGACATTTCATGGACAGTTCCTACGATTGTTCTAGGTTATCCAGCTAATATTCTTGGAACAAAAGGACATCATTGGGGAGATGCTATTGCGATGGCTACACCCATTGCGCACAAAGGAACATTGGCCGGTGCAAAAGCAACTGCACTAACATTGATCGATCTGTTTACAAACCCAAAAATATTAACTGATGCGAAAGATTATTTTGTAAACGTTCAAACGAAAGACACAAAATATATTCCTTTCATCAGTGAATCAGATCCTCCGGCCATTTATTTAAATAAAGAGATCATGAATCAATTTAGAGATAAGATGAAACCATTTTATTATGATCCTTCTAAATACAATACCTATTTAGAACAGCTAGGTATTACTTACCCAACCCTTGAAAAAAAATAAAAAATGCTACGATTAAAAATTAAAATTATTGGCTGCTTTTTATTAGGAAGCTTTTTTACATCACATTCCATATTGGAAGCTCAAAGCTCAAAATCACTTAGTGTAAAACAAGTGGATGCCATAAAATCTGAGGTATTACAATCAGTGAGTGGAAAAGAAAAAGCAGTACAAGAAATGGTTGACATGGTTTTTAGTTTTGGTGAACTTGGATTTCAGGAAACCGAAACTTCAAAATACCTCACCAGCATACTTGAAAAAAATGGATTCACCATTGAACGTGGTATATCTGGTATCCCTACTGCATGGACGGCCAAATGGGGCAATGGGAGTCCGATCATTGCACTTGGAAGTGATATCGATTGTATCCCGAAAGCTTCTCAAAAACCAGGCGTTGCTTATAAAGATCCCATCGTAGAAGGTGCACCTGGACATGGAGAGGGACATAATTCCGGACAAGCAGTGATCATCTTTGCAGCCATTGCTGCAAAAGAAGCGATGATCAAGAATAAGATCCCTGGAACTTTAATGATCTGGCCTGGTGTGGCAGAGGAATTAGTGGGCAGTAAGGCCTGGTATATCCGTGATGGTTATTTTAAAAATGTGGATGCCTGCATTTTCACACACGTTAGTGGAGATTTTGGTTGTGATTATGGAGATAATGGCGGTAATGGTTTAGTGTCTGTAAAATTTTCTTTCGATGGTGACGCTGCTCATGCAGCTGGTGCTCCATGGAGAGGCAAGAGCGCTTTGGATGCAGTTGAGTTAATGGATATTGGTTGGAATTTTAAAAGAGAACATTTAAAGCCAACCCAACGTTCACACTATGTAATTACCGATGGCGGGGATCAACCAAATGTGGTTCCTTCTAAAGCCAGTGTATGGTATTACTTCAGAGAAAGAACATACACAGATATACAAAGTATGTATGATGCAGGTATCAAAATTGCTAATGGTGCAGCCATGATGACGGATACTAAAATGAAATACCAGATTCTCGGAACAGCATGGCCCGGGCATTTTAATAAAGCATTGGCAGAAGCACTATATAGTAATATTAAAAAAGTAGGTTTCCCTGAATGGTCAGAATCAGATCAGCAAATGGCTTTAGCTGTGCAAAAATTAGTGGAAGCCCCTAAGAAAGATAATAAAGGAAAAGAGATCAATGGACTAAGAAAAACTTTAGATACTTTAAGTGGCTCTGTTCCATTCTCCTGGGGTGGCGGATCGGATGATATCGCTGATATTTCATGGAATCTTCCCACCATCGTATTAAGATACCCTGCGAATATTCCCGGAACAAAAGGTCATCATTGGGCAGACGCCATCGCCATGGCAACACCCATTGCACACAAAGGATCTTTAGCTGGCGCAAAAGCAACAGCCCTTACATTAATAGACCTTTTTACCAACCCTAAGATTCTGGCTGATGCGAAAGACTATTATAAAAATGTACAGACTAAAGATGTGCAATACAAACCATTTATTACTGCATCAGATCCTCCTGCAATTAATCTGAATCAGGAAACAATGAATCAGTATCGCGAAAAGATGAAGCCTTTTTATTATGATCCCAGTAAATACGCTTCCTATCTGGATCAACTTGGAATTAAATACCCAACAGTAGAAAAAAAGTAAATAAAAAAAAGCCAGTCAAACTAAAATGACTGGCTTTTTTTTGGAAAAATCTTAGGGATTCTATTCAGCATCATTATTCAATTCCAGGTTGTTTTAAAACCCATCCTGTTTTCTTTTTCTCAGCATCTACCATTGCCTTTACATCGGCTAATAATTTTTTAGCATCATACACGATACCATCTTTAATAGTATACTGCACACCACCCGTTCTTACAATTTTATTATCTGCATTTAATTCAATCGCACCTGTACCATATAATACTTGTAAATTCTTTAAAGGATTTGCATTTACGATAGCGATATCAGCTAGTTTGCCTACTTCTACCGAGCCAATTTCTTTATCGGCACCCAATGCTTGTGCAGCATATAAAGTAGCAGAGCGGATCACTTCCAGCGGATGAAACCCAGCTTCACGCAATAATTCTAATTCTCTGATATAGCCAAATCCATATAGCTGATAAATGAATCCATTATCAGATCCTGCTGTAACTCTTCCACCACGGTTTTTATATTCGTTGATGAATGTCATCCACAAACGATAATTGTTTTTCCATTCTACTTCCTGCTCTGTTCCCCAGCTTTGCCAATACGATCCATGCGATTGTCTGCTTGGCTCATAGAATTTCCATAAAGAAGGTAAGGTATAAGTCTCATGCCATTCCGCTCTTCTGGTTCTTTGCAGATCACGATTAGCATCATAAATATTAAATGTTGGATCAAGTGTAAAATCGAGTGACAATAACTCATTCATTACTTTATTCCAATGCTCACTATATGGTGCCGCTGCTTGCTTCCATAATTTTCCAGCTTCTTCAAAACGGTTTTGCTCATTATTATAATTATAGTCTAACGGAAATTGTTGTACCGATTTATCAGTAAACAATGCTTCGGGCAAACCATACCAATGTTCCATACTCGTCATACCAGCCCTTGCAGAATTCAGCACATTCCATCTTGCCACATCGATTTGTGCATGATGGCAACAAGATCTTAATCCCAATCTTTTATTCTCCCTGATGGCAGCATCCATTACTTCAGGCGATGCCCCAAAAAATTTAATGCCATCTGCACCGTTTTTGGCATTCTGTTGAACCCAGGTTCTTGCTTGTTCTGCTGTTACAATTGGATTTGCACTACCCATTCCAAATGCGGTATAGGCAAAAATTCTTGGCGCTGTAATGGTATTGGCTGCACTTTTTTTCTTTTCGTCCAATACCCAATCCAATCCATTACCAGCAGAAGGATCACGGATGGTAGTAATGCCATGAGCCATCCACAGTTTAAATACATATTCTGCAGGTGTACCTTGTTCTACTCCACCAATATGTCCGTGCATATCAATCAAACCTGGCATCGCATACATCCCTTCACAATTCAACTCCTTACCACCTGCCTTCAAAACCGGTCTTCTACTATCTGCTATCTTTAATCCTGGACTTCCCAAAGAGGAAATTTGTACAATCTTATTTTTTTCAATCACAATATCAACCGGACCAAATGCTGGTGCTCCTGTACCATTAATTAAAGTAACGCCTCTGATAATGAGTTGTGTGTATTGACCATCACCTTCAATACGTTCAGGTGCTTTGGTAATTTGTGCATTACTAGAAACCGTTATGATCATAACAATAAAAAACGCCGAGATCCATTTACTGATGATATGCATAGTGATTGTTTGAAATGAAATATACAATTAAAAAATAGTTTCAGAAACTTGCTATTGATTAATCTGAGTTTTGTGCGCTTCTTGCACTTACTTTTTTCTGATTCTCTAGAAACTTATTTCTGATAACTGTTTGAACGGGCGTGGCAGATATTTTACTTTCTAACCAGGATATGATATCGAGGTACATAAAGGCTCGCGTTTCAAATCGGTCGTGCTCCAGTTCCTTTAATTTTACCAGCAACTTTTCGAATTCTGGTTTTAATTCTTTAGGAGAAAGCCTGAAGCTATATTTAATAAACGCAAACACTTCTACCTCAACTGTACTTAGGTTTTCCATTTTCGACATAAATCGATATACAGATTTTAGCAAGTATTCGAGTATATCGTAATTACCCAATTCATAGTGAGCAATCAAATGCAATAGTCTGGCATAGCATTGCAGATCGGTTCTAAGGTCAACTTTCCAATTGATGATCTTATTCAGAAAATCGATGCTCCTATCAAAATCGCCACTTCCAAAATACAATGAGGCAATTTTATAATAGAACACTAATATTCGGTGTCTGTCGAGATACAATTCATATTCTTTCAGCTTTTCTTCAATTAAAGGAACTTCTACTAATCCTTCAGTAAAGCTTCCCTCCATAAAATGCTGGTTCAGTTTTGCAATCTGGATATAAACAAAAACCTGAATGAGGTTATTATGATTTTGTTGAACAATGTCTGTCTGAGAAAAACTTTCAAAACACTGAATGGTTTCACGAAATTTTTGATAATTACCCAGGTCGAAATGTGCACTCATTAAATTATGTAGTCCTTTGATATAATGTGCTGTTTCCACATCAATCATCTTCGGTTCCTGATGAAAAAGGTCTACCCACTTCTGACAATATCTGTAATACATGATCAGGTCCTGAACAATGAAGGCATACCAACTTTTACATTGGTATCGATACAATTTTTCATAAAAACCTTTGCAATCTTTCGAAGCTTCTATTAATCCATTATGATATAAGAGATCCAGTGATTCAGCATCCTTGCTATTCCGGGCTAATCCATTTTTGATATACCAGCTATATAGTTGAAGCGACAAATTGGATAATGCGCCAATCATTGTTAATCTACCATTGGTTTCTTCCACTTCCGCTGCCAATCGATCCGCTCGATCCTGCATACTTCGGGTAATATGAAGGCCCTCAATATTTTTCTCTAAAAACAAGGCCTGCAGGAGGTAAGTGACCTGATTATTGGTCTTCGATAGTTCTTTGATCTTTTCTAAAACCTTAAGACTCTGATGATATAGTCCTTTATTATAGAGTATCCGGGCAAAGTCGAGCTGCTCATGAATTTGAATATCAATATTTTCATCCTGCTTTAAAAGCCTTAAACTATTGAGTAATTCCCGGTATAAATGGGCTTTTAAGTTCGATAATTGCTGCTTTTGTAGGGAAGGGTTCTTTTTGAGTAACAAATCCTCATCATATACCTCCATTTTATCCAAAGCATCGAATAATTGTATGATTTTCAGCTCACTCGATGATGAGTTTCTCGTCACAAATAGCTTGAAATTTCGCTTTTCTGATCTTTCCAGCGACTGAATCAATAAAAACAAAGCATCAGTAGAACGGTTAGGCATCGTAATTTTTTTGGGCCAAAATACAATAACAGTAAGGCTTTCCTCAAATATATGACAATTTGAGCACTGTAAAAACCCCACTATTTTGATCAAAATAAGCCATTGTTTGCATATACATTCGAATATGGCAGGTTGGCTTTTTTGTTATAAAAGAGTTTACATAACAAAATGAGTCGCCTGTTTTCTTGTCTAAATAGGTAAAAAAAGATAATACATGAGTGAAAAGGTATATATATTCGATACTACATTGCGCGATGGAGAGCAAGTGCCCGGTTGTAAGCTAAATGCTACTGAAAAACTGGAATTGGCGTTAAAACTCGAAGCGTTGGGTGTAGACATTATCGAAGCTGGCTTTCCTGTTTCCAGTCCCGGAGACTTTGATTCTGTTTCTCAAATTGCCAAAATCATAAAAAATGCCACTGTTTGCGGATTGAGCCGCGCAGTTCAAAAAGATATTGAAGTGGCAGGAGCTGCTTTAAAATTTGCTAATCGTTCTAGAATTCATACCGGAATTGGTACTTCAGATTTTCATATCAAAAGTAAATTCAATTCAAATAGAGAAGATATTTTAGAGAGAGCCATTCAGTGTGTGAAATGGGCTAGAAATTTTACAGATGATGTAGAATTCTATGCAGAAGATGCTGGGAGAACTGACAATGAATATTTAGCGCGGGTAGTGGAAGCCGTTATCAAGGCTGGAGCTACTGTTGTAAATATTCCAGATACCACAGGCTATTGTTTGCCAAACCAATACGGAGAGAAAATTGCTTACTTGATCAACCATGTTCCCAATGTTGACAAGGCAATCCTTTCCTGCCATTGCCACAACGATTTGGGGTTAGCTACTGCTAACTCCATTGCTGGCATTATTAGTGGCGCTCGCCAAATTGAGTGTACTATTAATGGTTTGGGAGAGCGCGCTGGAAATACTGCCTTAGAAGAAGTGGCGATGATTATTCAATCACACAAAGACCTAGGGTTTTATACAAATATTGATAGCAAACAATTGAATCCATTGAGCCGTGAGGTATCAGATATCATGCGGATGCCTGTTCAACCAAATAAAGCAATAGTAGGAGCCAATGCATTTTCACATTCATCAGGTATACATCAGGATGGATTTTTGAAAGATGCACAAACTTATGAAATCATCAATCCTGAGGAAGTTGGAGCAGGAGAAAGTAAAATCGTATTAACTGCAAGAAGCGGAAGAAGCGCTCTTGCACATCGCTTTCAAAAAATTGGTTACCAGTATACTCGTAACGATATAGACTTTTTGTATGAAAAGTTCTTACAGGTTGCCGATCGCAAAAAGGAAGTGGAAGAAAGCGATTTGCATTCGCTAGCAAAGGCTTATAGCCCGGAACTAGCCACTAATTAGGGTTTTCTCATAAGTATAGTTTTAGTTTTTACGCGTGGCGTTTCTGCGCCACGCTTTTTAAGTCTGCATAAGGCTTGTTTTTTTGATATAAGAATATGGCAAATTATTACAACGAAAACACGATTATTTATCTTGATGGCAAATTTGTAAAAGCTGCCGAATCAAAAATTGATTTATATAATCAGTCGCTTCATTATGGCTATGCTGTTTTTGAAGGGATTCGCTCTTATAAAACGGTAGACGGTACTACTAAAATTTTCAAGGCAGCAGAACATTATCACCGTTTAAAAAATTCTGCTAATGCCTTGCACATTCCCTATCATTTTGATTCTGAAGTTTTGATAGAGGCGACCTATGAGGTATTGAAACAAAATAATTTACAAGACGCCTATATTCGCACTATCGTTTATGGACCATCCAATATGTCTTACGATATCAATGAAGAATCTCATATAGCCATCTTAGTTTGGCAAATGGGTGCATTCTTGGGCCATAATTTATTACGTATTGCAGTATCCCCTTTTCAACGCCCAAATCCTAAAGGTTTTATTATTACAGCAAAAGCTTGTGGTCATTATGTAAACAGTATGATGGCTAGTAATGAAGCAAAATCAAGGGGGTTTAATGAAGCATTACTAACAGATATGAATGGATATGTGGCTGAAGGACCGGGTGCCAATGTTTTTTTTGAAATGGATGGAAAATTAATCACTCCTTCCCTTGGTAATATTTTACCCGGCATTACACGTGCTACCATTTTTGAAATATGTAAAGATTTAGGAATTACAGTAGAAGAAAAGTTTTTTACCAAAGAAGAAATATATGGGGTGGATGCTGCGTTTTTTTGTGGCACTGCTGCTGAAGTGATTGGCTGGGAAAGTCTTGATGGTATTGCATTTAAAAAAGATTGGAACGATACATTAAGTAAAAAAGTTCAATCCGCTTATAAAGCATTAATAGTAGCTAATAAATAATTTGACAATTTAAGACTTGGAAATCAAGATATCATGGAATTAAATAAGTATAGCAAAACAATCACTCTAGATGCAACACAACCTGCAGCGCAGGCTATGTTCTATGGAATTGGTTTAACTGACGAAGATTTACAGAAAGCACAAGTGGGTGTGGTGAGTATGGGTTATGATGGAAACACTTGTAATATGCACTTGAACGAGTTAGCTTTAAAAGTTAAGAAAGGGGTTTGGGAAAATAATTTAGTGGGCCTCATCTTTAACACGATTGGCGTCAGTGATGGGATGAGTAATGGTACCGATGGTATGCGTTATTCTTTAGTGAGCAGAGACGTTATTGCAGATTCTATTGAAGCAGTTTGTGGTGCACAATATTATGATGGATTGATCGCCATCCCCGGCTGTGATAAAAATATGCCAGGATCATTAATTGCTATGGGTCGTTTAAATCGCCCATCAATCATGGTGTATGGAGGAACTATTGCACCTGGTCATTATAATGGTCAGGATTTAAATATCGTATCAGCATTTGAAGCATTAGGACAAAAAATTGCGGGTAATCTGAGTGAAGCAGATTTTAAAGGTATCGTACAACATGCTTGTCCTGGCGCTGGTGCTTGCGGTGGTATGTACACTGCAAATACCATGGCATCTGCTATTGAGGCGTTGGGTATGAGTCTACCTTTCTCTTCCTCTAACCCAGCATTGAGTGCAGAAAAACAAAAAGAATGCGAAGACGCAGGTGCTGCAATTAAATTGTTATTGGAAAAAGATATCAAACCTAGAGATATTATGACGCGTAAAGCATTTGAAAATGCGATAACCGTTATCATGATTTTAGGAGGTTCTACCAATGCTGTTTTACACATGATTGCTATGGCTAGAAGTGTAGATGTGCATTTAACACAGGACGATTTTCAAGCTATCAGTGATAAAACGCCAGTACTGGCAGACTTTAAGCCAAGTGGTAAATATTTGATGCAGGATTTACACCAATATGGTGGTGTACCTGCTGTTATGAAATATTTATTGAAAAAAGGACTCTTACACGGCGATTGTTTAACTGTTACTGGAAAAACGATTGCAGAGAATTTAGAAAATATGCCTGATCTGGATTTTGATCAGCAGAAAATTATATTCCCCCTGGAATCACCCTTAAAAGCTACTGGTCATTTACAAATCCTTTACGGAAATCTTGCTGAAAAAGGTTCTGTGGCAAAGATCAGTGGTAAAGAGGGTGAAAAATTTGTTGGCCCTGCCCGCGTTTTCGATGGCGAACAAGAATTAATCAAAGGTATTAATAGCGGAAAGATCAAACATGGTGATGTAGTGGTGATCAAACACGTTGGACCCAAAGGTGCACCAGGAATGCCTGAAATGCTGAAACCAACTTCTGCTATCATTGGGGCAGGCTTGGGTAAGTCTGTAGCATTAATCACTGATGGAAGATTTAGTGGCGGTACACATGGATTTGTGGTAGGGCATATCACACCGGAAGCATTTGTGGGTGGATTGATTGGATTAGTGGAAGATGATGATGTGATCGAATTGGATGCCGTAAACAATACAATTCATTTACGAGTCAGCGATGACGTCATTGCTCAGCGCAGAGCCAATTGGAAACAACCTGCTTTAAAAGCAACCAAAGGTTTGTTATTCAAATACGCACAATGTGTAAAAGACGCTTCCGAAGGTTGTGTAACCGACGAAGCATAAAAAAATTCAGTTCATCATTCAATTATTACTGATGGAAACTTTAGTAGCAAAAAAAGAAACAACAGCAACAAAACAAACGCAAACAATCAACGGATCACAAGCTGTATTAGAAGCGTTCGTAGCAGAAGGTGTGGATACCATATTTGGTTATCCAGGTGGTGCAATCATGCCTATCTATGATGCATTATACGATTATCATGATAAATTAAAACATATCCTAGTTCGTCACGAACAGGGCGGCATACATGCAGGTCAGGGTTATGCCCGTGCTTCCGGAAAAGTAGGCGTAGTATTCGGTACAAGTGGGCCTGGTGCAACAAATTTGGTGACTGGTTTAGCAGATGCGATGATTGATAGCACGCCATTAGTTTGTATTACAGGACAAGTATTCGCACATTTATTAGGAACCGATGCATTCCAGGAAATTGATGTGATTAATATTACTACTCCTGTTACTAAATGGAACTATCAAGTTACTGATGCAACGGAAATTCCAGCTGTATTAGCCAAGGCATTTTATATTGCAAGAACAGGCAGACCTGGACCAGTATTGATTGATATAACTAAGAATGCACAATTACAACAATTCGAATACGATGGCTATACTCCTTGTACGCATATCAGATCTTATCGACCAAAACCAATTGTTCGAAAAGAGTATGTTGCTGAAGCTGCAGAATTGATCAATAAAGCTGAACGGCCTTTTATAATATTTGGACAAGGAGTGATACTAGGTAAAGCAGAAAAAGAATTCAAAGCATTCATTGAAAAAGCGGGTATTCCTGCAGCATGGACCGTGATGGGTTTAAGTGCTTTAGAAACTGATCATCCATTGAATGTAGGTATGTTAGGAATGCACGGCAACTATGGCCCGAATGTACTAACCAACGAGTGTGATGTATTAATTGCCATCGGTATGCGATTCGATGATCGCGTAACAGGTCGCTTAGATAAATATGCAAAGCAAGCCAAAGTAGTTCACCTTGATATTGATCCTTCAGAAATCGATAAGAACGTAAAAGCTACGGTAGGTGTTTGGGGTGATTGCAAAGAAACACTTCCTCTTTTAACTAAATTGGTAGAAGCAAAACAACATACTGCCTGGTTAAATAAGTTCAAAGAATACATGGATGAAGAGGTTACAGAAGTAATACATGATGAGTTGAATCCAACAACTGAAGTAATGACAATGGGCGAAGTGATTCGCAATCTAAATGAATTAACTCAGGGAAATGCCATCATTGTAACCGACGTAGGACAACACCAAATGGTGGCTTGCAGATACGCAAAGTTCAATCAATCAAAAAGTAATATTACTTCAGGAGGTTTAGGAACCATGGGCTTTGGTTTACCTGCTGCTATCGGTGCAAAATTTGGCGCACCTGACCGTCAGGTTATTACCATCATCGGTGATGGTGGTTTCCAAATGACATTACAAGAATTAGGAACTATTATGCAAAATGAAGTGGATGTAAAGATCCTCATTTTGAATAACCAATTCCTTGGTATGGTTCGCCAATGGCAGCAATTGTTTATGGATAAGCGCTATTCTTTTGTAGATATTGCTAGTCCGGATTATGTAACTCTTGCAAAAGCCTACGGTATTGAAGGGCAACGAGTAAGTCAGCGTGAAATTTTGAACGACGCATTATCAACCATGTTACACCACAAAGGTTCTTATTTGCTGGAAGTTATGGTAGGTAAAGAAAACAATGTGTTCCCAATGGTGCCACAAGGTTGCAGCGTTAGTGAGATCAGATTAAAGTAACAAATTCTATTATTAAAATTTCCCTAAGGGGTTGGCTATGAATAAACAAGAATTTACCATCACCGTATACACCGAAAACCATATTGGTTTATTGGTTCGTATCGCTACGATGTTTTCTCGTAGAAAAATAAATATCGAAAGTTTAAATACTTCACCTTCAGAAGAAGAGGGCATACATCGTTTTACTATCGTCATCAACGAGTTTGAAGAAGTTGTTAGAAAACTGGCTCGCCAAATTGAAAAACAGGTAGAAGTCTTAAAAGCTTACTATAATACTAACGACGAAATCGTTTGGCAGGAATTGGCATTATACAAAGTATCTACCGATGAAATTGCAGAGAAGGTAACAGTAGAAAGATTGCTACGCGAACATGGTGCCAGAGCTGTAGTGATCCGTAAAGACTATACCATTTTTGAAACCAGTGGTCATAGAGAAGAAACTGATAAACTCGTAAACGTATTGGCGCCTTATGGCCTGATTGAGTTTGTGAGAAGTGCCAGAGTTGCCATCATTAAAGCATCTCATGGATTCCATGAAAAATTAAGAGAATTTGAAGAGGCGATGCCTGGAGAAGAACAAGTAGAAAACGAGTTTCTTGATAAGCAAGACAGCGTATTTACCATGTAATTAATAAAATATTCATCAACAAACCTGCAATCAAATTGGATTCAGGAAAACAAAACAAAACAAATGGGCAATTATTTTAACACACTATCACTTAGAGAAAAACTGAATCAATTGGGCGTTTGCGAATTCATGGATAAATCTGAATTTGCAGATGGTGTAAACAAATTGAAAGGAAAGAAAATTGTGATCGTAGGTTGTGGCGCACAAGGTTTGAATCAAGGTTTAAATTTACGCGATTCTGGTTTAGATGTTTCTTATACATTACGTAAAGAAGCCATTGAAGCAAAACGCCAATCATGGAAATCTGCTACTGAGAATAATTTTACAGTGGGCACTTATGAGGAACTAATTCCAACTGCCGACTTAGTAATTAATCTTACTCCCGATAAACAACATACTTCAGTGATTAACGCAATCATGCCTTTGATGAAGCATGGTGCTACGCTCTCTTATTCGCATGGTTTTAATATCGTGGAAGAAGGAATGCAAATTCGTAAGGATATCACCGTTATCATGGTGGCACCAAAATGCCCTGGTTCTGAAGTTCGTGCAGAATATCAACGCGGATTTGGAGTTCCTACCTTAATAGCAGTTCACCCTGAGAATGATCCTGAAGAAAAAGGTTGGGAATATGCAAAAGCATATTGCGCAGGAACAGGTGGACATAGAGCAGGTGTATTACAATCATCTTTTGTAGCTGAAGTTAAATCTGATTTAATGGGAGAGCAAACCATTTTATGTGGTTTGTTACAAACTGGTTCAATCCTTTGTTTCGATAAAATGGTGGAGAAAGGAATTGATAAAGGATACGCTTCTAAATTGATTCAATACGGATGGGAAGTGGTGACCGAAGCCTTAAAGCAAGGTGGTATCACTGCTATGATGGATCGCTTATCTAATCCTGCAAAAATCAAAGCTTATGAGCTATCTGAAGAATTAAAAGATATCATGCGAAGCTTATTCCAAAAGCACCAGGACGATATTATGAGTGGAGAATTTTCTAAAACCATGATGGAAGACTGGGCTAATAATGATAAAAACTTATTAACCTGGAGAGCAGCAACTGGTGAAACCGCATTTGAAAAAACACCGGCTGGCGATGTTAAGATAGCAGAACAGGAATTTTTTGACAATGGCTTGTTAATGGTTGCATTTGTTCGTGCAGGTGTTGAGTTGGCATTTGAAACAATGGTTGAGTCTGGTATCAAAGAAGAATCTGCATACTATGAATCATTACACGAAACTCCATTGATCGCAAATACTATTGCACGTAAGAAATTATTCGAAATGAATCGCGTCATCTCTGATACTGCAGAATACGGTTGCTATTTATTCGATCATGCATGTAAGCCATTATTGGCCGATTTCATGAAGAATATTGAAACCAATGTAATTGGTAAGAATTTTAATGCGGGAAGTGACGCAGGTGTAGATAATAAAGTGATCATTGCTGTGAACGAAGTAATACGCTTCCACCCAGTGGAAATTGTAGGTGCTGAATTACGCAGAGCTATGACTGATATGAAGACTATCAGTACAGTTGCTTAATGTCGAATTATAAAAATTTAAATAGGAACTGCTAAAATTAATTATCTTAGCAGTTCCTTATTATATGTATTTACAGCAAAACCATATTTATACTCCTACATCAACAGCATCGCTGCTGTTTGCTGCTGTAACATTTACAACAACTACTACGACCCTGTAAGGGGTTGTAATTTCCATATCATCCATGGGCTGTTGTTACAGCTGTAATCAAAAAGAAAAGATCGTTTTCAAAATCTTCCTTCAAGGAATTAGAAATAATAAATATGCAAGTTTTAAAATTTGGCGGCAGTTCGGTAGCAAATGCTACTAATATGAACAAGGTGGTAGATATTGTTGTGAAAGCAGCTTTAAAAGAGCCTACCATATTAGTGGTTTCGGCAATGGGTGGTGTGACAGATAGTTTGATCAATACCGGAAAATTAGCAGAATCCGGAGATGAGGCTTACAAAACAATTTTAAAAGAACTGGAACAGAAACACCTCGATGCCGTTAGAGACTTATTACCTATTCAACAACAAAGTGCCACACTGAGTCAGGTTAAACAAAAATTCAACGAACTAGAAGCAATCAGTGATGGCGTTTTCTTACTCGGCGAATTGTCTGATAGAACCAATGATAAAATGGTTAGCTATGGAGAAATTCTTTCTTCATTGATGATTGCAGCTAAACTTAAATCAATTTCTGAATCTACTTTATGGGTTGACTCCCGCTTACTCATTCGCACTAACTCAACACATGGTAATGCATTGGTTGACTTTGCAGTAACTACAGAAAATATAACCGGATTCTTTAACACCCATGCTGCTAAAATTTATGTGACCCCAGGATTTATTTCAAGCGACCAGCATAACCATACCACTACTTTAGGCAGAGGTGGTTCTGATTATACCGGGGCCATTTACGCTGCTGCTTTACAAGCATCTGTATTAGAGATCTGGACAGATGTAAGTGGGATGATGACGGCAGATCCAAGACTGGTAAATAATGCCAGACCCATCCATCGCATTTCTTATCAGGAAGCAATGGAGTTGTCGCATTTTGGTGCAAAGATTATCTATCCTCCTACCATTCAGCCGGTGATGAAGCAAAATATTCCTGTTTGGATCAAGAATACTTTTGCGCCTGATGAATATGGAACACTCATAGAAAATAGTTCTGCTCATACAGATAATATTATAAGAGGAATTTCCTCTATCAATAAAATAAGCTTGCTGAGTTTAGAAGGTAGCGGCATGGTGGGAATACCAGGTTTCTCAAAAAGATTATTTGAAGCGTTAGCAAACGAAACGGTTAATGTGATTCTTATTACACAAAGCTCTTCAGAACATTCTATTTGCGTAGGTATCAATGAAGCTGAAACTGCCAAGGCAAAACGTGTGATTGACCATGCATTTAGTTTTGAGATTCAAAGTGGCAAAGTTGAGCCATTAAAAGTAGAGAAGGGTTTATCAATTGTAGCATTGGTGGGTGAGCAGATGAAAAGCCACCCAGGTATCAGTGGAAAAATGTTTGGTGTACTGGGACGAAATGGTATTAATGTCAGAGCCATTGCACAAGGTTCGTCCGAAAAAAATATATCTGCTGTATTATCAGCGTTTGATGTGCAAAAAGCCATCAATGTGTTACACGAAGAATTTTTTGAAACTACCTATAAACAACTCAACCTTTTTATTGCCGGCACAGGAAATGTGGGTAGTAAACTATTAGCACAAATTCAAAAACAATATCAGTACTTACAAGATAACCTTCGATTACAAATAAGGGTTATTGGACTGGCAAATAGTAAGAACAATCTTATCAATGAAGAAGGCATTGATCTGAATAATTGGAAAGAAAAATTAACTGAGGCATCAAAAGGAAGCATTCATGATTTTGTAGGTACCATTAGAAAACTCAATTTAAGAAATAGTGTATTTGTGGATGTAACCGCCAATGCTGATGTAGCATCGGTGTATAGTAACTTATTAGATAAAAGTATTTCGGTAGTGGCTTGCAATAAAATTGCCTGCTCATCTTCTTATGAATCTTATCATCATTTAAAATCATTAGCAAGAGAATTCAATGCATTGTATCTCTATGAGACTAATGTAGGTGCAGGCTTACCTGTGATCGGCACTTTGAATGATCTATTACGTAGCGGTGATCAGGTTACAAAGATCCAGGCTGTTCTTTCAGGGACACTGAATTTTGTGTTCAATCATTACGATGGCACAAAACCATTTGCTCAGGTAGTTCGCCAGGCACAGGAGGAAGGATATACAGAACCTGATCCGCGTTTGGATCTGGGCGGAACTGATGTGATGCGCAAAATCATGATCCTGGCTCGTGAAGCAGGACAGAAATTAGAAATGGAAGATATCAGCAATGAATATTTCTTACCCGCATCTTGTTTTGAAGGATCGGTTGCAGATTTTTATGCAGAGATGGAAAAACAAGAAGTTCATTTTAAAGCCATTTTCGAAGCTGCTGCTGCAAAAAATTGCAAATTGAAATTTGTAGCAACTTATGAAAATGGAAAGGCATCTGTTGGATTGCAGCATATCCCTTCGAATTCAGATTTCTATCATTTATATGGAAAAGATAATTTAGTGTTGTTCTTTACAGAACGTTATCCGGAACAACCTTTGGTAATCAAAGGAGCAGGGGCAGGTGCCGAAGTAACAGCATCTGGTGTATTCGCCGATATTATCCGTGTAGCAAGAGTATAATTTTTATCATCTTAATGATCCAAGTAGTATGAACGATTTATATAATGGGCTCGACAGGAATAAGGTGGTTAAAATTCATTCACCTGCTACAGTTGCTAATATGGTTTGCGGATTCGATGTATTGGGTTTTGCTGTGAATGAACCCTATGATGAAATGCAGATCCGTTTTTCAGATACCTCGGGTATTACGATCATAAATGATGACGAATATAATTTACCAACTGAGCCAGAAAAGAATGTTGCCGGTGCTGCACTCATTGCACTAATGGAAGAAATAGAACCTGGAATTGGGTTTGAATTGACGATCAAAAAAAATATCAAACCAGGAAGCGGAGTAGGTTCAAGTGCTGCAAGTGCTGCCGGTGCAGTGGTTGCTGCGAACAGATTACTCAATGATCGATTCGATCAGGAAAACCTGGTACGCTTTGCCATGAATGGCGAAAAATTGGCTTCAGGAGTAAAACATGCAGATAATATTGCACCATGTATTTACGGTGGCGTTACCTTGATCCGTTCTATTTTCCCTTTAGATATTGTGGCTCTTTCAGCACCTACTTTATTCGTAACAATCGTTCATCCGCAGATTGAAGTAAAAACTTCTGACGCAAGGAGCATCTTAAAACATAAAGTATTATTGAAAGATGCTATTAAACAATGGGGCAATATTGCTGGTTTGGTAGCGGGTCTATTGAAATCTGATTACGAATTAATCGGAAGATCATTAGAAGATGTGATCATTGAACCTGTGAGAAGTATATTAATTCCTGGCTTTGATTTAGTAAAACAAAAAAGCAAGGAAGCTGGTGCACTGGGTGGCGGAATTTCTGGAAGTGGCCCTTCTATTTTCATGTTGAGTAAAGATGAATCTACTGCCCTCTCCGTTGAAAAAGAAATGAAAACGATCTATGAAAATTTAGGTTTAGACCACCATACTTATGTCACAACTATGAATCACTCCGGGGTTCAATTTGTATAAACTTTATTCTTAGTATGAACTATTATAGTCTTAATAAAAATGCAGCAAACGTAGATTTTCGTGAGGCAACTATTAAGGGTCAGGCACCTGATAAGGGTTTATATTTCCCTGAATACATACCCACCGTAGCTGCAGATATCATAAAAAATATTGGCAAATATTCAAAGGAAGAATTAGCACTTGAGATCATGTTACCCTATGTAGGTAATACAATTACAAAAACAGACCTACAAAAAATTGTTACTGAAACCATCAACTTTCCATTTCCCTTAGTTCAGGTACAAGAAAATATTTGCTCACTAGAATTATTTCACGGACCCACACTGGCATTCAAAGATGTGGGTGCTCGCTTCATGAGCAGGTGCCTGGGATATTTTTCTACTCAACAACAAAACAAAGTAACTGTACTTGTAGCTACCTCAGGTGATACAGGTGGAGCAGTTGCAAATGGTTTTTTAGGTGTAGACGGAGTAGAAGTAGTTATCTTATATCCTTCTGGAAAAGTAAGTCCTGTGCAGGAATTGCAATTAACTACTTGCGGACAAAATATCAAAGCCCTGGAAGTAAAAGGAAGTTTTGATGATTGTCAGGCCATGGTGAAGGATGCGTTCATGGATGCAGATCTGAATGATCATCTAACACTTACTTCTGCCAATAGTATCAACGTGGCGAGATGGCTGCCACAGCAATTATATTATTTCTTTGCCTATCAACAATGGATCAAAGAAAATGAAGCGGCACCTGTTATATCTGTACCAAGTGGAAATTTTGGAAATATTTGCGCTGGTTTACTCGCACATGTAAGTGGTTTGCCTGTTGATCATTTTATCGCTGCATGTAATGTAAATGATGCGGTACCTGAATATTTAAGAACCGGTAATTATCTTTCAAAAAAAGCTGTACCTACTATTTCTAATGCAATGGATGTAGGCAGTCCGAGTAATTTTATAAGAGTGATGGAATTATTTCAAAATTCCTACCAAACCATCAGTGAAAAAATAACAGGGTATACTGTGAGTGATGAGATCACTAAGCAAACAATTGCAGCAGTATATCAGCATCACAACTACCTTTTAGATCCTCATGGTGCAGTAGCATTTTATGCTTTAGCAGATTATCTAAATACCCATCCCGGTAAAAAAGGAATGATCTTAGAAACCGCACATCCAGTAAAATTTCCTGATACGGTTGAAGAGATAATTGGGAAAAGTATCGAAATTCCCGAATCAGTGAAACCACTATTTCAATTAGAAAAAAAATCAGTGTTAATTGAGCCTACCTTTTCTGATTTGAAGAATTGGTTGCTGAATAGATAATATATCTTCAGCTCTTATCATCTCATAGGAAGAATTTGATGAACATCCCCTCCTAGGAGGGGCGCCGAGTGAAACGAGAGCAGGGGTGGGTAAAATGATGACCCGTCCTAAAATAAGTTTACAGATTTTTAAATTAATCCTAGGATAAGTTGACAGCTTCTTCTTAATCCTAGGATTGGTTTACAAACGTAGGTTGTTTCTGATAATAGTTCTTCCATAATCTTTTTGTTTCTATAGGCGTATTTG
>CANBQT010000023.1 GCA_947371755.1 Chitinophagaceae bacterium
AATAAAGATTCTTTCGCAGCCAGTCCTGCTTTTTCTAAAATTTCAGGGGCATAATATAAAATAAAATTGATACCCGATACCTGATTAAAGAATGCAATCAAAAAGGCCAGGAAGATGATCTT
This sequence comes from Chitinophagaceae bacterium, assembly GCA_947371755.1. Lineage (GTDB taxonomy): Bacteria > Bacteroidota > Bacteroidia > Chitinophagales > Chitinophagaceae > Sediminibacterium. The sequence continues at coordinate 123 of CANBQT010000023.1, forward strand.
TTTATGTTTTGCATTAAAAAATTCAGAAGCTTTTCCTGAAGTAGCATCGTGTTGATTACTTTGAATGATTGTTGCTACCTCAGCATCCACATCTTCCACACCAATTTGAAGCATGATTTTTTTTGCAGCTTCCAGATCATTTTTCTTAGTAATTAACCATCTCGGACTTTCTGAAATACCAAAAACTAAAGCAGTATAAATAATTGATGGAACAGCTAACACACCTAACATCCAGCGCCAATCGTTTGACCCGCCAACTCCTTGTAAAAAGTAATTAGATAAAAATGCAATCAGAATCCCGAATACAATATTAAATTGATACAGTGCCCCTAATTTACCCCTGGTTACTGGTGTTGATATTTCAGAAATATAAATAGGTGCTACAACTGATGAGACGCCTATTCCCAATCCGCCCAGAAAACGGAAAAAAGAAAATACATAAGGATCATTTGCAAATGCTGAACCAAATGCAGATACAGCAAATAAGATACCCACCCAGAGCAATACATTTTTTCTACCGAATTTTTCCGTTGGTATTCCTCCAAATAATGCACCGATCACTGTGCCCCATAGAGCCATTGACATAATAAAGAAACCATGAAAAAGTGGAGTAGTATGCCAAAGCTCTTTAATAGGTTGGTTAGCACCTGAGATAACTACTGTATCAAATCCAAAAATAAAACCTGCTAGGGCTACCACAATAGACCAGCGAAGAAGCTTGTTCTGATTCATAAGCAATCGTTATTTTAATATAGAAAGATAGTAAAAGCCTTGCAAAAAGAAACAGTCAATAAATTTCAAACGATTGATGTGCTTATTTATTAAGTCGTATTATTTCAAAAGCTGAGCAGCTTTGATCAAATCCTCAGGTGTATCAATTTCAACACCCATATAAGTAGTAACTACCATGCGCAATGGAATTCCATATTCCAGATATCGGAGGCACTCAATTTTTTCTGCTGCTTCCAATGGAGTTATTGGCCAGTTGGTAAACTGCATCAGGGATTCTTTTCTAAAAGCGTAGACTCCGATATGTTCATAATAAGTAATCGCTAAAGACTTATCTCTTGGATACGGTATCACACTTCTGGAAAAAAAAAGGGAATTCATATTACGATCCACAGCAACCTTCACATAATTTGGATCATCGATTAAGGATTGTTCTTTTAATTCTTGCATTAAAGAGGCAACTTTTACAGTTACTCCATCTGTTCCAGTAAATGTGGCCAATAATTTTTCAAGAGGCTCTCTTTGAACAAATGGTTCATCACCCTGCACATTCACGATAATATCAACATCCATATTAGCTGCGGCTTCAGCAATTCGATCGCTTCCACTTTCATGCGATTTGATGCTCATGATTGCTTTACCGCCATTGGAAGTTATTTCCTGAAAAATAATATCACTATCAGTAACCACATAAACCTCATCAAACAATCCCGTTGCTACTGTATTATCATAAGTATGTCGGATAACCGTTTTGTCACCCAGCAATTGCATCAACTTAGCTGGAAAACGTGTGGCAGCATAACGAGCTGGAATAAATGCGGCGATCTTCATACAAACGATTTATGCAAAGATGGGGCGAATCCATTAAAAATCCGTTTTCACATTGCGATCAAATGGAATTTTAAACTGAAATGAAAGGTTCTCATCCTTGCTATTATCTAAAACGTCTAACCCATATTGTACCTGATCAATGGGTGTATAATTATAGGTTCTAAAGATCCGATCCCAAAATGAAAAGATATTTCCATAATTACTATCCGTTTGAGGCCTCACCATATGATGATGCACTTTATGCATATCGGGTGAAATTATCACCCATCCTATTGCATTGTCCAACCAAAAGGGTAAGCGAATATTTGCATGATTGAATTGCGCTAGAACTACACTGATACTTTGATACATCATCACTAACCACATAGGTGCTCCACACACCAAAACTGCTATCAGGGCAAACACTGCTCTAAAAACACTTTCACCCGGATGGTGCCTGTTGGCTGTGGTTGTATCTACATGGGTATCGGCATGGTGCACCATATGAAACTTCCACATCCACTTTACTTTGTGTTCAATCAAGTGAATCAAATAAGCACCAATCAGATCCATCAATAATAATCCAATGATCATAAACAACCATATGGGCAATGTTACTAACTGCATTAATCCAAAACGATTGGCAATGGCCCAATCACTGGCCTTTACAATTAAAAGTGCAAATACAAAGTTGATGATGATGGTAGTAATGGTAAAAATGATATTGAGAGATGCATGCTTCCATTTATTGTAACGGAAATTAAACAGAGGAACAAAGCCTTCGATGATCCAGAAAAAACTGATACCCCCTGCTAAAATCAATGCTCTATGAAGGCTTGGGATATGTTCAAAATAATGTACAACAGATTCAATCATGGGGGGAGGTAATTTTCATTCAATATACAAACATAATTGATTCCCTACCTGATGTGTAATAAAAAAGAAGCCGCCTAGAATAATCTAGGCGGCTTCTTACTATTAGAACCTTTTTTTAGTTATTCAACATCAATGGCATTACCAACATCAATAGGTCTTCTCCTTCTCCCTGCTCAGTTGGTTTGATCAAACCTGCTTTAGTAGGAGTTGATAATTCCATCTTCACATCATCGGTATCTGCAGCATTCAACATCTCAATAAGAAATTTAGCATTGAATGCAATTTGAAGGTCTTCCCCATCATACTGACAATTCATGCGTTCGTTACCCTCAAAGCTAAAGTCAACATCCTGTGCAGCCAATTGTAATTCACTACCACTTATGTTCAATGCAACCTGATTAGTGCTCTTGTTTGAGAATACGTTTACACGACGTAACGCGCCTTGAAAGTCAGCCTTGCTTACAATTAGTTTATAAGGATTATCAGCAGGAATTACTACTTTATAGTCAGGGAAACGAGCATCGATTAAGCGACAAATCATTTGAGTTGATCCATGCTGTACAAAAAGATGGTTACTATTATAACTAATGGTAAGTTCATCATCATTGTCTGGCAAAGCATTCTTTAAAAGATTCAAAGGCTTTTTAGGCACTATGAAAGAATCTACTTTTGAGGCTTTAGTGTCTGTACGTTTATATCTCACTAAACGATGCGCATCTGTTGCTACAAATTGCACGTGATCTTTAGTTAACTCAAAGAAAACCCCTGTCATAGCCGGACGAAGATCATCTCCACTTACCGCAAACAAGGTCTTATTAATAGCAGTCAATAAAGCTCCGCTGGTCATGTTAAATCCAGTAGTATCATCTGCAGAAGGCTCTTTCGGAAAATTGTCTGGATTTTCACCCATCACTTTATACTTACCGTTATCGCTGGTTATTTCTACAGAGAAGCTTTTATCAATATTGAAAGTCAAGGGTTGTTCAGCAATATTTTTCAATGTATCCAACAATATTTTAGCTGGGATACAAACTTTACCATTCACTTTGCTTTCTACATCCATCTGAACACGCATCACGGTTTCAAGGTCTGTAGCTACAACACTTAATTTTTTATCTTCAATTTCAAAAAGGAAATCCTCCAGTATCGGTAATACTGTGTTTGCATTAATAACACCACTAATTTGCTGCAGGTGTTTTAACAAAGAGGAGGAAGAAACAATGAATTTCATTCGGCATATTTATGTTCCAACAAACCTAGTGCAAAATGTTAATATTCCCTCGATAGAAATCGGGGTTTCCAACAAGATTTCAATTAATGTGAATGAGTTGTGGATTGAAACCCATATTCTTATCTGGGCACAGAAAGTAGCAACCGGTATTTTTCCTTATTTATGGGTTTAATTACGTAGTCGGCTACGCTCTCATAACTCTTTGATTTCTCCATATCGCTTTCATCAACTGAAGAGCTCACTACATAAATAAGAATCTTTTTAGGCAGGGAATGAAATATTTTATCAAATGCTTCCAGAAAATTCCAGCCATTCATGATGGGCATGTTGATATCCAAAAAAATCACATCCGGAAGAATATCAATTTGCTGGTTTGCGGGTTCTAAAAAAAAGTCTATTGCCTCCTGGCCATTAAAGAATGTAGTAATCTTACTAGTAAGCGAAGTTGCTTCTAGAATCATTTTGGAGGTAAATTGATAGACCTTGTCGTCATCAATTAAACAAACATTATACTTTTCAGAACTCATAAAAAGAGGTTATAACTACCTTTGTGTGGTTTAACAATGGGTTATCTACAAATATAATATTCTTATTTCCCTTTTTCAAAGAAATTGTTTTGAATAAATATTACACACCAGAACAGGCATTTCAAAAATTAAAACAATACTGTGCCTATCAGGAAAGAAGTCATTCTGAAGCAAAGGAGAAGCTATACTCATTTGGATTACACAAAACAGAGGTTGAACCGCTTTTATCTAAGCTGATAGAAGAAGATTATCTGAATGAAGAAAGATATGCTTTACTCTTTGCGGGCGGGCATTTTCGAAGCAAAAAATGGGGTAGGCTCAAGATTCAGGCAGCCCTGCAACAAAAAAGAGTAAGTTCTTACAATATTAAAAAAGGCTTGAAGGTGATAGATGAAGCAGACTATCGCAAATGCCTTCTGCAACTAGCTTCTACTAAATTTAATTCCCTTAAAGCAGAGCAATGGATGAGCAGGATAACTAAAACAACTAACTACCTTTTGCAAAAAGGTTACGAGCAGAACTTAATTCAAGATGCCATTTCGCAAATACGATCGAAAGAAAAATAGTAATATTATAGTCAACTTTCACCTCAATTTATGTCATCACTTTCTGTAAGTCTGATTCAAACCAATCTTTATTGGGAAGATAAAAATCGAAATCTGGCAATGCTGGAAGACAAAATATTGGGGATATCTGAAAAAACAAACCTGGTTATTTTACCCGAAATGTTTTCCACTGGTTTTAGCATGAATCCTTCCGTTTTTGCTGAATCAATGGATGGAGAAACAATTGCCTGGATGAAAAAATTGGCAAGCTCCCAAAAAATCATCCTCACTGGAAGTATCATCATTGAAGATAATGGCCAGTTTTTCAATCGTCTCATTTGGATGTTGCCCAATGGAACATATGGGTATTACGATAAGCGACATCTATTCGCTTATGCTGGTGAAGATCAACACTATACTGCTGGAAATAAACGACTTATTACCAGTGTCAATGGCTGGAAAATTAATTTACAGATCTGTTACGACTTAAGATTTCCTGTTTGGGCCAGACAACAATCGAGCAATGAAACACCTGAATTCGACTTATTGATCTATGTGGCAAACTGGCCAGAAAAAAGAAGCCACGCATGGAAAACGCTACTGATGGCTCGTGCTATCGAAAACCAATCTTATGTAATTGCTGTTAATCGGGTGGGCTTAGATGGCAATCAGATCAACCATAGTGGGGATAGTATGATCATCGATCCACTTGGAAATATTCTATTTACAACACAACAGAATGAAGTAATCCATCATATGGAACTGCATAAAGATGCACTCAACGATATAAGAAACAAATTTCCTTTCTGGAAAGACGCAGACGAATTCCAAATTTTACAAGACCACCCACATGCATAAACGAACCCTACTGGCAAAGCAATTATTTACTGGCAATGGCTGTTTGAGCAATCATGCAGTGGTAATAGAACAGGATAAAATTGTTGAGATTGTACCAATCGATCAAACCATTCCCAATGCTGGTCCCATTTATGATATCATTGCTCCTGCATTTTTAGATATTCAAATTTATGGTGCACATGAAAAATTGTTAGCCGTATATCCTTCCGCAGACTCCATCTTTCGTTTATACGATTATTGCAGCAAGGGCGGTGCTTCACATTTTGTAGTTACTGTAGCTACTAATAGTAGCGCTGTTTTTTATGCCTGTATCGATGCTGTGAAAGAATATTGGCAGCAAGGAGGTAGAGGTTGTTTAGGGTTACATGTAGAAGGACCATGGATCAACGCTACCAAAAAAGGGGCGCATTTAGAAGAGTTCATCCACTCCCCTTCATTAGATGAAGTAAAGGAATTGCTGGAATACGGAAAGGGAATCATAAAAATCATCACACTGGCACCAGAAGTTTGTAGTCAGGAAATCATTCAATACATACAGTCTGAGGGGATCATTATTTCTGCGGGACATAGCAATGCCACCTTTGATGAAGCAACTGCAGCATTTGATAAGGGTATTGGAACTGCCACCCATTTATTTAATGCCATGAGTCCGCTTCAACATCGTGCACCAGGATTTGTAGGCGCCGTTTTTAATCATTCATCAGTCATGTGCAGTATCGTTCCGGACGGTTACCATGTAGATTTTGAAGCCATTAAAATTGCGAAGAAACAAATGGGTGATCGATTATTTGTGATTACAGATGCGGTTGCAGAAACTACTGTGGGTCCTTATCCCCATCATTTAGTAGGAGATCGATACGAATCAAATGGCATCCTCAGTGGCTCTGCACTTACTATGTTATCTTCCGTAAAAAACTTAGTACATAAAGTAGGTATCCCTTTAGAAGAAGCATTGCGGATGGTAAGTACTTATCCCGCAAAAGCGATTCAAATCAACGATCATCTGGGAACTATTGCAATCGGACAACCCGCAAATTTGGTTTGCTTAAATGAAACACTAGAAATAGAAAATCTAATAACAACTGAATTGTAAAGATTTTTCATTTTACTTTTTAATTTTTACTTTTTAATTTTTACTTTTATCTTCTCCTTCACCACCTGCAACTTCAAGTCAACGCCCTGTTTGATGGCAAATGAATTTGGTGTAACTAATAGATCCGGGATCACGCCTCTGCCCATGGGGCGATCTTTATCCAACACTACTCTAAACAATGGAAGCGTTACTTGTATTTTTGTATTCGGCAAGACCACAGTTAATAAGTGAATTGCTGAATTACCATAATTTCCACCACCCGTTTCTTCACCTATTAATTGCACATTTTCCTGCCCCTTTAAACTTGCTGTAAAAACAGCAGCAGCACTAAAAGTAGAAGGCCCTTGCAACAAATAAATATTTCCATCATAATGATGGTTTACAAAAGGCTGGTATTTTTTTGTTTCAAATCGATGGTAATGATACCTGCCGTCTTCCATTTTAGTGGTATTGAAATTTAATGGGAACCAAAACCAAAATGACTGTCGAATATATTTTCCTTTCGTGAAATTTCGATTGATAGCAGCTACCGTATCTGCTACTTTAAAAGGATGTTTTGCCAAATATTGCGTAAGACGAATACTATTATTTAAATGCCCACCACCATTATCACGCACATCAATAATGAGATTTCGACTTTTCTTTTCTTCTATCTGTCGAAAGGATTTTCGCATGAATCTTTGTAAACCATTGATAGAGAAACCTGCCAAATGCATGTATGCTGTGCTTGTTGTATCATCAAAAGTCAACGACAAAGCAGCATTTCTTCTTGCTTTACGAATTTCCCTTTTGGTTGGGATCTTAAAAGCACTCATTAGTTTTTGTAATGAATCTGATTTTGGTTTTTCAATAATAAATGGACGAAAGCTTTTCATCGTTTCCTTTCTTTCAATTCCTGCACTATCAATATAGCCAATCACATAACTGGTATCTGCTCCAAACCTGTTTCTATACCAGGCACCAAAATTATTGCTCACTATCTGGCTTTTATAAGAATCATTATTGCCATCGATGCTAATGAACTTAAAAAAACTATCCAGCAAACTTCTATTGGATCTTCCATTGATAGACGTAATGATTGTTCCTCTTTTAATGTTAGATTTTGCATTAATATTTGCCAGTACTACTAAACTATCGTCCCATGTTTTGATAGACAAGGGAAATTGAGGGACCCTGTTTTTAGAAAGAGATTTGATGAATTGATTGGAATAGCGAACGATGGTATGGCCGCACCTGATCTGACTTATCAAGACTGCAATTCTGTTTCTGAATTCCACTTCATTCAATGAATCCTGAATGCCATGAATGGTTTCTGCAAAATAACCATCCATTTTTTCTTTAGGTGTATACCAATAAAGACTCGGATGGTTGGACTCAAGAATTTTTTCTAGAATTTGAGCATCTTCTTGAAGCTCAGACGGAGCATATTTTTGTTGGATTGAATATTGGCCGCTGCGAGAACTACTACAAGACCAACAAAAAAGCATGCAGAAAAGACCTATAAAAAGTTGACTTTTCTGCATGCCTTTGATTTATTTATTAAACGCATTCCATCCTTGTGCAGTAATAGGGAATTGATTACCACCCTTTGTGATGAGCTTAGTGCCATCTTCAATATCTGTCATGTAACCGATTACACTAATTTCTTCATTCAATGTAATCTTATCATGGTCTTCCTGTTTTAATGTAAAGATCAATTCATAATCTTCACCTCCATTCAAAGCACAAACAGTAGGATCTAAACCAAACTTATACGCAGCTTGTCTGCTTTCATCAGAGATAGGAAACTTGTCTTCATAGATCACACATCCCAAATTGCTTTGCTTGCACAAATGCAAAACTTCACTACTCAAACCATCACTCACGTCCATCATGGCCGTAGGTATAATTTCATTTTTTTCAAAAAATTCTATGATTTCTTTTCTGGCTTCAGGTTTTAATAAGCGACCAACTATATAACTTTCGTTTTCCAGATCTGGTTGCACTTGTGGATTTTCGAGATAGATCTTTTTCTCTCTTTCCATTAATGTTAATCCAAGAAAAGCGCCGCCCAAATCACCGGTTACACAAATCAAGTCACCTTTCTGTGCTGTACTTCTTTTGACAAATTTATCAGGTGTTACTTCTCCAATCGCTGTGATAGAAATAATAAAACCTTTTTGAGATGTAGAAGTATCACCACCAATCAGATCTACACCATGTTTTTCACAGGCAATATAAATGCCTTCGTAAAATTCATTTAAAGCCTCTATGCTAATTCTATTACTGATTCCAATACTCACAGTGATCTGAGTAGGTGTAGCATTCATAGCATAGATATCACTCAGGTTCACCATCACAGCTTTATAACCGAGATGCTTTAAAGGGGTATACATGAGATCAAAATGAATTCCCTCTAATAAAAGGTCAGTTGTAATGACTGTTTGCTTTCCAAAATGATCAATCACAGCTGCATCATCACCAACACCTAAAACAGTAGACACATTCTGTATCTCAAAATTTTTAGTTAGATGATCTATTAATCCAAACTCGCCTAAGTCGGCTATTTCTGTTCTTTCTTCCATAATTTTTTTTGAAATTTCTTAAATACCTGGAATATTATCCACGAACCTCACCACCGTTTACAATGTCTAACAATTCTTCGTGTATCAAACCATTTGTTGCAATGATATGTGGCTGATAGGGTGAATAGTAATCACCTTTAAAATCTGTTACTTTTCCTCCGGCTTCTTCCACCATTAAAAATCCAGCTGCACTATCCCATGCTTGTAATTGGTGTTCATAAAATCCATCAAACCTTCCAGCAGCCACCCAGCAAAGATCAATGGCTGCACTTCCTAATCTTCTTACCGGAACACCCTTACGAATTAGCTTTTCAAAAATTTGTAAAGGTCCATTTGGAGCGTCTAAATAAGTATACGGAAAACCAGTCACCATCGAACTTTTGGCAACTTCTGTTTTAGTGCTCACCTGAATTTTTTTATTATTCAATGTGGCTCCGAAACCTTTTTGTGCAAAAAAGAATTCTTTAATAAAAGGATTATACACTGCTCCCAATATCATTTTCCCTTCTTGCTCTACACCAATACTTACACAACAAATTGGAATGCCGTTTGCAAAATTTACAGTACCATCAATTGGATCAATGATCCACTTATAAGTTGAATCCTGAATGATCTCTCCTGCTTCCTCACTTAATATATAGTGATCCGGGAAATCGTTTTTGATCACCTCAAAAATGGCTTTCTCAGAAGCGTGATCTGCTTCTGTTACCAGATTATTGATTCCTTCTTTATTGCTGATTTCAAATTTTCCATTGAAATAGCTTTGCATCACAGCAGCTCCTGTTTCGGCTGCTTTGATCAGCGTATGCTTTAACATCATACTGCAAAAGTACCCCCGATTATCAGGATTATGAAAGATTTCGTGTCTAAATAAGCATCTTTGTGTCCAAGTATTTTATTTCATCCTTTGCAATAGATTTAATTCTTGGATTTATCAATTGTCATAGTTAATTATAATGTCAAATTCTTTTTAGAACAGTGTTTACATACTGTTCTAAAAGCGGTTGACCAATTAGAAGCCGAGATTTGGGTGGTTGATAATCAATCCACCGATGGGTCAGTAGCTTATCTTAAACCACTTTTCCCAACAGTTTCCTTCATTGAAAATCAAAAAAATACCGGCTTTGGTGCTGCGAATAATCAAGCGTTAGAGCGATGTTCCGGAGATTTTATCCTTTTTCTAAACCCCGATACCCTGATCCCGGAAGATTGCCTGCTCAACTGTCTCCATTTTATGAGATCAGATCCCAATGCAGGTGCACTCGGGATAAGGATGCTGGATGGTTCCGGCGTTTTTTTGCCTGAAAGCAAAAGAGCATTTCCTTCTCCCATTCGGGCTTTCTATAAATTAATTGGCTTTTCGGCCCTTTTTCCCAGATCACCCAGATTTAATCGCTACTCTTTAGGACACCTGAGCTCTACAGAAAACCACGTAGTGGATGTGTTAGCCGGTGCCTTTATGATGATTTCTAAACCCGTTTTAGAACAGACCAAAGGTTTCGATGAACGTTTTTTTATGTATGGAGAAGATATAGACCTCAGTTACCGGATTCAAAAAGCCGGATATACCAATTACTATTTCGCAGGATCTTCGATTATTCATTTCAAGGGCGAGAGCACCAGAAAGGGCAGCATGAATTATGTGATTCTTTTTTATAATGCCATGCTTTTATTTGTTCAGAAAAACTACCGTGGAACCAAAGCGGGTTTTTTTGGCTTTTTTATTCAGGCTGCCATTATACTTAGAGGCCTGTTTTCTGCGTTCTATAAAATAGGAGTCTACCCTTTCAAAAAATGGGCAAAAAACCGCATTTTTGATAAAAATCGGGCAGAATCTCTGGTTATTTTGACCAAATTCGAAGAAAATCACTCAAAAATAGGTAAAAATAATACCTTGGTTTTTCGCGAATCTGATCAATTTAGCTGGAAACAAATCATACAAAAGGTAGAAGAACTTAGCCATTCAGGTGCTCAATTTCGCTTTCAGGCTAGTAATAGTCTTAGCATTGTAGGAAGTGATTCCAAAGAAACTGAAGGTGAAGCACTTGCCGCTAATATCATTTCATAGGCGATTTTAAAGCATTTGCTTTAGCTTCGTATTTAGAAACACAAACGTAGATTCTACAATGGCAATTCTTGATATCAAGCTTCCTAATTCCATTCTCAAAGCCTTGCGTCTTCCTCAGAATAATCCGAGAAGACAACAATTAAGGGTCTTGAAAAAAATGCTGAGGAAAGCTCGATTCACGGAATTTGGTCAAACCTATCATTTCGATGATATATTAGTGAGCAAACATCCTGGAAAAAAGTTTCAGGAATTGGTTCCTACCTATAATTATAATAAGATCTACCAGGAATGGTGGCATAAAACGCTGGAAGGAAAATCAGATATCTGTTGGCCTGGAAAAATTAAGTTCTATGCACTCAGTAGTGGTACCAGTGAATCGGCGAGTAAATTCATTCCCATTACCAACGACTTACTCAGAGGTAATAAATTGGTGATGATCAAACAATTACTCACCCTTCGCAACTACGAAGACATTCCTTTTGGCGCATTGGGAAGAGGATGGCTTACCCTTGGAGGAAGTACTGATCTGCAAAAAGGTCCTGGTTATTATTCAGGTGATCTTAGTGGAATAACTCAAAAAAAATCTCCTTTCTGGTTTCAACCTTTTTATAAACCAGGTAAAAAAATTGCTAAACAGAAAGATTGGAATAAAAAATTAGAGGAAATTGTAGATAAAGCTCCGGAATGGGATATTAGTTTTTTGGTAGGAGTACCTGCCTGGATTCAGATGTGCATGGAAATGGTGATCGAGCGATACAAACTCAATACGATTCATGATATGTGGCCCAACCTTGCCTTCTTTGTGCACGGTGGTGTAAGTTTTGAACCTTACAAAAAAGGGTTTGAAAAATTATTGGGTAAACCTATCACTTATATCGAAACCTATCTGGCCAGCGAAGGCTTTATAGCTTATCAGGATCGCCAATATGCCCAGGGAATGAAGCTGGTTACCAACGAACATATTTTCCTGGAATTCGTTCCTTTCGATGATAATAATTTCGACGCCAATGGAGACATGATTGATAATCCTGAGGCACTAATGATTCATGAAGTGGAAGAAGGAAAAGATTATGCTTTACTCATTAGTACCACAGCCGGCACCTGGAGATACCTCATTGGAGATACTATTCGCTTTGTTGATAAAGAAAAATGTGAAGTAATTATCACAGGTAGAACCAAACACTTTTTAAGTTTAGTTGGTGAACATCTTAGCGTTGATAATATGAACAAAGCCATTCAATTGGCTAGCGAAGAAATGAATATCTGCATACCTGAATTTACAGTAGCTGGTGTGCCTTATGGAAATTTCTTTGCGCATCATTGGTTTGTAGCCTGTAATGATAGTTTTGATAAGGATCAATTAGCAAAAAAAATTGATAAGCATCTTTGTGAACTCAATGATGATTATGCCGTTGAAAGAAGAACTGCTTTAAAAGACGTAATGCTGGATGTGTTGAGTGAACAGGATTTTATGAATTTCATGACTGCAAAAGGAAAAATAGGTGGTCAGCATAAATTCCCGCGGGTATTAAAAGGCACTATGTTAGCCGATTGGCAAAAGTTCATTAAGGGCGAACCCATTTAAGCAAGAAATTTTTTTACCGTTTTATTTATCAGCAATGGTAGCAGCCCTATTTAAAGGATTAGCATTGGGTTTTCTTCTCGCAATTTCTGTGGGACCCGTCATCTTTGCCATTATTAAACAGAGCATCAATCATGGTCATAAAGCTGGCTATGTTTTTGTTGCTGGTGTTTCTAGCAGTGATATCACACTCTTATTAATTTGTAATTTCTTTACTTCTCTTTTTGATACGGCCTTAAAACATCAAACATTAATTGCTGTTACAGGCAGCCTATTTCTGATAGGTGTAGGAATCTATACTTTCTTTTTTAAGAAAGTGGTGGTAGATGAAGACAATAATTTAAAGGAAAAGATTTTTCGAAAACGCGATTGGGTTGCCATATTTCTATCGGGCTATTTTATGAATATGCTTAACCCGGGTGTTTTCATCTTTTGGTTTGCCTGGTCTGCCGCTATTTTAGCCGACTCTGTAACGCATGCAGATCCTTTTCAATACAGGGCTGTGGTATTTGGTACCTGTCTGATCTTTGTTCTTGCAACTGATCTATTAAAAGTTTCTCTCGCGGGAAAACTCAGACCTAAACTAACTGTCAAAAATTTACATTTTATCAATCGCCTTTCCGGGTTAATTTTAATAGGATTTGGAGTGGCACTTTGTTGGGGTATCCTAAGTTTTGGCGATAAGTTAAAATAGAAATTAACAAATGAAAATAATTAGCCTGCTTATATGCTTTGTTTTCTCATTATCGGTGATGGCTCAGAAAGATGTACTGATGTTGAAGCAAAATAATCAAACACTGCAATCCTGGACTTCCGGATCCTATATACTTTTTCAATTCAGCAGCAAACAATGGATAGAAGGAATCATCAAAAAAATTCAGAATGATAGTGTTACTATCGATCAGATCCAGGTTCGTCAGGTGGGTAATCAATTCGGACTGCCTACTATTGATACCGCTCATTTTGGAATCATGAAATTTCATATCAATGAAATATATGGAATGCCAAAAAGAGGTATGTCTTCCAATATGTTTAGCAATGGAAGTCTCTTTCAACTAGGAAGTGCGGCCTATATTTTACTCAATGTGGCTAATAGTTTAATAAAATCTGATCCTGTTTTTGGTTCAGACAATCTTCCGAAACTGGGAATTGCAGCTGGCTTTTTTGTGATAGGAAAGATCTTACAGAATTCACATAAGTCCTATCTTCAAATGGGTAAGAAATATAGAATGGTAACCCTACAACTGTAAAAGACCCTAAGATGTTTAGATTGATTTGGAAATGGATAAAGAGAATTACATTATGGATGTTTCTTTCTTCCTTGTTGTATGTAATCATCTGTAAATGGATTACTCCTCCCATCACGTTTACACAGGTCAGCAATAGTTTTGAATACGGTTTAAAAAGAGATTATGTAAGTGGCAAGGAGATTTCTTCAAATGCAAAACTGGCTGCCATCGCAAGCGAAGACCAGGCATTTCCAGATCATAGTGGCTTCGATTGGGATGCCATAGAAAAAAGCCTGAAACCAAAAAAAGGACACAAACAAAAAATACCCCTGGGTGCAGCAGCAAGTACCATTACACAACAGGTAGCAAAAAATGTTTTCCTCTGGCAAGGTGGGGGTATTACAAAATACATTCGAAAAATCCCTGAAGCTTATTTTACTGTTTTGATAGAATTGATCTGGGGTAAGCATCGCATTCTGGAAGTATATATGAATACTATTGAAATGGGACCAGGGATATTTGGTATCGAAGCAGCAGCACAACAGTATTTCGGTAAACATGCAAAGCAACTTAGCAGAGCAGAAGCCGCTATGATCATTGCCTGTTTACCAAACCCAAAAAAATTTACGGTGAAACCAATGAGCCATCGTGTAAGTTGGCGCTATCCGCAGATACTACAACAGATGCACAATATTGAAGATGATGAAGACATTCAATTATTGATCCAATAATTTACTCACTGCTTCAATTGCTGTGTGTTCGCGTTCTTCAAAGGTTCCGCTGATTGTTACCCAGGGAACATTCTGATTGATCAATAGGTCTTTATAAATTTGAAATAATTCTTGTCGTGGCCCGTCTTCAGGATATTCCCTTAAGTCGTCCTGCACCCAGGGCAGATCTACATCACATAAAAGATAGAGGTCGTATTTTCTTTCACAGATCTGTTCTAAAATAAAATGATGACATTGATGAAAAACATATTCACACCAAACTTTCATGACGTACATATCAGTATCAATAAATAAAAGTGGACTTTCCTGTTTATTGATCAATTCATTGGTAAAACTATCTTCCAATTTTAATTGCTCCTGCGCAATCGTTAACAGGTCGGAATATTGATAAGATTTACCATTTACTGTGAGGTATTCACGTGCAAATTCCGGACACCAGATACTGTCAAAATGCTCTGCAAGCTTAGCGCATAGACTACTCTTGCCTGTTGATTCAGGACCTATTACAACTATTTTTTTTACGGTCATACTTTCACTACTTTTTTCTGCCAGCTAATTAATCCTGCTATTGCTAAGATCAATAACACTACAAATTGAAAACTGGTAAACACATATCCCTTTATAAAGTACAACGGAATGGAAGCCATATTTGTTGCAATCCACCAGATCCAACTCTCTACTTTTTTTCTCGCCATCAACCACATGCCGGTATACGCAGTAGCGCTTGCAAAAGCATCTGCCCATGGTATCGCTTCAGGTGCAAATGCTTGTTTTGCCCAGGTAAGAGAAAAAAAGATGGCGAAATAAAATGCTGCAAAAAACAACAATTGAATCATCCACTCTTTGGCATTACTATTTGTGATATGCAAAACGGCTTCGTGTTTGATTTGATCTTTTTTACTCCATAATAGCCAACCATAAATACTCATCACAGTATAATATAAGTTCACACTTGCCTCACCTAATAAGTGACCCTTTATGCTGATATAGATATAAATGATGGTATTGATCAAACCAACAGGATACACCAGAATATTTTCTTTTCTACTGAACCATACACTTCCGATACCAGCAAATACACCCACAAATTCAAGGAATCCGGTTTGTTGAATACCGCTGATAAATTGTTCCAAAACCTGCTGTATGGTCATAAAGAGTAGTTAGAAATTATTGCTTTACAGAAACCGAATCACTATAAAAATAAATAGCGCCGTCTTCAAATGTCTTGGTGAGCAGTAGTTTTTTGTGTGAATTGATATACTCCAGATCTATTAGGTCTGTATTTACACCATCGTTAAACCAAACTACAATTAAAGAACTGTTATTTAAAAATTTAGTCTTCTCTGATTCAATTTCTTTATGAGGCAAGGGAAATGATCTTACTCCGGTTAAAAAATATAAACCATCATAAGCATCAGAATAAATGACTCCCTTCACGCTATCCTTATGTGCATTGATATATTGAATGGTTGGAGATTCTTTCCATTGCTTTTCAGAATAACCTGGAATACCTGCATAAGCAATACCCTCCCAATTACCCGCATTTTGTTGGTAATGATTTTTGAAAAAGGCGATAAAACAAATAGCAACTCCAATTAATACAATTACTCGAATGTCTCTTGTTCTTCTTTCAATAAAGTTAGGAATCCAACTGGTGGTTACCCAGATCATAGGAATATACATGGGTGATAATAACCTGCTACTCAAGTCTTCAAATCGAGAAATACTTGAGATGACTACTATAAAAACACTATACACTAAAAAGAAACCATATACCACAGTTTCAATTTTAGAATAAAACTGTTGTTGAATAATTCTATAAATAATTTGTATGGCTGCAAAAGCAACCAGTACACAAAAAATAATTGCACCAGCAAATTGATGTTCACCAATAAATGGAAACCATCCCCCTAATACTGCACCAATATCCATGAGATTATCTCCCACGGTTCTCAAAGCTTTTTCTCTTACACCCGATAACGTTCCACTGGCATAATGATTTCGGATAAGATTGATGAGTACTAAAGAAATACCGGTGAGAAAAAATAGTGTCAGGTGTTTTATTTTTCTCTGCCACATCAATGTTCCATCAAAAAGTATCCATGCAAAACCTGTGGCAATTAATGTTAAACCTGCAAACCTTGTTACAAATGCGTAAGCTGCAACAAAAGCAAATAGTAATAATGAAAAGATGTTTTTTTGTACTGTATATTTTTGCCAGGTCAACATGAATAATAAAATCAAAAACAAAAACAAGGTCTCAGACCAGATCATGCCGTATACTTCCCATAGACAGGGACTGGATGCCAATAATATGAATATAGCAATGCGATACCATCTTGTAATTCCATGAAACGTTTGCATGATACAACCACTCATGATAATAACACCAACATACAGAAAAGCATTCATGAACGGAGCTAACAGGATAGGAGAAATGCCTGTTAAAGTATAAGTTAGTGTTAGAAATAGGGGGTATCCCGCAGGAAAATCTACTAATGCCAATCCGTTGAAATCTACCAATGCACCCTTTTCTTTCAGATTGATGGCGGCTTCAATATACCCAACCGAATCGGGTGAGATTCCAATTCCTCCAAACCTTGTGAGGTAATAAATAACAAGGCACCCCACAACAGAAGCAATCAAGGCGTCCCAGTGATGATAAAAAAAGAATCGGATATTTTTTTTCATATTGAATCGCAATACTGCGACTAAATTACAACAAAAACGCCCCCTCGAGTATCGGGGAGGCGCTAATTACACTCAAAAAAAATTTATTATTCCGCTTCAGCTACCACTTCTTTCACTTCTGGAATCATTCTTTTCATCATTCCTTCAATACCAGCCTTTAAAGTAATCATGGAAGATGGGCATCCGCTGCAGCTTCCCTGCAACATCAGATTTACAATTCCATCGTTATAACTCTTGAATTGAATGGCTCCGCCATCCATTTCTACAGCAGGTTTTACATAATTCTCTAGTAGCTCTTTCACACGCTTCACAATATCATCATCGTCTTCACTAACTGTGTTGGTAGACTCTTGTTTTACCTTGGCAACTTCATCATCATTAACAACTACGCCACCATTTTCAAGATACTCTTTCATAAAAGCTTTGATTGCCGGAATCACATCCTGCCAATCATCTGTATCCGCAGTCTTAGTAAGCGTAATGAAATTGCTGGCAATAAACACACTCTTTATAAAAGGAAAACCAAATAATTCTTTTGCTAAAGGAGATGGGGTTGCCAAAGACTCATCTGCAAAATCAATGCTTTTACCTGGATATAAAAGTTTGTTAGCCACAAACTTCATTGTTTCAGGATTGGGTGTCATTTCGGTGTAAATACTAATAACCGGGTTGCCTGTTTGAATCATAATTTTAAATTTTCTATTCGAACATTGCCGAATAAATACTCCTGCAAATTTAAACAAAAGCAAACAGGGATTGCCATTTTAGATAGATAGCCAATGATGATTAGGCCCTTTTTTTCGGATATCGAAAACCAAAACAAGATCAGAAAACGGTTTTATTAACAGATCCAATCAATATTTCAGGTGTATTTTACGTTGATACCTTAAGTTGAACTTATGCGAGTATTTCTTTTTTTAAGCTTTTTTGTAACTGTAGGTTTGAACACATTTGCTCAGACGAAAGGAAGTCCTTTTGGTATTAATATCTGTGGTGCAGAATTTGAAGAGAAAACCATTCCGGGAATTTTAAATCAGGATTATGCATTTCCCTCTGAAAACGATATTGAATATTTTTATCAGCAGGGTTTTCAATTAATGACCATCCCCTTTAAATGGGAACGTTTACAAAATAATCCTGGCGGGGATTTGAATCAGGAAAATATCGACGAGATCAGAAGAGTACTTCAATATTGTGCACCTCGGAATATCAGAGTTATTCTAACTATGCACAATTTTGGTCGCTATAGAATGGGTGAAACAGACAATATTGTGGGCGGCGCTACCGTAACCAGAAATCATTTTACGGATTTCTGGATGAAGATGGCCAGAGCCCTGAAAGATCAAAAAAACATTTATGGATTCGAGATCATGAGTGAGCCTCACGATATGGGCCAATTCGATTGGTTTACTACAGCGCAGGAAGCCATCAATGGAATTCGTACAATCGATAAAAAAATAGCTATCATTATTTCCGGTGATAATTATGCCAATGCGGAAAAATGGTGGCAATATAGTGATGTGCTGAAAAATTTAACCGACCCCAGTAATAGTATCATCTACGATGCACATTGTTATTTCGATAAAAATTATTCTGGCAGGTATGCAGAATCCTATGATGATAGCGGGGTAGATGAATACACTGGCGTGATGCGTATCATGCCCTTTGTTCGTTGGTTAAAAGACAATAATAAACAGGGTACTATCGGAGAATACGGCGTACCTGATAATGATTTACGCTGGTTGAAACTGCTCGATAATTTTCTAAAATACTTGAGTGAAAATAATATCAATGGCTGTTATTGGGCAGCAGGTTCGCGTTGGGATAAATATCCATTATCTGTTCAACCCATAGCACAGGAAGATCGGCCACAAATGGAAGTGCTGCAGAGATTCAAAAGAACGAATCCCAATTCAATTTCTTCTTTCTCTTTTTTATTGCCTGAAACATTTTTATTCTTACCCAATTCTACTTTATTACCAAATGAAAAGGGAGGGGTGTATGCACCTGCTTCAGTTGAAAAAAAACTGAAGACAAAAAAGAATCATTAATCAACTATTCGAAGCTTCGCATAATTCAACATGATTTTTTTCTCTCCATTCAATTCAAACTGAATCGTTGCAATGGGGTTATGTGCCGATCCTTCTATTTTACCTACGATACCAAATCCGAATTTTTGGTGTTCTACTTTTTGGCCTGCTGCCAAACTACTCGTATCACTTGCCACAAAATTTCCTGAAGGCTGATGTTCCACTACTTTAGATGAAGGAGGAACTATGGGTAAATATTCTGGCTTCGTTTTTCCTGCATCAGGTTTCTTGGTAGGAGGTGGACCATATCTTTTTTCAGCCGATGCTGCGCTACCAAATCCTCCCCCTCTTTGCATGCGTTCAAATGCAGAACCAAACTGGGTTCCAGCATTATTTCGTGCTCCGCCACCAGCATAACTTTTATCAACATAATCTTCCGGCATCTCTTCAATAAATCTGCTCGGCTCGTTCTGTACCAATTGTCCAAAACGATATCTTGAATTAGCATAAGTCAGCCACAAGTGTTGCTTCGCTCTGGTAATTGCTACATAAAATAATCTCCTTTCTTCCTCTAATTCTTCTCTTGTATTGATGGCCATTGCATTGGGAAACAATGTCTCTTCTATACCCCCCACAAACACACAACTAAATTCCAATCCCTTCGCTGCGTGAATCGTCATTAGTTTTACTACATCTGTTTCCTGCTTATTATCATCTGCATCTGTTACCAGACTAATTTGTTGCAAATATGAACCCAGGCTTTTATCACCTAATTCGCCATCATCATTACTTGGGCTCTCTGTCCATTCTTTGATAGAGTTTAAGATCTCTTGAATATTCTCATACCGGGCTAAACCCTCGGTGGTTTTATCGCTAAATAATTCCTTTACAATATTCGTATGCTTACCTACCTGAATGGCAAGATCGTATGCATTTTTCTCCAGCATCATGCTTTGGAAGTAACGGATCATCGTTACAAAGTTTTGCATGGCTTCCAGGGTTCCTCCTTTAAATCCAAATTCACCTGCTCTTGCTACCACATCAAACATCGAGATATTCAAGTCGTTTGCAGCAATCACCAATTTTTCAATGCTCGTTTTACCAATTCCTCTTGCAGGATAATTAATGATACGTTTTAATCCTTCTTCGTCTTGTGTATTTACGATCACGCGCAAATAAGCCAGGAAATCTTTGATCTCTTTTCTTTGATAGAAACTCACCCCCCCATAGATCCGATAGGCAATACCCATTCTTCTCAAACTCTCTTCATAAGCCCGGCTCTGTGCATTGGTTCTGTAGAGAATAGCAAAGTCTTGATTATAAAAATGATTGCGCAGTTTTTGTTCCTGAATGGTATCCGCCACAAATTTTCCTTCATCATTATCCGTCATCGTTCTTACCAATCGGATCTTTTCACCTTCGTTATTATCCGTCCATAAATTTTTCGGAATCTGCCCCTGATTCACTTTGATCACTTCATTGGCTACATGAATGATGTTCTTGCTGCTGCGATAGTTCTGCTCCAGTTTTACAATTTTTACATCATCATAATCTTTCTGGAACTGTAATATATTTTCAATAGTAGCCCCTCTGAAACTATAAATGCTCTGTGCATCATCACCCACCACACAAATATTTTCATGCACTGCTGCTAATAATTTTGTGATCTCGTACTGAACAGGGTTGGTATCCTGATACTCATCAATTAAAATGTACTTGAACTTATGCTGATACTTGTGCAATGCTTCCGGAAAATTTTTCAATAGCTCATGCATCTTTAACAAGAGATCATCAAAATCCATCGCCCCGTTTTTGAAACAACGATTAGCGTATGCCTGATAAATCTGAGCAATAGCCTGACGGTTTGCGCGCATATCTTCCTGCTGAATATAATAATCCACGGCATATTCTGCCGGACCCACCAACGCGTTCTTAGCCTGAGAAATCCGGTTGCCTACCACATTGGCTTTATAATGTTTGTCATCCAGGTTCAACTCGTTTACCACAGTTTTGATCACTGATCTGCTATCATCCGTGTCATAAATGGTGAAATTGCTGGGGTATCCTAACCGGTGTGCTTCTGCCCTTAAAATTCTGGCAAATACCGAGTGAAAGGTTCCTATATATAAGTTGCGCGCTTCAGAATTTCCCAGGATCTTTTCAATCCTTTCCTTCATTTCGGCAGCAGCCTTATTGGTAAAAGTCAGTGCCAGAATATTGAATGCATCCACGCCCTTAGCCATTAAATTCGCAATTCGGGTAGTCAAAACCTTCGTTTTACCACTACCTGCCCCCGCCACGATCATAATGGGTCCATTAATATGTGTCACCGCCTCCCTTTGAGGCTCATTCAATCCATTCAGATACTCCTGCATGTATGCAAGATAAAGAGATGGTTTGTTGAAAAACAGAACGTGGAAAACAATTCTAAAATTTCCCAAAAAACCAGCAAAATGGTCAAAACGGATTTATTGATTTTAGCTCATTTTGTAGTGATTTTCATTGTTTTTTGTCAAAAAAACCCCCTTTTTTGGCAAAAATGGGTCAAAATACGTTAAACCTTCGGTAAGATTGTTTTAATAGCCTTGCTGCTAAAAAAGGATACCGTAAATTTGCTGTCCATTTAATTGTATCAGCGATGCGTGTGTTTAAGTTTAAAAAATTAAAGCTCTACCTGATTCCTGTGGCTATGCTGATGGGCACTTTTGTATTTGGAACGGGTAAGTCAAAATCCACTGGCAAAAAAGAAACTGTAGCAGCTGCTGCTCCTAATAAATTTTTAGATAAAAACGCCTTTTTATACGATTCATTACAATTATCAGGACTTGGTTTATCAAAAGCAGCTTTTGAATATGCCCTAACTGGTTATAATACCTTGATTGAAGCTGGTAAAATTCAAAAAGATAATATCTTAACTATCATCGATTTTAGTTTGCCCTCCAGCAAAAAACGTCTTTTTGTGATTGATCTGGTGAGTGGGCAATTATTATTCAACACTTTTGTTTCCCACGGTAGAAACTCTGGTACAGTGATAGCCACTCGTTTTTCAAATGCTTTCAATAGCCTGAAAAGCAGTTTAGGATTTTATACTACAGCTGGTACTTATCAAGGTAAACATGGTTATTCACTTCGTTTAGAAGGCTTGGAAGCTGGAATCAACGACAATGCATTTAAACGTGGAATCGTGATACATAGTGCCAATTATGTGAGCGAAAATACTGCTAATTCTAAAGGATTTATTGGCCGTAGCCAGGGTTGCCCTGCTATTCCAGAGTCATTAAAGAAGCCCATCATCGAAACCATCCGTGATGGAAGTTGTCTCTTTGTATATAGCCCGGATCGCTTTTATACCTCTCATAGTAAATTGTTGAATCCTACCATTTCTTAGATCATCCTTTTATTTTTTGCTCCTAGGATATTTTTACTAATTTGATTTCAAATCGTTTTATGTCGAACAAAATATATCCCTGTCTTTGGTTTGATGGCCAAGCTAAAGACGCTGCAGATTTCTATACCAGCATCTTTCCAAATTCAAAACTCCTTTCCAATTCAGGAATGGTGGTGATGTTTGAAGTACTGGGTAAAAAAATCATGTGCCTGAATGGTGGACCAGAATTCAAACTCAACGCATCCATATCTTTTATGGTGCACTTAGACAGTAGAGAGGCAATTGATAATGCCTGGGAAAAGCTCAGCGATGGCGGAATGGCGCTCATGGCGATAGATAAATATCCCTGGGCAGAAAGATATGGATGGATCAAAGATAAGTTCGGGATGACCTGGCAATTAATGTTGGCAGACATGGTCGACCTTTCGCCTTCCATGCTTTTTGCAAATACACAATATGGAAGAGGTATTGAAGCCATGGAATTATATCAATCCATTTTTCCTCAATCAGCAACCGATGTCAAAGAATTATATGGTCCTGGTGCCCCACAATCAGAAGGCATGCTGATGTTCGGTAGGTTTAGAATCATGGATTATTCGATTGTGGCAATGGACGGACCAGGTGATCATCAGTTTCAATTCAATGAAGCATTATCTTATGTGGTACAATGCGATACTCAGGATGAGATCGATCACTATTGGAATTCGTTGATTGCAAATGGCGGTAAAGAATCCAGATGTGGTTGGCTGATAGACCAATTTGGAGTATCCTGGCAAATCATTCCCGCTGCACTTCCAAAATTAATGAGTAATCCCGCTACAGCAGGAAATGTAATGCAAGCCATTTTGAAAATGAATAAACTGGATATTGCAACTCTTGAAAATGCAGCAAAATAAGTACTTGCTGGTATTTGAGGGTTAAGCGTTACAACAACGATTCTATCTAATATAATATTAATAATTAGCAATAACCATGACGCTTGTCATGGTTATTTTTTTGCTTGGATTTTACATTTAATATGTCAAATTTTAGGGAATAGACGCCCAGATTTTCTTCATCCTAAAAACGATTGCAATGATCACAGAAGCACAGCATCTGGCACTCATTGACGAGTGCAAAAAATGGAAGCAAGAACTAACTACTTACCGAGAAAAAATTAACCAACTTAAAAACGAATTGTACTTATTTGCTCCCGGAAAAACAGATCACGAAACAGTGGAAGGAATTGAACATTTTCATAACCAGTTCCACATTCAACTCATCAACCTCCACGATCTGAAACACGAAATCAAGCACCATATTTTCGAAGCAGAAAAACACCCCAACTTCGGTCACCGGATCCCCCACCACTACTTAAAAGATAAATTGGATATTCTATTTCAATTTTTACAAAATCTAGAAAAAGACTTTCATCAATTCATGAATAAATAAATTGATCATGGCAACTTACGATTCAAACCACGTAAAAAATATTGCGCTGCTGGGACACCCCGGCAGCGGTAAAACTACTTTAGCCGAAAGCATGTTATTCGAAGCCGGACTCATCAAACGTCGCGGCTCAGTGCTTACAAAAAATACGGTGAGTGATTACCACGAATTAGAAACAGAACGCCAGAGTTCTGTTTTTTCTTCTTTAATGCATACTGTATGGCGCGACTATAAAATCAATATCATCGACACTCCGGGATACGACGATTTTTCCGGAGAATTAATTAGCGCATTGCGTGTGGCTGATACTGGTTTAATGATCTTGAATGCAGCAGTTGGCGTAGAAGTAGGAACAGATGTGATCTGGGAATACACCGACAAATTTAAAACGCCCACACTCTTTGTAATAAACCAACTCGATAAAGAGGAGGCAGACTTTGATAAAACTTTGCAGGAGGCAAAAAATCATTTTGGGGCTAATGTGGTAGCAGTTCAATTTCCTGTTCAAACCGGCGCTGCATTCAATGCCATTGTGGATGTGTTGAATATGGTAATGTATCACTACGGTCCCGAAGGTGGTAAACCAGCAAAAGAACCTATACCAGATCATCTAAAAGAAAGAGCTGAACAACTACACAAAGATTTAGTAGAAACGATTGCAGCAAATGATGAAGGCTTAATGGAAAAATATTTTGATCAGGGCGAATTGGATGAGAATGATATGAAAGAAGGATTACATAAATCCATGATTCGCCACGATATCTTTCCCGTTTTCTGTGCAGCCGCAGAAAAAAATATGGGTAGCGGAAGAATCATGGGATTCATTGATAATGTCTGTCCTTCAGCAAATGAAATGCCACCACAAAAAACATTGTCAGGAAAATTATTACCCTGTGATCCAAAAGGGCCAGCCTGCATATTTATATTTAAAACCATCACAGAACCACATATTGGTGAACTGAGTTTATTTAAAGTATTCAGTGGAACTATTAAAGCTGGTTGCGAACTCGTAAACGAAAACACCGGTGTAACAGAACAATTAAATCAATTATTATTACTCGAGGGTCATAATCGCATTCCGGTAAATGAACTGGTAGCTGGAGATATTGGTGCTACTTTAAAATTGCGATCTACTCATGTCAATAATACATTACACGAAAAAGGCGCAAACATAGAATTGGAACCCATTCAATTTCCAAAACCAAATGTTACAGTTGCCATTGCAAGCGTTAATAAAGCTGATGATGAAAAACTCTCTCAGGTATTACACACTTTAATTAGTGAAGACGCAACCGTTCGTTTCGAAGTATCTCCCGAATTAAAACAAATTTTATTGCACTGTCAGGGTGAATTACACTTACAGGTAATTCAATGGAAAATTGCACATATCCATAAACTCGATATCACCATCGACAAACCGAAAATACCTTACAGAGAAACCATACGTAAAAAAGCAGAGTCCACCTATCGACATAAAAAACAAAGTGGTGGTGCCGGACAATTCGGTGAAGTGTTCATGCTGGTTGAACCTTGGTACGAAGGTATTCCCGACCCACCAGGTTTGCACGTGAGGGGTCGTGATGAAATCAACCTCGACTGGGGAGGAAAACTGGTTTACCTCAATTGTATTGTGGGCGGAGCTATTGATACACGCTTTCTTCCTGCAATCTTGAAAGGAATCATGGAAAAAATGCATAATGGACCCATCACCGGATCTTATGTTAGAGATGTTCGGGTGAGTGTGTACGATGGAAAGATGCACCCTGTAGATAGTAATGATATCTCATTTAAAATTGCTGGTTTGCAAGCATTCCGAGCAGCTTTCAAAGATGCTGATCCGCAATTACTAGAACCCATTTATCAAGTAGAAATCTCTTGCCCAGACGATCAGGTTGGCGCAGTGATGGGTGATCTTCAAACACGGATGGCTGTGGTGGAAGGCATGGAAGCTGAGGGACATTTCCAAAAGATCACCGCAAAAGTTCCACTCGCTCAAATGCATCAATACTCTTCATCTCTCAGAAGCTTAACACAAGGACGCGCTCGCTTCAATATGCAATTTGCATCATACGCACCTGTGGCTTTTGAAGTACAGAAAAAACTGATGGAAGAATATAGCAAGAAAGATGTTGACAAAGAATAATCCTGTATGGTAGGAGGAAGAGCTAACCACTCTTCCTCTTTTTGATTGGCTTCTTACTTTTTACTTTTTCATCTTTACTTCTATTTGTATCTTGGGTAATCTATCATTGATAAACTATTCAAGATGCCCCTCAAAAAAATTCTCCCCTCAGTAGTATTCGCTTTATTTTTTTTAACCAACACTAGCCTACAAGCGCAACCTTTTTCCAGTGCTTATTTCAGCGCCATGCAGTATCGGATGATTGGTCCGCATAGAGGTGGAAGAACAGTTGGTGCCGTAGGTGTTCCCTCTCAACCCAATGTATTTTATATCGGCGTAAACAACGGTGGTGTTTGGAAAAGTAACGACTATGGCCGTGTTTGGAAACCCGTGTTTGATCAAATGCCAACTGGATCAGTTGGTGATATTGCAGTTTCAGAATCCAATCCAAATGTAGTTTTTGTGGGTTGCGGAGAAGGAATTCAAAGACCCGATCTTTCTGTAGGAGATGGCGTGTATAAATCAAACGATGCGGGGAAAACCTGGACCAATATGGGATTGAAAGATGGTCAGCAAATTGGCGACATCATCATTGATCCTAAAGATGAAAACAGAATTTTTGTAGCTGTATTAGGACATCCATACGGACCCAATACAGAACGCGGTGTATACAGAAGTTTAGATGGCGGTAAAAACTGGGAGCGCGTTTTATATAAGGATGAAAATACCGGAGCCATCCAGGTAAACTTTGATCCCAATAACTCCAATATTTTATACGCCGACCTTTGGGCTGGGCGTCAGGGTCCCTGGGAAAATGGTCAATGGAATGGTAAAGAAAGTGGTCTTTTCAAATCAACAGATGGCGGAACCACCTGGAAAAAACTAACCAAAGGCTTGCCAACAACAGAACAAGGTTTGGGAAGAATTGGTTTTACTATCGCACCTACCAATAGTAATCGTTTATACGCTACAGTAGATGCAGGGAAATATGGCGGAATCTATAGAAGTGATGATGCTGGTGAAAGTTGGACACTTGCCAATCCGGATGGAAGATTCTGGGGCCGTGGAAGTGATTTTGCAGAAATTAAAGCCGATCCCACTAATGCCGATATCGTTTATAGTGCTAATGTGGTAGTTTGGAAATCCACAGATGGTGCTAAAACCTGGACAGGGTTTCGCGGGGCGCCGGGTGGAGATGACTACCATCGGATCTGGATCAACCCAAACAATCCACAGATCATGTTGATTGCATTAGATCAGGGGGGTATCGTTACAGTGAATGGTGGAGAAACTTTCTCTTCCTGGTACAATCAACCTACTGCACAGTTTTATCACGTAAGTACTGATAATGCTTTTCCTTATAATGTATATGGCGGACAACAGGAGAGTGGTTCTGTGGGTATTTCATCCAGAGGTAACGACGGACAAATTGGACTTCGCGAATGGCATCCCGTGGGTGTAGAAGAATATGGATATGTGGCGGCAGATCCCCTTGATCCCAATATTATTTATGGTGGTAAGATCACGAAGTTTGATAAGAGAACTGGTCAGGTACAAAATATTGCGCCTGAAGCAGTACGTAGTGGGAAGTATCGTTTTGTTAGAACAGCCCCAGTTTTGTTTTCTCCCATCGATCCCAAAACATTGTACTTCGCAGGTAATGTGATCTTTAAAACTCAAAATGGTGGCAATAGCTGGGATGTGATTAGTCCTGATTTAACAAGAGAAGCCTGGGATATACCAACCAGTGTTGGAATTTATACAAGCGAAGACATGAAAAAAATGCCTCGTCGTGGAGTGGTGTATACAGTTGCTCCTTCTTATAAAGACCTCAACACTATCTGGGCCGGAACCGATGATGGATATATTCAAGTAACGCACGACGGTGGCAAAACATGGAAGAACGTTACACCTGATGCCATCACATCCTGGAGTAAAGTTTCTTTGATGGACGCGAGTCATTTCGATGTGAATACCGTTTACGCTGCAGTAAATCGGATCCGTTGCGACGATATGCATCCTTATGCTTATAAAACTACCGATGGCGGAAAAACCTGGAAATTGATTACAAAAGGATTACCTAATAATGAACCCATCAATGTGGTTCGTGAAGATCCAAATCGTAAAGGATTATTATTTGCAGGATCTGAAAATGCTGTATATGTTTCTTTTGATGATGGAGAAAACTGGCAATCACTCAAACTAAATATGCCTGCAACTTCTATCCGCGATCTGGTAATCAAAGATGATGACTTAGTGATCGGAACACATGGCAGAGGTTTTTGGATCCTGGATGATATCACCACATTGAGACAAATGAGTGTGAATCTTGCTGCAGAAAAAGCAATCCTGTTTAAACCACAACAGGCATTGCGCATTCGCTGGAACATGAATACGGATACGCCCATGCCACAGGAAGAACCAGGCGGACAAAATCCTCCTGAAGGCGCCATTTTCGATTATTATTTATCGGAGAAATCAAACAATGAAGTAAGCCTTGAAATTTTTGATGCTGCAGGAAATTCTGTTCGCAAATACAGCAGTAAAGACACCTTGTATAAAATACCGGATCTAAATATTCCTTTGTATTGGATTCGTCCACAACAAATTCTTTCAGCAGAAGCAGGTGCCCATAGATTTGTTTGGGATCTGCATTATACTCCCATCAATACGCCAGCATCCTATCCTATGACAGCAATCTATGAAAACACGGCACCCACACCAACATCGCCATGGGTAATGCCTGGTAATTATACTGTTAAGCTTACTGTGAATGGAAAAACGATTAGTCAGTCTTTCTCTGTAAAAATGGATCCTCGAGTAAAAGCTAGTATTGCAGATCTGCAAAAACAATTTGCCCTATCTATGATCTGTTATGAGGGTCGCATCAAAGCAAAAGCAAAAGGATCTAAAACGCTGGAATCAAAATTTGCAAGTCTTTTGGATCAATTACAAGAAACAGAAATGATACCTACTACACAGTTAACTGTTGCAGTAAAAAAGGTGAGTGAAGAATTGAGTAAAAAATAAAGAAATCGCCACGCAACCACCCCGCCCATCGCTAAGCCGCTCGGGCTGCCCCTCCTATTCGCAGGCGAACAGGAGGGGTACTTTTTAACCTAGTTGCATATACTCATCATCTTCTTCTTCCTTTTTACTTTTTACTTTTTACTTTTTCCATTCTACCTATTTCCAATAAATAAAAATATCCACCCTCCGATTCAAATCTTTTTTCTCAAACCTTTTCGAAATTCCTTCACCCCTTACTGAAATAATTTTCGGATCAATACCTATTTCTTCTACCAATAATTTAATGGCAGAAGCTGCTCGGTTTTTTGAAAGCTCATAATTATGCTCTTCTGTACCAAGGTCGTCTGTATAACCAATTACCTCTAACTTTTCAATTGCACCTTTTTTATCGGTTAGAACACTAAGCATTTTCTTCACAGATTTATCTGTAATCCTTGCATCATCCAAAGCGAACTGAATACTATTAATACTAATGGTATCTACTTGATGTGCCGTTTTAACAATCAAAGTATCATGTAATAAAACGGGAATTGTTTCAACGATCACAGGTTTAGCTGGTTCAACTTTACTATGCCTTCTTTTTAGTGCGTATAAAGAATCTTTCAAATTTGGATTAACAATGCAGGGTGAAGCCTTATCACAATTGATTTGAATATCATCAATAAAAATGGAGATGGGTTGTATGTCGCGATGTCTCTTTAAAATAATATCGCTATTTTTTTCTTTTGTAAAATTACCTATCACCAAGACTGATGCTGTATCACTTACCGTAAATTCTTTATTGATCAAAAACCATCCATTCTTCATCGATTTTATTTTTGCATCTAATAAACCAACGAAATTATTAGGTTGCAACAATGTGTCTTTGGATGCATAGATAAAACGATTCGTAAACCAAAATCCGATATCGCCTAAGTTGGGATTAGCCCAGGGTGCTGAAACTTTTACTGATAGTGTATATTTTTTTCCGGGCTCAACGCTGCATAATAATTTAGTTTGCCAATAGTCTCGGGTACTATCTTGTTCACTTGCAGCCAATAAATTAAAATGATGAATACCACTGGCAGAAATAGTTTTGTTATTACTTCCAGGATTTAAATAACCCGCAGGGTCAGCTTTAAAATAGAACCAACCAGCAGGACTACACCTTGCCAAATGTTCGTCGCAGATATTAACGTCCTCCAAATCGCTATTCATTACTATGTTCTGTCCATAAACAGCGGTACCTGCGATGATCCCAAAAACAAAAAGAAAAAGGTATTTCATGAGTATAATAGCAAACTTACTATACACTAAGTTCAGCTATTTTGTGAAATAGGAATGCAAAAATAGAATTCAGATCCTGAGCCTTTCACAGTATTAAATCCAACCTTACCGTGGTGTAGCTCCACAATTTTTTTAACGATGGCCAAACCAAGTCCGGTTTTGCTTTCATTGTTGGTAGGTTTATTCGGTGTGGTGGAGAATGCGTCGTATAAAATGTCGTGAAACTCATCGTCAATTCCCATGCCTTCGTCTTTCACGACTGTTTTTACATATTTTTCGTTCTTCTCGTTTTCTTTATAGTCTACATAGATTACAATATGACTATCCTCTGGAGAATATTTAATGGCATTATTAATTAGGTTGTTCATTACCTGTACCAACCTGCTTTTATCAAATTCTACTTCCAGAGCCGGAACATTACTTTGGAAAAGTATGGTCTGTTTTTTAGTGGTGGCCAAATGATTATTGATCAGTAGATTATCTTTCACAAATTGAATATAATCCTCTGTTTCAAAGTTCATATCCACCCGTCCAGACCTGATCTGGCTGATGTTTAAAGTGTTATTTAAGATTAACAAGGAGTTGCTCGCAGATACCTGAATAATCTCCACCCACTCTTTCGATTCCTTTGTTAGGAACTCATCATCCACCAGAAAATCTGTGATCATTTTAATGGATGCTACCGGATTACGAATATCATGAGCAGCCATTGCAATGAACTTATTTAATTCCAGGTTGGTTTTCTCCAACTCGGTTTTTTGTCTGAGGATGGTTTCTTTTTGAATTTTTTCTAAATAAAAAGTGTGGGTACCAATAGAAGTAAGTATTGAAATGATGATCCTAAAACTACTGGTTATTAATGCGGCAATATCATTCGAAAATTTATGATTGGCCAAATCCCCGTATTCCCATAAAATATTCGCTAATGCGCAATAAAGAATAGCACCCGAAAATTTTACATCGTCCTGATAAGAAAAAAAGATGATGACCCCAATGAACAATAAGCCATTTATATCTCCGAACTGGACATAATAATTGATAATGCTCAAAATAATGAGCATTACAACGCTTAATATGATTCGGGTTTTGCTGGTTATCGGCATAGGAATAATTCTATGGGGAGGATATCATTATTCTTTAGGGGTACAAATTTTAATCTTTTTTATATAATATTCGTGGGAAAATAAGCATTTTATAACAGAAAATAGTAGTTAATCATTGATTTTCAGAAACATCTACTTCATTTCGGCTAATTCCTTTTGCAGTCTAAACATCTCATCCCTTAATCTCGCCGCTTCAATAAAGTCCAGATCTCTCGCTGCTTTCTCCATTTCCTTTTTGGTTTTTCCGATAGCTTTTTCAACCTGTGGAATGGTCTTATAAACTTCCTGCTCTTCCGCTGCTTTTGGAGCTACCAATTGCGCATCCTGTTGCAAAGCATAAGGGTTCGATGGGTCATAGCCTTTAATATCCAAGACAGAACCTTGGGCAAAAACCTGTTCCCTGCTTTTTATAATGGTCTTTGGTGTAATGCCATGTTCTATATTATAAGCCACCTGTTTTTCTCTTCTCCGGTTCGTTTCGTCGATGGTTCTTTGCATACTCTCCGTCATCTTATCCGCATAAAAGATCACAAAACCATCCACATTTCTCGCTGCTCTACCTGCGGTCTGTGTCAAAGACTTTTCATTGCGCAAAAAACCTTCTTTGTCTGCATCCAAAATTGCTACCAGCGACACCTCGGGTAAATCCAATCCTTCTCTCAATAAATTTACCCCCACCAATACATCTATCTCTCCTAATCGTAATTGACGTAAAATTTCCACGCGCTCTAAAGTATCTACATCACTATGGATATATTTTGATTTGATATTGATGCGTCCGAGATATTTATCCATCTCTTCTGCCATCCGCTTCGTCAAGGTGGTTACCAAAACCCGATCTCCCTTCTTCACCGTTTTATCGATCTCATCTAATAAATCATCGATCTGATTGACACTTGGTCTGATTTGAATAGGAGGATCTAACAATCCAGTTGGTCTAACAATTTGTTCCACCACCACGCCACCGGTTTTCTCCAGTTCATAATCACCAGGTGTAGCACTCACAAAAATGGTTTGTCCGGTCAACGCTTCAAACTCATTAAAATTCAAGGGCCGGTTATCCATCGCACTAGGTAAACGAAAACCGTATTCCACCAACACTAATTTTCTACTTCTATCACCACCATACATACCTGCTACCTGAGGAATAGTTTGGTGACTTTCATCCACAACTAATAAAAAGTCTTTCGGAAAATAATCTAACAAACAGAAAGGTCTTGTTCCCGGTTTTCTGCGATCGAAGAAACGTGAATAGTTTTCAATCCCATTACAATAACCCAATTCACGAATCATTTCAATATCGTATTCAACTCTTTCCTTTAATCTTTGTGCTTCAATAAATTTGCCGGTGCTTTTAAAATATTCCACCTGTGCCATCATCTCATCCTGGATCTCATGCATCACTTGTAAGATCATTTCCTTCGGAGCTAAATATAAAGTGGCAGGAAATATCGCAGCTGTATCCATCACGCCAATACGCTTGCTGGTGGCTGTTTCTATGCTTTCAATCTCTTCGATCTCATCCCCAAAAAAGGTAACGCGATAACCAAAATCTACATAGGGCAAATTGATATCCACTGTATCACCTTTTACACGAAATGTACCTCTTCCAAATTCACCTTGTGAACGATTGTATAATGAATTGACCAATGCGTGTAAAAATCCCTGGCGAGAAATGACCTGTCCTTTTTGAATTCTAATAATTCCATTCTCATATTCTGTGGGATTACCCATACCATAAATACAACTCACACTCGCTACCACAATGATATCTCTTCTACCACTCAATAATTGTGAGGTGGCCTGTAAACGCAGTTTGTCTAGCTCTTCATTAATGCTCAGATCCTTTTCAATATAAGTACCCGTAACAGGCATATATGCTTCGGGCTGATAGTAGTCGTAATAGCTCACAAAATATCCCACCGCATTTTCTGGAAAGAACTGTTTAAATTCTCCATACAATTGCGCCACCAATGTTTTATTATGGGTGAGTACCAGTGTGGGGCGTTGCGTATTTTGTATTAGATTAGCAATCGTAAAGGTTTTACCACTCCCCGTAACACCTAACAATGTTTGAAACTGTTCACCATCATTCACATTATCCGTCAACTGCTTGATAGCTGAGGGCTGATCTCCGGCTGGAGAATAGGGTGCGTGTAAATGAAAGGGCATAATTCAGAATTGGACAACTAAGTTAAATCGGTATTCTGTCTAATCAAAAGAAAATACTTTAAACAGGAGATATGAAATTAGTTTTTTGTTTGTTTTTGTTTACTACTGCTTGCTTTTATGCGCAAGCACAAAAAGGAGAAACCCTTTATGCTTATAAAAAAGATTGGTCTCCTACTTCCTCGCTGGATTCTGCATTTTTTGTTATGAGTGTTGTTAAGGAAAGTGATACGCTATATACCTGTCGCAATTACCAGATATATGGTCCCATGATTTCCTGGGAATCCTATAAAGATGCAGCACTAGAAGTTGCTAATGGAGATTTTATCTGGTATAATTTAAAGGGGGAAAAGGATAGTTCTGCCAGTTTTTTAAATGGACAAAAAATTAATTTCGAGAATAATATAAAAGATGTGGCTCAGAAATCAAACAATTCTACCAAAAAACCGGCTGTTGAAGGAGATAGTACTCAACAAAGGCAAATTGACGTAAACATTGATCCTGCTGATGCACGTCCTGCCGAATTTAATGGGGGAATAAAGGGTTGGACCTCTTATTTAGAAAAAAATCTGGTGACTCCTGAAAGACTTAAAAATCTTACTAATAAAAGTACAAAGTATACCGTGGTGGTTTGTTTTATAGTAGATAAATCAGGTAACTTAAGTAATATCAGGATTGAAAAATCAGTAGAATGGTCTGCCGACAATGAGATTATCCGAATTTTGCAAAAAAGTCCCAAATGGCTTCCCGCAACTATCAAAGGGTCGAATGTTGTTTATAGACATAAGCAGAGTATCACCTTTTTAGTGGATGTTTATTAATAGCTTTCATTAAATCGAAAATCATAGTCTTACAATGTTGAAAATATCAACCTGTGGAGAAATATATTGGCCATTTAGCTTCTGACCGGAGATTTTAAATACAAGATTCAGGCCTTTC
The DNA here is from genome assembly GCA_947371755.1 of Chitinophagaceae bacterium. Lineage (GTDB taxonomy): Bacteria > Bacteroidota > Bacteroidia > Chitinophagales > Chitinophagaceae > Sediminibacterium. The sequence goes on from CANBQT010000023.1 coordinate 35,132, forward strand.
ACCACCCTGCCAAAAGCAGCATAACCCTGACGATCCTCGCAGTTTTCGCCCCCATAATCCAACCCTGGCTGATTACCAATCACGATAAAAAATTCCGTTCCGGCAGTACCGGGTTTTGCTCTGGCAAGGGAGATGACTCCTTCAGTATGTTTGATCTTAGTTTGTTCGGTTGTTTCGTGTTCTATCCCTTTGATGGTAGATGCTTTCTTATAGTTGGTTTTCCAGATTCCCCCCTGTATCAATTCTGTTTTAGGTGCATTGGAGGGTTGGTTCTCCATATTCAACGCCCTGTAAAAACTACTATTGAAATAAAATCCGGAATCCACATAACTTAAAAATGCTGCCACTGTTTTCGGCGCCTGTTTGGGTAAGAGTTCAATTTCTATGTCGCCATATTTTGTTTGGATCGCAATATGCGGATTCTCATAATGAGTTTTGGGTTTGCAACTCATTAAAAAAAACAAAAACAGTAGCATAAAAAATCCACGCATAGGTCTAAGGTAGAATTTCAAATAATAGCAATTGCGTTTTTTCGAAGGATGCAAAATTATTGTCGGATACAAAAATCAATGTACGATGACCATTCGGTAACGTAGGACCAAATGTGACGCCTTCAATATTATCCGTATTGATTTTCAAATCATCCATGTTCAATAACAGTTTCTTCTTCACAGGTTTCGTTACAGGATTGATTTGTAAAGAACTGTTTTCTTTAATGTCTTCTGCACCATTCAAATCTGCCAGATACACTTTTAAAGTACAGGGTAATCGGCCAGTAGAAAAAGATCTTTCTAAAACGATGAGCTGGTTATTACCAATGGCATAAATATCTGGAACACCATTTATTTTAAATGCATCAACCGGTGTTGCAGGATATGCAACAGGTTCTAAATGATAAGCGTATTGAGCCGTATTTTTTTTACTGGCTATATCATACTGATAGATTCTGATCCACGCATTATTAGGAACAACATCTGCTCTTGGTCCGTCTTCGAATAAAGGTTCTTCCACATTCACATACAATGTCTGGAAATTTTTATCAAAGGTCAATCCTTCCAACACTCCATTTTGTCTGGGGCCTTTTTCTGTGGCATGCATGATCAAATTTGCAGGTAATGGAAAAGTATCAAGATATTTTCCCTCAGCCGAAATGCGAGTGATAGCAGGGTTTTCAAGTACTACTGAATTTCCACGAACAATTCTTTCTCCTTCACTTGTCCAGATCAATTCTTTTGTTGAAGCATTCCATCGAATCGCTTCTGGATCGGGTGTGTGAGCAGGATCTTGTTTTGAATCAGGATATACCATACCGTTGGATTGCAACATAGGGTATGTTGCAATCCATTGTACAGTATCAATTCCTTTTGAGTTCAATAAAATTTTAGCGGTATAAAATCTGGCAGGATTGATCGCAGAACGATCATCGCTGATTAAATAATACAAGTCTTTTTCGGCATCATAATCAATACCCGATAATCCTCCAATGGATGTGCCCTTGAATTCCTGGTTGTATGGAATTTCATACTCATCAATCAGTTTCAAAGAGCCAATCGCATCGTTCTTATAATTCGCTTTATGTGAAACAGCACAACTACATAAAGAAATAACAAAGAGTATTGAAACAATTCTTTTCAAGATGCAATTTTTATTGAGTGATTGCTTGTAAATAAGAAGCTAATGCTGCAATATTTGCTGCATCAATATTCATTTGTTCCTGAGCTTCTGCCCAGTTTTTTTGCTCAATTGCTTCTCTGATTCCAGGCATTGTTTTTACACCATAACCTGTATAAAATCCTGGAGCATAAATAGTGTGTTTAAACCAACCTCTTCTTGGCAGGCCTTGCGCAGACAATAATTGTTGTTCTGCACGATACAATGATTGGTTGGTTTTGGCACTTACTTTATTGTCTTGCTTACTTAACCAATCATTCAAACTTTTACTAGCTCTATCCAAATCATCCAATGCATTTTGAATACCATGAAAATCTAAATAAGGAACTGCTGCTTTTGCTACAGGTAGTTTTTCTGGTTTAGTGGGGTCCTGCGCTAACTGATACACATTTGATCTGATCAATTCGTTTTCAACCTTTGTGGTTTCACGTAACTGATCAACAGTACCCGATAATTCTTTTACATAACCTGCAATTGTTTTTTGTAAACGTGTAAAATCAAACGGTAACACTTCAGCATCGGCCATTCTTAAAGCAGCGCGACCGGCAGTTTTTGCCAATGCAACACCATATACGAAACCCGGGTCTTTGAATTTACTATAATGGTCATAACTATCATAAATAGAATGGTATTCACCCCCAGCGTTTTCTCCATCAAATCCAATACTTAAAGATGGTAATCCAAGGTGTTGGATAAATGAAGAATAATCAGATCCAGAACCCATAGCAGCAATATGAAAATCTTTTTCATTCAAGATATCTTGTTTTGCTTTTATTCCAGAGGCGCCCATAAGATCAGCGGCTTTTCTTCTTTCATAAACAGATACTCCTGTTTGTGGATCAGTTACGTCTTTGGCTACTTCATATACCATTTGCTCCAAAGCATGAGACCCTTCAGCATCTAAAAATCCTCTTCCATTTCCATCCGAATTAATATATACCACCGCTTTCTCTTGCAATTCTTTGGCATGATCTTCTACCCACTCAGTTGATCCAATCAATCCTGGTTCTTCACCATCCCAAGCACAATACACGAGAGTTCTTTTTGGTTTCCAACCAGATTTTGCTAATTCACCAATAGATCTGGCTTCTTCCAATAATGCAGCCATACCACTTACAGGATCGTTGGCACCATTCACCCAGGCGTCGTGGTGATTGCCACGAATTACCCACTGATCAGGATATTCAGACCCTTTCATCTTTGCAATCACATCATAAGCTGGGCGAATTTTCCAATCGAAATCAACTTTCAAATGGATCTTGGTTTTTCCTGGTCCTATATGATACGTAAAAGGCAAACCACCTCTCCATGATTCAGGAGCAACCACCCCTTCTAATGATTCTAATAATGGTTTAGCGTCATGATAGCTGATGGGTAATACAGGAATTTTTAAAAGATTGGTAGCTTCTAATCGATCTAATCTTTTGGCATTTTCTGTAGCACCAACACCAGGAGTTAATGGATCCCCAGGATAAATCACCATATCCATGATCGATCCGCGTTGAACACCATATTCATTTTTAAAAGGTCCTTTTGGATACACTTCACCCGCACCATAGCCATCATCACTTGGATCAGAATAGATAATACAACCAATAGCGCCATGTTCCTGTGCCACTTTTGGTTTGATCCCTCTCCAGCTATGACCATATTTTGCAATCACAATCTTTCCTTTTACATCAATTCCTAATTTTTCCAACACTTCATAATCTGCAGGTACACCATAATTCACAAACACCGCTTCTGCAGTTACGTCTCCATCTGCACTCCAGCAATTATAAGTCGGTAGCTGGTCTTCCTGATTGGATGTGGCATCTTCTTTTAATGCAGGTTCTTTCAATAATGCCTTATAACTAGTTGGAGATACCATTTCCAAAGACCTGGTCTTGGGTGTAGGAAATAAAACCTGATACGTTTCAATAGAAGCATCCCAGCCATAAGATTTAAATCGCGCTAATATATTTTCTGCCACAGCTTTGCCGCCAACTGATCCCAAATGGTGCGGCTTGGATGCCAGATCTTTGATTGTTGCACCGATTTTTTCTGCACTTAAAACTGCATCGAATTTTTGTTCGGTCTGCTTTTGTTTTGCAGCATTGGTTTCTGTAAAACCAGTAATTGTTTTTTGGCTCATGGCGGTAAGGCTGATGAAGCCAGTAGCAATGATGCAAAGAATGTTCTGAATGTTTTTCTTCATGATTACTTGATAAATTAAATAATGGTTGATCTATTGAAAAAGGCTTGGATGCAATTTATTCCAATTTGTGGCAGATTGATACGCTTTAGCAATGGAAATAATGGTTGCTTCATCATATAGTTTTCCAACTAATGTGATACTGGTGGGTAATTTCAGCTTATTGAATCCTGTGGGAAAAACAATTACTGGGTGTCCGGTTAAATTAGTGATAGCAGATTGATTGCCTCCAAAATTCGGGCAGATCACTGCATCATACTGTTGCATGAATTCATTTACTTTCTGCATTAATGCATAGCGATGTCGATTTGCATTCACATATTCTACAGCAGGCATTAACCTCGAAACCCTGAAACTATTTGGCCAATCATATTTACCCTGTCTCGTCATCTGATCATCTAATCCATTTCTGGTAAACTCATCAAAAGCCGCTGCACACTCTGCACTGATTACCACATCCATGATATTAAAATTATACACGCCACTATCCGGAAAATTTACAGGAATTAATTCTACGCCTAACTTGCGATACACATCCAGTACTTTCCATTCCGTTAAACTGGTATCAGTAAGTTTATCAAAATAGTTTTTTGCATAAGCAATCTTCTTTCCCTTCAAAACATTCGTGGGCTGATAATTAAAGGGCATATTAACAGCACTCTGATCCTTACCATCTGTTCCGTGAATAGCACTAAATACAATAGCCGCGTCTTCGGCACTTCTACAAATCGGACCTGCCTTATCTAAACTCCAGCTGAGGGTCATAGCACCTGAGCGACTAATACTCCCAAACGTAGGCCTCAAACCGGTTGCGCCGCAAGTGCCAGAGGGAGAGGTGATAGAGCCCCAGGTTTCCGTACCAATAGCAAAGGGTACTAATCCTGCAACCGTTGCTGATGCAGAACCTGCTGACGAACCTGATGATCCTCGGGTTAAATTCCATGGATTTTTTGTGCGACCACCATACCAATAATCACCCATAGCCAATGCCCCTAATGTAAATTTTGCGATGAGCACAGCACCTGCATCTTTTAAACGCGTATATACATAGGCATCTGTTTCAATCACCTGATCTTTATAAGGTGCAGCACCCCAGGTGGTTTTAGTTCCTTTTACTGCAAACAAATCTTTCAATCCGTAGGGGATTCCATGAAGTGGTCCTCTATATTTTCCTTTTGCAATTTCTGCATCAGCTTGCTTTGCCTGTTCCATTGCAATCACTTCGGTATAACCGATCACACACTGCAATGTGTCGCTATATTTTTTTAATCGATCGATAAAAAATTGTGTGAGCGCAACAGAACTGATTTTTTTATTCTTGATTAATGATGCCAATTCTAACACAGAAAAATAAGCGAGATCATTTTTATTTTTTGGCAGATTTATATTGGCAGGTATATTCCAATTAATGGACTCCTGTTTCATATTAAAATGCATCCCTGGTAAAACCGGGTTTTGCGAAAGACTCATAGGTACACTATTGTCTAAATGCTCTTTGTGCATCAGTCGATAGTTCTCGAAATTTTCCATCACGCCCGCATACATGGTGTCGAGTTCTTTTTGTGTGTAATGGAGGTCTATTAATTTGGCAGCCGAACTAAGATCGGTTACGCGAATAGAATCTTGTGCGGTTACACTGAAATAGGTGAACACCGCAAACACAATCATCATTTTTTTCATTGTTCTTTATTTTTCTTGTTCTGTTCCCTTTGTAGATAATTATACCCCTGATAAGATGATAGAAAAAATCACCTGAAAAAAAGTTATACCCGAACCCACAATTTATTTAGTGGCCGTTTCTTATTTATTCATGTTATTTTTCGATTTGTTAAACCAGTTTAACCCACACATAATCATCCAATATCTCATTATTTTTTATGGCAGCTTTTCTTCTGATAGACTCCAGAAAAAATCCATTTTTCTGTAACACTTTCATGCTCGTTTTGTTGTGTTCGAACACTTCTGCATAAATACGAATCGGTTGAAAGTTTGCAATAAGGTATTCTACAAATAAACCGATTGCTTCCGTTGCAATTCCTTTACCCCAATATTCTTCTCCAATAAAATAACCGATCTCAATTGATTTTCGATACACATCTTCCTGCAATTTGCAACCTATATTTCCCGCTACAACACCATTATATAAAATCGCAAAATTTTGTTCCGGTTGATAGTCTTTGATATGATTCATCCATTGCAAAGCATCCATTACCGAATACGGATTAGGCAATTGATCACGCACATTATTCCAGATCTTTCTATTGTTTGCAATAGCTGCCAGAACTTGTGCATCCTGTTTTTGCCAGGGTCTCAATTGTATACTATTCTTCATCTTCTTTCACATCCCTATTTAAATATCCAGTATAATCAGGTTGGGCTGCTTCGTATTCATTATGCATGAATGGAGAAGTCATGATAAAATCTGCTGTCGCTCTATCGCATGCCATTGGAATATTCCAGGCCACACATAAACGCAACAATGCTTTTACATCACTGTCGTGTGGTTGAGCTTCCATGGGGTCCCAGAAAAATAACATCACATCAATTTCTCCCTGTGCAATCATCGCTCCAATTTGTTGGTCACCTCCCAATGGACCACTCAATAATTTTTTTACTGGTCTGTCTAATGCTTCTTCTACTAATTTTCCTGTAGTGCCTGTAGCAAATAATTCATGTTTTGCTAATTCGGTTTTATTATAGATGGCCCATTCAATTAAATCAGCCTTTTTGTGGTCGTGGGCAACCAACGCAATTCTTTTTCTTTTGCCTAGTATTTTTGTATTAGCCATAAATATTTTTAATGCCTTAAAGACATCATGAAGTTAATTAGATATTCAACTCCTTGTATGAATTTTAGAGTAGGTGGCAAAATATGCAAGGATAGGGTGTGCTATCAATATCAACAGCACAAAGAAGATGGGGATTTGTAAGCTCCAGAGTAAGATTCCTAAAATGAGGAGATAAATGGGGTAGCAGAAAAATAATAATCCAAAAAGTACGGAATCATAAAAGACGGTTCTTTTTGTTTTATTCCGCACAAACCCACTTATTAGATGATATAACGGTAAGTGAATGATTTTACCTAACCCACCAAACAGCTTGATCAAGCCGGATTCTTGTGGTATTATTTCTGGTACTTTGATGAGTGCTTCAATTTTTTGAAATAATATTTGATTAAAAAGCACATAGTTCTTTGCTTCTTCCTCCAAATACATCAGGTCCTTTTGTTGCATAAGTTCATCGGTCTGTACTAATACCGATTTGCCCATTCTATCAAAAGAACTATAACCCATACCCAGTGGAAGCACTTGTACTGGGATGCCTTCTTTCCAACAGGTACTTGCAATTCTGGCAGCTCCTTTTTTAAAGGGCTGTAACTCATGTTTGTTCAAGCAGATGCCCTCAATAAAAATGAGTACAATGCCGTTTTGACTCAGTACTTTCCTGCTGTTCTCAAATGCAGCTGCATTTAATCCCAGATATTCTTTACCCTCTCTTAACCGGTAAACCGGAAACATGTGTAATGTGCGTAAAAGAAAATTATGCCAGGGTTTATGAAATGCATCTCCCCTTGCTAAAAAATGTATGGGTCTTTTAAAAATCGACGCAATGATAATAGCGTCTAGAAAGGAATTGGGATGGTTCGCAGCAATTAATACAGGTCCCCGCATATTTACAATGGACCCGTTTTGCATGCGTAATGCAGGACAAAATATCGCTATGGCAAAACGAATAAAGGGCTTCAATAAATAATAGATCAATCTTTAATTCGTATTTAGCGGTTGAACGATAATGGGTTTATGGAATTTTTAAGGCAACAAATACCGATCCTCCAAAACCCTGACCAGCATTTCTTCCATACAAGGTATAAAAGGTTTGAATATATGGAGTAATTGTTCTGCTTATTTTTTTACCAAAAGCACAAGAGATCTTTCCATACATATAGTCTTTATTGATATTTAAATTGGTACTAAAAGATTTATTATCACTTACGGATGATAAGTGGTTATATGAAAATGAAAGTAAAAAGCCGTTTGATAATTCTTTACCATAAGTGAGGTCTAAAGAATATTGATTAGGGCCATCTTTTTCATCAAAATATCTGGCATACCCCCCTTCAATTACTGCAAAACTTCTTTTCCTCGGACTAAAAGAATAATTGGCTGCAACTCTGGCACCCTTTGAACCATAACCCATATAAGGTGCGCTTACATTACTATACACAGGAAGGATCACCAAGGCCTTCATAGTGAAAAAGCTTTTTAAATTATTCGACGGAGTGTGATATGCAAATCCAAACATGGCATCACCAATTCCCGTTTTGGATTCTTTGACATAAATGTTTTTTGCAGTTACATTCGAAATGGGAACATTAAAGATCAGGTCTAACCTTCTCGATAATCCAGCTATTCCGTAAATTCCCAGTGTTTTGGAAATAAACTGATCATTATTGGCCGAAGCCTTTATCCTTCCTGTTGAATCGAATACCCTGGAGGTATAGAAATAGGAAAAAGAAGGGGTTATCATCAACCTCTTTTTACCAACGGGCCAATCTGCTTTTGCCATTCCTGATAAGCAGATGAGTATTAGAAAAAATATTGTCTTTTTCATAGCCATATTATCACTTTTTGCCTGCAGTTAATTTTTCAAAAAACCAGGTGCTTTTAAACGTATTGTGTCTTTCAGGTACTTCGTGTGCCAATTCGGGAAATATATAAATTTCACTTGCCTTGATAACGTCACGACTCATTTTATTATACGCACCAATCGTTGTAACTGCAGGAGCTAGAGGGTCTAATAAACCAACCCCCAATAGTACCGGGCATTTTATTTTGGGCATAAAATTCTGAATCTCAAAATAGCTCAGCGTTTGTAACATTTCTTCTTTTGTAAAAAAGTTGGCATTAGCACGAAGGTATTTTCCTAAATATTCTAATACAAAAGATGACTCTCTGATTTGCGGCTCCATTAATAAATTAATATGATAGTCGCAAAATGTTGGGTTGTCCGCAATACAGGTTTTAATTTTTTTGTTAAGAAGTGAAGCAGTAATTAACGCAAATGATCCGCCCTGACTTCCTCCAAAAACTGCAATCCTGTTTAGATCAAATCCCATATTATCGTTGGCAAACAGAAAGTCAACAAACCTGAGACAGTCCATATAAATTCCCCGATAAATATATTTTGCCGGGTCGTTGATGTTTAATGTTAAGATGTCTTGATTGTTTGGATTTACATCCGACATATTATTTCTATCAGCACCCCTGACGTTTACAGTAAAAGAAATAAACTCATCAAAAAATAAGGGCCTAGCCAAAACCTGATATCCCCCAAAACCCACTAGCACAGGGAACTTCCCACCAATAGCAGTTTTAGGTATGGTAAGAATGCCGTTGATCCTGATATTATCAATGGAAGACATTTCCACCTTATACACATTGAATAGCTTATTGCTTTGTTCAAAGTCTTCTTCAATTTTATACGCAGGATTAATTGATGCCAATTCATCCATGGCGGTTCTCCAGAATTCATCAAAATCATCCGGACGATGATAAGGAGATTTTATTTTAGCGATCTCATAACCAAATGCATAATGGGTTGTATCGTCATAAGCATTGGTATTAATTGCAAATTCTATATTATAGATACCCGGCTGTGGGGGTGTTGCAATTTTAAGTTTAAAACTTTTATTACTTTTTTTATCCAGCTTAACATCATATTGTTTTTCCGAAATAATGTTTCCTGTTATTGCTTCTTTTACTGCATATCTAAATGTACCTTCTTGTGAAATTGGATAGGAATTGCGCAATTCCAGATTATATACAATCGATTCATTACCTACGAATGTACCATCATAGTTACTAGGCTTCATGATTGTTTTAATTTCGCCTTCAGATGCAGATCCATCTGCAACAGATTCTGCATTTTCTGTAGAGGCAATTGCTTTAGATCCCTTGCCAGCAACGTTGTTATATGTAAAATTAAAATTGACAGCCGATTTTAAATTATTTAGTTCTACCTGAAAAAATATTTTGAAAGTACCATCTGTTGTGTGGGGAATGGTAATGGTTGTTTCCAGTTTTTTATTAGCAGGTACATTTACATCAAAAGTTTTTTCTAATGTTGTAGTACCGTTTTCGTTTTCTATTTTGTAATAGACGGTTCCTTTTTGGTCTTCAGACAAACCGTTCTTGATGTTGAGCTTATAAGCAACTTTTGTCTTTTTAGTAAACTCACCATTTTTTTCAGTGGGATTGATAGAAATATTTACCTGTCCGAAATGGTGTGAAACAGAAAAATTTTTTTCGGGCGAAAGGGTGGCTCTGGTTTTATTAAAACCAAACATTAAAACAATCATTATCAACATAAGACGCGCCATCATCACAGTTTTTTTATTCAAAAAAACCCAAGATTCATATATAGGATATGATTTTATGCTTGCTTTTGTCTTAAACATTTTTAACCAAAAGTTTAGATTTTCTTATATACAAATTCACTGGTTCTTCAATTGTTTTATACAAGAGAATCGATACGAGATTTAATAAAATAAACACGGTACCAATAAATAAAACACTATCGTTCAGGTGTTCAGATAACCAATCAAAACCTTTTACGTCTAGCCAATTATAAAATGCATCAACTCCGGATCTTGTCCAGATTTTGGCGAAGTTGGCAATTACTCCAATATGGATCAGATAAAAGATATAAGAACTTTTTCCCAGTAATTGCATGGTTGCGGAGGAAAGGAAATTTCTAATGATTGATTTTTCTTTGATCAATCCAAAATAAAAAAATGCAATTCCAATGGGTAAGATCAGGTTATTGGTAACGATACCAAATGGATGATATAAACCGTATTCAATTCCATGTAAGGGTATACCTGCCATTATTCCAATGCTGGCTGCAATTCCAAAGATCCCTAAAATGGTGAAGATGGGATATTTTCTATCTTCTTCATTTTGTTTTAATACAATCAAAGCCAATCCCATTCCAATAAAAAATTCAACGCATCTTCCCAAAAATGTATAGAGGAACATGAAAGTGAAATTTCCAAAGAAACCAAAAATTGAAAAGTTTCTGAAGATTAAAACCAACAAAGAACCAGCTGTTAACAGAAGAATAGGTAAGTAGATGATGGCCTTTTTATTTTTTTTCATTTGCATGAAAAATAAAGGTGCCAAGAAGTAAAATGATTCTTCTACTGTAAGCGACCAACCCTGTCCAACTCCAGTAAATTTAAAATCATCAAAAAAGCCCCGAAGAAAAAACACGTTTAATAATAATAACACGATAGGTGAACCAAAACCATTTAATACACTTGCCTCTCCTCCAAATACAAAATACAACCCGAATGTAACCAGGGTTAATAATAAATACATGGGATAGATCCGTGCAATCCTGTTTTTAATATATTTCCTAAACCATGTTTCGGATAATTCGCAGGAATCATAATATCGCATACAAATTAAAAATCCGCTCAATAGAAAAAACATGGTTACACCCATATGAAATTCGTTCAACGTTCTTCTTAATGGAAAGGGAAAATCCAACTGGTTGAAGTGATGAAAAAAAACCAAAAACGCAGCAATGGCTCTTACGCCTGTTAGGGCAGGGATGTAGGAGTTTGACTTCATTGTTTTTTACCTATTTAATTTTTATGTAATTCTTTACCAGCCGGGTGTTCTTTCACCTGGAATCTGTCACTTAGAACGTATAAAAACGGGTTATAGTATTCAATTCCCGCTAATAATTGCACTATTTAAGCAGGCACAAAAAAAGCCATCCCTTTCAGGATGGCCCGGCTTACTAACCCGTCAAAACTATTTTATGCTTCTGCTACAACTTTTGCGTCAGCAATTTTTGCGCGAATCTTTGCTTCAATTTCGTTGGCTAATTCTGGGTTGTCGTGTAATAATGTTTTTACAGAATCCCTTCCTTGTCCAAGTTTATTGGCTTCGTAACTAAACCAGCTTCCGCTTTTGTTTACGATACCTAATTCTACTCCCATATCGATGATCTCACCAACCTTGCTGATTCCTTCACCAAAAACAATATCGAATTCAGCAGCACGGAAAGGAGGTGCTACTTTATTTTTTACCACTTTTACTTTTACGTGGTTACCTACTGCGGTATCACCATCTTTGATCTGTGTCATTCTTCTGATATCCAAACGTACTGAAGCATAGAACTTCAATGCATTACCACCGGTGGTGGT
>CANBQT010000024.1 GCA_947371755.1 Chitinophagaceae bacterium
TAGATCCTTTCCGGAATTTCTACCAGATTTTCACCACTGGCATCATAACTTACTGATAAACCCGATTGCAGGATAGATACAATGGCCATGCACCCAAAAAAAAGATTCGCAAGCGTAAATAAATTAGGGATCTGTTTTTTCATTTTCAGCTACTATGATTTTTTCATCAGTCTTTCAATTTCCTCTACCGTTATTGGAATATTCTTCATCAGATCTTGATTGCCGTTTTTGGTGATCCAATAATTATTTTCGATGCGTACACCCATTTTTTCTTCTTCAATATAAATACCAGGTTCAATAGTAAACACCATTCCTGCTTTAATAGGTGCGGTTCTGGTACCTAAGTCGTGCACGTCTATTCCCAAATGGTGCGAAATACCATGGTACAAATACTTACGATACGCTCTATTTTCTTTATCCTCATTCTTCACATCCGCTTTTGAAATCAACCCAATTTTTAAGAACTGATTGGTTGCTTCATCCCCTACTTTCTCGGTATAATCAACAATATTGATACCTGGTTTTAAAATACCCTTGCAATAATTATGAATATTTAAACACGCATTATAAACTTCTTTTTGACGCGCTGTGAACTTGCCATTCACGGGAATAGTTCTGGTAAGGTCTGCACAATATCCACCATACTCAGCACCAAAATCCATCAATATCAAATCACCTGATTTACATTCCTGATTATTGGAAACATAGTGCAGAATGCGCGCATTATCTCCACTTGCTATAATGCTTCCATAAGCAGGACCAGCAGAACGTTGAGTTAAAAAGCTATGAAAAATTTCTGCTTCAATTTCATACTCCATCACACCTGGCTTAATAAACTTCAACAATCTGCGAAAGGTATTATCAGTGATATCAATTGCTTTTTGCAAAACAGCTACTTCGCTTTTTGTTTTAATGCCGCGAAGTTCTTTCATGATCTTTGCTGCCCTTGCATAATTGTGCAAAGGATACCGACTTTTCATCTCAGTAATAAAACGATAATCCCTAGATTGAATCAAAGAATCCTTTCTATCATTTTCATTAGAATCTAAGTAAATGGTATCTGCTAGGTGAACCCAGGTTTGCAATAATGCATCGATACTATCTAACCAAATGACAGATTTAATCCCCGATATCCCTGTAGCTTCATTGGCACGTAGTCTTTTACCATTCCATTTCTCTTTTAGTTCATTAGGGCGAACCAAAACCAATACTTCCTTGTATTTCGGATCTGGACAATCTGGGAATAAGATTACCATCGTATCTTCCTGCTCCACACCGCTAAGCCAATACAAATCTGTGTTTTGCTTAAACGCGTGCAAGGCATCGCCATTGGAAGGCCACTCATCGTTGCTTACAAAAATGGCAATGCTATTCGGCTTCATTTCTTTAATAAAGCGTTTTCTGTTTTCTATAAAAATGGAAGGATCTAATGGTAAATATTTCATATCTCGCAATTGATGTGCTGCAAGATAAAAATTAAGCAGCATACTAGTTCGCCTAGCACATAAAAAAACAAAATAAGATAGATGAAAGATTCAAATATTAAAATCTCACAGTAGGACATTTGATAGCAGTAGATCCTGTACTGAAAATGCCACTTTTTACGATTGACAATTCATAGGCACCTCTTGTGCCATTTAAACTGCCTAAAGCAGATACAGTTGCATCATAATTGATGGTAAACTTTAAGTCGTTTAACTGATATCCTACCATGGGAATCAATGCGTCATGGTTCCGATAATACAAACCAACAATCAGTTGCTGTTCGCCGTCGCCACTCAAATTTCGATTGGCATTCACCCCTAAAACAGTTTCCCAGCTTGCACCCATTTTACTGATATAAATATTGGGATTTACTATCCAAAGGTTTTGAATTTTAATACTTGCATTAGCAAAAGCCGTATACCTTCTATTTAAACGATTATCTGCAATTGTTGTACTAAAAAAACTTGCCTGCGGCTTATTCACATGCATCAAACTTACACCTGCATTTAAATAGATATTGTCTGATGCAAAATAGGCATAATTCAGACCTACATTCAAATCAAGGTATCCTACCTGACTATAGGCGAATGGTTCGTTGGAAGGAATGTTGATATCGAAAAATTTTCCATTCCATTGATTATCGAAATTCAATTTAGAAATGTCAATACTATTTTGCACATAACCCAAAGTAAATCCCCCGCTCAACAAACTATTATAACCCAACATCTGATGATAGGCAATAGAGCCATACGCTCCTGTTTTATTCAAGGTTCCGGCACCTGCTACATCTTTTAGGATGGATCCTCCAACACCTAACCAACCGTTCTCAAAACGATCTTCCAATACTTTAGCATCGGCCCAAATGCCCATGGTGTTATAAGGAGTACCTACATTGGCCCATTGTGTTCGGTAGTTTCCTCCAATACGATAACTATAATCAGGATTGAACCCTGTATTTGCGGGATTCACCAATAAAGGAGTATTGAAATATTGAGAAAAATGCAAGTCCTGTCCACTCGCCTGAAGCGTTAAAAAAATCACACATACTACAATGATGTTTTTAATTCTTTCCATATTACTCAGATCACTTCAAAAGCGTAATATCCCCTTTTTTTACAAACGATTCTTTATTGCTAAACACAACTTGTAAGGTGTAATGATACACATCTTGTGCTAATATTTTACCATTAAAAGTTCCATCCCAACCTTGCTTTGCATCCGCACTGGCATAAACCATATTACCCCAACGATCATAAATGCGCCAGGTCATTTGTACGATGCCATAGCCTCTTACATAAATCCTATCATTTGTTCCATCGCCATTCGGAGTAAATGCATTGGGCACATCACATCCCGGGTTAATGGTTACAGAAATCTGCTGACAGGCCGTGTCACTACATCCACCAGCATTAAATACGATTTGACAAGCATTGTATACTCCCGTTGCTGGATAAATATGCGAAATCGCAGTATCTTTTTTACTTGTAACCAAAGAATCTCCATCCCCAAAAACCCATTTATAAAGTACTCCACCAAAGCTAATATTATTGAAGACCACTGCAGTATTTGGAATGGTAGGTTGAGGTGAATAGTAATAACCTGCAGTAGGTTTCGATATTACATTAAGACTGAATCTTGCGGTATCCGTTAAGTTACAAGTTCCTGGATCATTTGCAATCAACGTTACTTTGTAGGTACCGATAATTGGGTAATTATGTGTAGGATTAGTAAGTGTTGAAACAGGCGACCCATCACCAAAATCCCAGATAAAATTAACACCACCTAAAGAAGTATTGTTAAACACTGCATCATATGGAACACAGCCAAGAGCTGGTGTTTGAAACTGTGCTTTCACATTGGCAGCAATATGTAATTGCAAGTCCAGTGAATCAAATTTGTTACAATAGCTAGTGTCTATTAAAACAAGTTTCACATCATAAGTACCCGCGGCACCATACGTGTGCGTTACTGTTTGAGTTCCTGCAATTGTTGAACTTCCATCACCAAAGAACCATTTGAATGAATTGGCTGTAAAGGGTTTTGCCGGACTTGAGGGAGCAATGGATAGATTCGTAAAATCGTAGGTCAACGAATTACAAGCCCCTACTTTGGTGGGTTTAAAATTCAAGATGGCCGCATCGTTTCTTACCCTGATTGTAACAATAGAAGAATCTGCAATATTGCAACTGGAAGAATCAATAGAAATTAATTTCACACGATAAAACCCTACATTATTAAATACATGGGAAGTTTTAGGTACAAGTGTAGTATCTCTTTTTGAACCATCATTATAATCCCAGACATAGGTTTTACCCATGGCAAGGGAATCCTGAAAAACTACTGTAAGAGGAACACAACCTGCAGTATCACCCACCCGCCCATTAATAGAAGTAACCAGATCGGTTCCAACACCTGCCAAATTAAAGGCAATTTTAATTGCTGCTAAATTACATCCGGTAAATCCTCCGCTTTGTGCTCCATTTGCAACACTCCAGGCACCGGCAGTGGTAGGAAACTTTGTACCACCCCCACAGTTTGCACATACCGATTGATAGATGATGCCATTTCGATCGAAGCGACTGGTGCCTCCATCCACATGGTCAGGAAAAGTACCTCCAACCTGTCCATAAAAACTGCCATATTTTATGCCGCTTGCGTTTTTATCAAGTACAATAAAATAGAAATCGCTTCCATCAGTTGTTAATGATGCCTGATCTGGACCAGGTACTGCAGTCATTCCTTTAGTACCAGCAGAAGCCACATAATTTTCTCTTTTATTTGCATCCCCACCCCAACCGGAAACATACATATTCTCACAACGATCAATTAAAAATGCGGTTGGCGAAATATTGGGAATACTGGAATTGGTTCCAAAATTAGTAGAGAATATAATGGAGCTTAAATTCTGATCGAGTTTAGTGATAAATTGTTTGCCACCGGGTTCTGCATACACACCAGGTGTGGCGGGAATAATTCCCGTAGTTGTTCCCATGATATAAGGAAAAGAAAATTTATCAAACTGAATTCCATAAATGATATCTACACCTGCTGATCCAAAGAAACTCGTTTTCTTAATCGCACCAGCGTTATTAAAAATGGCAATGAATCCATCTGCCAGATCACCGTTGTAGCTCGATCCTACTGTACCAGTTTTATCTCCTGGAAAATCAGTACTTGCTGTTGCTCCAGCTACATAGATATCATTATTGGTGGGGTTCAATGCTAACACAAATCCTGCATCATCACTCGATCCTCCCAAGAAAGTACTAAACAATGCAGTTGTTAAAGTTGGGTTGAATTTTAATACAACAGCATCCTGAGATCTTGCTCCTGCACTTGGTGAGAGATTTGGGAAAGCAGCGTTTGATACAGGGAAATTGGGCGACTGCGAACAAGACGCCAGATAAATATTATCAGCTGCATCTACAATTACTTCACTACGTGCATCATCTCCATAATTTCTAAGAATAGATTCATAACATGGGCCGACCTGTGCATTACAAACTGATTTTTCACGAATATTTACACCATCATCTTCTGTTCCTCCAATAATACGTGATATCAATCCAGATCCATCCACATTTAATTTTGCGAGAACAATGTCCCATTTACCTCCACCACCTAATCTGTTTCCAGGAAAATCAATCGAATTCGTTCTTCCTGCTATTACTAAATTATTATTGGCATCAACTACAAGACTATGTGGTTGTTCACTACCAGTTGACCCTCCAATATAAGTTGCGTAAATACGATCCGTACCAGTGGCATTAAATTTCATGATGGCAATATCTGTTCCGCCTTTGGGGCCTTTAAAAGCAGATTGAAATGCACCCACACTCACAGGGAAACCTTGATCAAACACCGTTCCTCCTGCATAAAAATTCCCTTTATTATCATAAGTGGCGGTATAGCCCCAATTATCGGCAATACTTCCTGTAAAGGTGGAAAATATTAAAGGATCGATCACCAAGGTCTCTCTTGGATTCACAGGTTCATTCAATTGAAAACGAATGATATTTCCCTTTAAATCAAAACTGCTGGAAATCTCTTTTTTACCAATGCTAGTTATTTGATAGGTAGTTGGTTTTAATTCAGTGATATCCTGAGCAGAATTTTTGATTACTAAATTTCCGTCGTTGATTTTTAAGGCATCTGCACCTGTAAAATACATAGCGATCTGAGTGGGATCACCACCTGGATGAACTATGAAGTCGTATTTTAATTTTCCTTGATCACTATAATAACGCACATCAATTTTTGGATAGATCTCTTTATAAGTTACAGCATTAAACAGCTGACAATGTGATGCCCATTTTTGTGGATCATTCCCAATGAAATAATTGTTATAAGTTTTCAAGGGTTTATCTGGAACAACAATAGGGGAAGGATTTGAATTGAGAAAATTAACCTCATATACATGTCCCCTCAAATTATCAGAAGCCTGAGTAGTAACAACAGGATTTGTTTTATTGGAGATAGATTGCGCCTTTTTGATATTGGAACCACCAGTACTTTCAATTTTGGTGGCATGTCCCGCATGGTCGGTAAGGTCGGCTGGATTATACAAAAGAATTTTATAGCCTCCATCTGCCTTTAAAGCAAAAGCCCCAGTAGTAAGATTCCCTTTAAATTGAATTTGTTTATCCCACTGACCCTTGTTCTCTACAAACTCTAAATAGCCCTGTGCTAAAGATCTACTAAAGATGAAAGAAAAAAGGAATATTGTGATAATTCTAGACAATGCTTTCAAGAATCTAAATTTAAAAGTTAAGATATCTTACTCCACCCATTTTTACCTTTCTGCGATTGAAGATAATTTTTCAATTGCAAATTCTTTGCCATTATTAGATCTGCGTCTTCCTCAACCAGTTTTTCAGCCATTTCTTTTGCCTTTTCTAATAATTCTTTATCATTAACAATACTAGCCAGTTTAAAGTTCAAAGCACCACTTTGACGGGTACCCTCTATATCACCGGGACCGCGTAATTCCAAGTCTTTCTCAGCAATCTTGAAACCATCATTGGTAGCGCACATTATCTTGATACGTTCTCGGGCTTCATTGCTTGCTCGGACACTAGTTAATAATATGCAAAAACTTTTTTCACTGCCCCTTCCTACCCTTCCCCGTAGCTGATGGAGCTGAGAAAGGCCAAATTTTTCAGCACTTTCAATCACCATCACCGATGCATTTGGAACGTTCACGCCCACTTCAATGACGGTGGTACTTACCATAATCTGAGTGTCGCCACTCACAAATCTTTGCATATTGGTCTCTTTCTGCTCAGATGGTTGGCGGCCGTGGACCATACTAATGCGGTACTGAGGTTCCGGAAAATAAGATTTCACCTGCTCGTATCCCTGCATCAAATCTTCGTAACTCAGTTTTTCGCTTTCCTCAATCAATGGGTAGATAAAATAAATTTGTCTTCCTTTTACCAATTCTGTTTTTACGAAATCCATTACGGAAGCCCTTGCAGTTTCATAACGATGAACGGTAGTGATTGGAATTCTTCCAGGAGGTAATTCGTCCATCACACTATAATCCAGATCACCATAAGCTGTCATGGCCAGTGTACGGGGAATAGGTGTGGCTGTCATTACTAACACATGCGGAGGCAATACTGCTTTCTGCCAGAGCTTGGCTCTTTGAGCTACACCGAAACGATGTTGTTCATCTACAATTACTAACCCTAAATTCTTAAATTGCACCACGTCTTCGATCACTGCATGGGTGCCCACCACAAAGTGGATGGTATCATCTAATAAACCTTGTAAAATTCTTTTTCTTTCCTTGGTCTTTGTGCTACCTGTTAGTAAGGCAATTTCAACAGGCATTTCTTTCAGCAATTCACTCAATCCTATATAATGTTGTTGAGCCAAAATTTCTGTCGGCGCCATCATACAACTTTGAAAACCATTATCAGCAGCAAGCAACATACTTAGCAATGCCACAATGGTTTTTCCACTTCCCACATCCCCTTGTAATAGGCGGTTCATCTGGTGTCCGCGACCTGTATCATTCCTGATTTCTTTTAAGACCCTTTTTTGTGCACCTGTTAATTCAAAGGGTAAATATTTGGAATAAAAAGTGTTGAATATGTCTCCTACTTTTTCGAATACTACTGATTTGCTAACCCTATGACGTTCCAGTCGGGTTAAATTCAATCTTACTTGTGCAATAAAAAATTCCTCGAATTTTAAACGATGCATAGCCCTTTGATAGCCTTGTGCTGACTTTGGAAAGTGAATCTGGCAATGGGCTTCATACCGATCCATTAAATGCAGTGCCTTACAAATAGGCAGGGGAATATTTTCCTGCAGTTCATCGGGATGCATGATGGAAATAAGCGCATAAGTAAGTTTACCAATTTGCCTTCCGTTTAACCCCCTTGCTTTTAATTTTTCTGTGCTTGGATAAACGGGTTCTAAAAAACTGCTTCCCTCTGCTTTTGATGGAACATAAGATTCAATTTCTGGATGCACTATTTGAGGCTTCCCATTAAAAAAACCTGTTTTCCCGAAAACAAGATAGGTACTACCCTCCACCAGGTTTTTATGAACCCAGCTGATTCCCTGAAACCATGCCAGTTCCAATGTTCCTGTATCATCCTTTAACTGAGCAACTAAACGTTTTCCCCTTTTCTCGCCTACCATTTCGAAATACATCAGCTTACCCACGACTTGAATATAATCCGTATCCGGACTGATATCCTTGATCTTATTAACCTTGGTTTTATCGATATGCCGATTAGGGAAATGATTCAGCAAGTCGCCAAATGTGAAGATTTCCAGTTCTTTTTTGAGCATATCTGCACGAAGCGGCCCTACCCCTTTCAGGTATTCGATGGGAGATTGTAATATGTAATTATTTTGACTGATAAGCTTCCTTTGAAAATATATTGCAATGTTACTACAAGCTATCATTAGTTCATGAGACAAACTTATCGAGCATTTCTTATCTTCGCCAAATGGCAAAAGAGGTTGTTTTAAGTGGGATAAGGCCAACAGGCTTTCTGCACCTGGGAAATTATTTTGGTGCAATGCGTAATTATGTAAGAATGCAGGATGAATACAACTGCTATTTCTTCGTGGCGAACTGGCATAGTTTAACTACTCATCCTGATACGAGTGAGCTTAGGAATAGTGTTCATAGGGTAATTGCAGAAAATATAGCCTGCGGATTGGATCCTGAAAAAGTGGCATTGTATGTACAAAGCGACGTTCCAGAAATTGCAGAATTGTATCTGTATTTAAATACGATGGCTTATAAGGGTGAGTTGGAAAAGACCACTACATTTAAAGAAAAAGTAAGATTGAGTCCTGATAATGTTAACGCAGGTTTATTAACCTATCCTGTATTAATGGCAGCTGATATTTTGATACATAGGGCTTTAAAAGTACCGGTAGGAAAAGATCAGGAGCAACACCTTGAGATGGCACGCAATTTTGCTGAACGTTTTAATCATCGTTATGGCGATATATTCCCATCTCCTCAGGCATTTAATTTTGGAGGCGAGTTGGTAAAAATTTTAAGTCTTGATGGAAATGGCAAAATGAGCAAGAGTGAGAATCAGATGAATACGATTTTTCTAGCCGATGATGATGAACAGATCCGTAAAAAAATCATGAAGGCGAAGACCGATGGCGGACCGCTTACTCCCAATAGCGTCAAACCAGATTATATTCAGAATTTGTTTACTTTGATGAGTCAGGTTAGTACTGCTGATACGATTGCAAAATTTGAAGCAGATTTCAATGCCAGTTCTGAAGGAAATTGCATCATACGTTACGGGGATCTGAAAAAGCAGTTGGCGGCAGATATGGTTGAATTTGTCAAACCAATTCGAAGTAAAGCTGCAGATATACAGGAGAACAAAGAGCTATTGCACAAAATCATACGTCAGGGTGCAGAGAAAGCAAGAATAAGTGCAGGTGCTACTTTGAAGCTGGTTCGGGATGCAATGGGGATGAACTAAAACAGGTGACCTTTTAAAAAATATTTGATTAAAATGCCGATGGCATAACCTTTTTCGTACTTTCAATAATATGGCTAAACTTAAGAAACCTAAACACGTAGCAATAGCTGGTAATATTGGGGCTGGCAAGACCACTTTGACTGAAATGTTGAGTAAGCATTATCGCTGGATTCCACAGTTTGAGGATGTGGATCATAATCCATACCTAATGGATTTTTATGAAGACATGCCACGCTGGAGTTTCAATTTACAGATCTACTTTTTAAATAGCAGGCTTACACAATTATTAGAAATTCATCATGGAACTGAGACTGTTATTCAGGATCGTACCATTTATGAAGACGCCAATATTTTTGCGCCGAATTTGCATGAGATGGGATTAATGAGTAAAAGAGATTTTGATAACTATTATCAATTTTTTCAGACGCTAAAAACCATGGTACAGCCGCCAGACTTAATGATTTATTTAAAGTGTTCTGTACCAACTTTGGTATCACAGATTCAGAAAAGAGGTCGTGAGTATGAAGAGAATATTCGTTTAGATTATTTGAAGCGTTTAAATGAGCATTACTCACGTTGGGTAGAGGGATATAAAGAAGGGCAATTATTGATCATTGATTGTGACAAAAATAAATTTGCCGAAAACGAGGAACATTTTGGCGAGATCATCAGCAAAGTAGACAGTATGTTATTCGGACTGTTTTAAATAAAGAAAATCTTATTAAAAAGGCCAGCTAGTAGCTGGCCTTTTTAATTTATTGCAGGGTTGTATATTATTTCCCCTCCATCGCATGCGATGGAGGGGTGCCCAAGCGGCTTAGCGATGGGCGGGGTGGTTGACTCGTCCTTAAAAAGATTTAGCCCTCTCAAAAAAAGGTGTTTTCCCAAAAGAAAAAGCTATGACTTTTCATTTCTACCTATTATTTTTATTCCAGTTTAATTACCCCCTCATTTTAATTACCCCTGCTAGAAAGTAATTGTTTATTCCGACATAAAGGACAAGGATTGATCAGCGCAAATCTGGATTTTGGTCCCTATTTTTTACCAGACCTGTAGGCCACAGGCAGAAATAAAAAGGACGGCTGTTGGTACGAAAACCAAACTGGTAAAGCAAACCCAGACCAGCAGGATTCTGAAACCTGGCACATTGCAGTAATAGCAAGTCAAAAACCGCTGAACATTTGATCCATGGTGTTAGACAGGTGAAATAATTTCAACTTTTTAAAATGAAACGATTTTTCATATCACTTATATTGATAACAACTTGCTTATTTTATTTTTCTTGTAAAAGGGAGATGAATCAATTATCAAGTTTTAGGGAACAAAAAAAATATTCAGATTCAGAATTGATAGTCATTTTTACTACAATAGGTAAACTTCATAATGAAGGTTTAGATTCAATATTCAGTCTACTTGAAAGCAATTCTGGATTTCTAAAAAGTATTCCTAATAATGATGAGAAACGAAAATTGATATACTCACTCATTAATCAATCAATTCACAATTTCATGAAGAGCAATTTGAAAGCTGAGAATACAAATATTGACGTCATATTAAAAAGATTATTTTCTGAAAGCAAAACAGAAATTTTTTATGGAAAAGATCTTGTAACTCAGGTAAAACTTACTAAAAAAAACACAACGCTTTCGTCTACCTACTTTTCTCTTCTTAATAAAGTTGACAGCTTAATAAATGTTAATGCTGAAGAAAAGGCATATAATAAATTAATATCAGAGAATATAGAATCACTTGAAGAAGACTTTGAAAAAATGCAGTTTGTGTCGAGTGTTAGCATTGCAATTCATTCTGTCAATTATTGGAAAATCAATCGCAAAAAATGGATGTATTTATTAAATCCAAATTTTGTTGAAAAAGTTACATTGGCTGCAGATGCAAACCAAAAAACAGACCCGAATAAAGCAGGAAATGAAATTGGGAAATCAGATGTATCGGGAATAATTTATGGAGCAGGATCTGGTTGTTTTTTTGGAGCAATTGGAGGCACTGCAACACTCCCTGGCATTGGAACAATAACTGGTTGTTTGGGTGCTGGGGCAGTTGGGGCGTTAACAGGTGGTTTAGGTAATTCAGCTAAAACAGCAGTTGATAAATTTGTGGATTGGCTTACAAAATAACAAAAATAAATACTATGACAAAAGGAATTAAAATCAAATTTGCGGTTGTTCTAATTTCGCTACTTTTTTTTAGCCTTATTGAAAAATATATCCTAAAACATGAACTTAATTTTGGAACAATTCTAAGTGTACTTGCTAGCATTTTACCTATTACACTATTAGTGAAATTTCCAAAAAGCGATTAGATAAAAGATAGTTATCACAATTAAATGAAAAAAGTTAACCCTAGGCTTCAGCCTAGGGTTATGAAATTTAATGCAGATAGGGGCTTTAGCCCAAACGCTGAGTCGGTTTCTAAGATTATGATTTATACAAATTGGAGCATTCACAACGTAAGGGCTAAAACCCAAATTCGAATAAAGTCAATGTCCCCAGCTTGAAAGCTGGGTTTAACATCACTTTTCACTTTTCACTTTTCACTTTTTACTTTTTACTTTTTACTTTTTACTTCCCTCAATCTCCCAAATAATCTCCAAATGATGTCTTGTGTGTATAGCCAAAAATTGAATCATTTGTTTGAACTTAAGATTTCCCAATCCTGGATGTTTGAAAAATTGTTTCGGGTCCATTTGATGTAGATCTGCAAGTTTATTTTTTGCAACAGTTAAAAGTCCGGATAAACTTTCTACCGTATAATCGTCTTTCGGGATAACGGAATTTGGAGCTTTAGCAACTCCCCTGGGAATTTTATTTTTAGTGAATATTACCAGTCTTTTTAAATTAAATGACCAGTTATAGTCTTTGGGATTTGATTTTGAAGTGGTATCAATGATGCCAATAAAAACAAGTAGTGAGTGGTTGATATGCCAACCAATATTTGACGAGGAAATTGACACATTTATTGCTTCAAAATTTGGTATAGCTGCTTCCATTTGAGTTAAGAGTTTTTCTAAAGCTGAAGTGTTGATGGAATTCATATACATGTTTTAATGGCACAAAGATTATATGGATAAAACGGAGTTACACGGATCTTAAATATAAGTACTAATCCATTTTAATCCTTTTCTTTGTGCCAAAATAAAATGATGCGGAAAATATTTGTATGGTTATTTAAATGGAAGGGCTGGAAGATGGATGTAAATCTTCCAGCTAATTATGACAGATGTGTTGTCATTGCAGCGCCGCATACTTCCAACTGGGATTTTTTATATAGCCTAGCAGTTTTTTTTCATTTCAATTTGCCCGTTAGATATTTAGCTAAGAAAGAATTGTTCAGTTGGCCTATCAAGGGTATCATGGAAAGATCAGGAGGTATGCCCGTATTTCGCCAATCAAAAAATAAGTTAGTAGATGATATGATTCAGTTATTTGCCGACCATGAAAAACTGATGCTAGCAATACCAGCTGAAGGTACCCGGGGAAGGGTGGAAAAATGGAAAACGGGGTTTTATCATGTGGCACTCGGAGCTAAAGTGCCCATTTTGTTAGGTTATCTCGATTACAAGAAAAAAATGGCTGGTTTTGGACCATTGATTTATTTGACAGGCGACCCAATTAAAGATGCAGATCAAATCAAAGACTTTTACAGAAGTATTGAGGGAAAATTTCCGGAAAAATTTAATATAGAAGGATTGGTACTTACTGCTAATTAGCGGCTTCGGTAATCATTTCGATCATGGCGGTTTTGTTGATGGGCTTTTCTACAAATCCGTATACATATTCATGGATCCAATCTTTTTCAAGGTCCAATGCACTACTACCACTTAAAACAATGGTCTTAATATTTTTATACCTAACTGGATCTGCAGACATCATTTGAATCACTTCATACCCATCTAAATCGGGCATATGCAAATCAAGTAACAGTATAATTGGTTTGTCTTTAAAGCGTTCAAATAACTCTAATAATTCCTGTCCATTAGATGCTTCTACAATAGGTAAATGCAATTCCCGGAAATGGATATTTAGCAGCAATCGATGAATAGGGTCATCATCTGCTATAATTAAAGTATATTCCAGAAATCTTTCCAAATTGTCCATATCGCTTCTTAGGGGAAACGAAAATAACTTAAAATAACAATTTTTACTAATTTCTATTTCTTACGTCTGGTTGAAGGCGAAAAACCGTATAAAGCCTTATAACATTTGGTAAAATAGGAAACAGAATTGAATCCCATGGTCATTGATATTTCTTTAATAGGTAAATCAGTGCTAGACAATAATAAATTGGCCTTTTCTAGTCTTCTATTAAGGATATAACGGTTAGGTGGCATTTTATAGGCTTTCTTCACAATCCTTTCGAATGTACTAACACTGAGGTTCAGGCGTTGAGAAATCTCGTGAATAGAAAGGTCTGCATCCTTTAGTAGGATTTCTTCGATGATTTTCTCGAACTCCTGCAATTGATTATTTGCAAAGCCCGGATCAATATGATTACTCAGTTCTGTTTTAATTACTTTATTCTGAATGGCTATTCTGAGTTTAATCATACTCTCCAATTTCAAATGCAGCATTTTAACATTAAATGGCTTAACGATATAATCATTGGCACCTAATGACAAACCTGTTTGAATTTGTGATTCTTGTCCGTATGCAGAAATAAATATTACTGGGGTATCTAAAAATCTGTCGTCTTGTTTTAATAAACGCAGCACTGAAAATCCATCCATGAATCCACTAAGCATAATGTCTAGGATTACCACTTTCGGTTGATGCCTTTCCACTAAAGCCAAAACAGACTCACCATTATCGGTAGATGCGATATTGTAGTATGGCTCTAAAAGTTCAATCAGAGTTGACCTTAATTTTTCATCATCTTCTACAATTAGGATGTTGCTTTTTTCCTGATTCATAATGCTTATATTATTCGTTTATGGGTATACTTACTTTAGTAACAATACCATGTGGTTTATTGTTCAAAAATTCAACTTCTCCTTTTACCAAATCTGCTATTGATTTGGAAATATTTATGCCAATTCCTAAACCTTGTTGTTCAAAGACCTTTTTACCAAACTGGGTAAAAGGTTCATATTCCATTAATTCACTGGCGCAAGAACGGTTACCATTATCTGCAATTGTAACAATACATTTCAAATCTTCAGATCTAACAGAAACCTGCACATGATCTCCATCATGGGAGAATTTAAAGGCGTTATCAATTAACTCTGAAAAACAGGCCTTGATTAATTCCGGGGAGAGACTAATTAATGGCTTATACTTAAGTAGTAAAGTTAAATCATTTATTCGATGATATTTTTTTGCTATCTCAAGTGCAATTTGCCCAACGATACTACTTAATTCTGTCCTATTTTCTCCTTTATGTATTTGATTTGCAGGGCTTTGCATTTGATACCAGGTAGTAACTTTCGTTAATAAGTTAATAATCCTGTTAGCCCCAAATTCAATATAATTGAGATATTCTTCTAACAGGTCTTTATCGATGGTATCAATCTTAGATTTAATCAGATCCAAAAAGCCTATAATGGCTGTAAGAGGGTTCTTAAACTCATGCATTGTAATTAGCCCAATTGCTTGTTCTAACTTTTCAACCCGCTTTAACTCGGGCGACAATATTTGAGATTTTCTCAAAAGCCTAGTTTCAATTGCCTGTATCACTTCACTACCTCTTACAGGCTTTACTAAATAATCGTCTGCACCTTGAAGCATGCCCGTTCTGATATCGGAATATTCAGATTTTGCTGTGAGGAATATGAAGGGCGTATAAGCATTAACGGATTCCCTGAATTGTTTAAAAAAGGCAAAACCATCCATTTTGGGCATCATAATATCACAGAGAATAATATCGGGATTAAATTCTTTGCAAGCGTCTAGTGCCTGATAGCCATCTGCGGCAACAGCGGTCTCGAAATTATGTATCTCGAGAATCTCCTGTAGCGTCTCCACTAAACTGGGCTCATCATCCACTAACAGCACTTTTGTTTTACTCACAGATAAAAACGATTTTATTACACTCTACTTCACTGGGGGTACCAATGATTGGTTAAAAAGTAAAAATAACTGCTTATTTAGTTTGTATACCTAACTATGTTGGCGATTATTATAACTTATTCGGCAAATAGCTTTTTGTATATTAACACATTCGTTATATATTATAACTTATTCGTTATTAACTATTTGAAATGAATATTTAAAGAGAATTTTGCATGAGTTGCACTAAGTATCGATGCCGTTATTTTTAAATTAAATGCATAATTTGCCTCATGTATCATAAACTTGAAAAAGTTTTAGGACTAACCACACAACCCTTTGCGATTTTTTCGGCAAATGGCATTTTGCTTTTTCAAAACAAGGTTTTTGAATCTTTTACAGAATTCAATATAGAGGGGATAAATTTTAGCAGATCCTCTTTCTTATCATTATTATTAGAAAAATCGAAAGGAGATCAACCTGAAGGAAAAATTTTTATACAATCCAATCAAAAAAATTACGAACTAACCATCTCAGTTGATGAGGCAGATCGTTCCATTTATCTGGTAGGTGATGATATCAGTGAAATAAAATTACAGCAGAAAAGACTGGAAACTATCGGAAACCAATTATATATATTGGTAAACAATAGTGAGCATTGTATGCTGATGGAAGATGAAAATCGTAAGATTGTATTCACCAATCAAAAATTCATCGATCTATTTGGAATTCCTGCATCTCCGGAGCAAATGATAGGGGCAGACTGCTCTGAATCTGCTGAACAGAGTAAATCCTTTTTTAAAAATCCAGACCTTTTTGTTTCCAGGATAAATACATTATTAAGAAATAGATTACTTCACGAAAAAGAAGTTTTAGAAACAGTAACGAATAAAATTTTAGAAAGGAATTATTATCCCATTTTCATCAATAACAAATATCGCGGACATTTATGGACTTATAAGGATGTTACTTCAGAAATCGAATTGAAAAAAGGAATAGAAGTACAACGTAATTTCTACCAGTCGATCTTAAACAATATACCTGCAGATATTGCAGTGTTTGATAAAAACCACACTTATCTCTTTGTAAATAAATACGGCATTAAAAATCCAGAATTGAGAAAGTGGATGATCGGAAAAAAAGACGAAGATTATGCAACCCTTAGAAACAAACCAAAATCATTGGTTGATATCAGAAGAGCCTATTTTAATGAAGCTCTAGATTCTAAAAATATTGTTTCCTGGGAAGACGAAATAAAAATCACTGAAAACGAAAGCCAATATGTACTTCGTAATTTTTATCCGATGGTATCGGATAAAGGGGAGATTGAATTAGTAATTGGATATGGGATTGATATCACCAATAGAAAAAGAGTTGAAAAACAAATTATCGCCAATCTTGAAAAAGAAAAACAACTTACAGAATCCAAATCAAATTTCATTACCACAGTTTCGCATGAGATAAGGACTCCACTATCTATTATTAGCCTAAGTGCTGAAGCCATGGAAATGTATAGTGAAACTTTACCTGAGGCCATTAAGAAAAAGTTTGAAGGTAAATTGATTCAGATAGAGTCAGAGGTAGAAAGACTAACCAATATCATCAGTGAAGTAATTACCATTGAAAAGATTGAATCTGGTGCTTTCACATTGATCAAGCAGCCTTTCAATTTCAAAGATTTGATCAAAACACTGGTAGATCGGCAATCTAATATTCAAGAAGATGGAAGAATTGCGTCGCTAAGAATTAGCGGAAAGGAAGTATTAATTTCTGCTGATAAAATGAAGCTGACCATTGCAATTGATAACATTTTATCAAATGCATTTAAATATTCTCCCAAAATGCCTGCACCAAAAATTGCAGTTAAATACTATGCCAAAAAATTACAAATAAAAATTTCCGATAACGGCTTGGGTATTCCGGAATCTTACGTTCTAAAATTGTACAAATTATTTGAACGAGCTGAAAATGTGGCTCACATCAGGGGAACGGGGATTGGTTTATTTTTAGTAAAACAAATCATTGAATTACATCACGGCAGCATTGAATATTCTGCAAATCCAGAGGGTGGAAGTCTATTCACCATTCATTTGCCTTACAAATAAAAAAGCCGCCAAATAATGGCGGCCTATAGCAAGCAAGCTTTGGTTTCCCAATAAATTGGTTTAGAGACTATTACAAGCAATCGTTAGTAGTTTGCTAAAATAATAGTTTCATTTTACACAGCAATGAGTATGTGTATTTAATACACGTTCAGGAATCTGGATTGAAAAATAGTTGCACATATTTGTTTAAATTATAGCACTGATTTGCTAAACAAAAAACTAACATTATTTTATAAAAGAAGAATTTAAAATTCTGAGTTCATTTCTTAGGTTTGTACAAAGTCCCTATCCTATGCGTAATGCCCTAGTCATCCTTTCCACATGCTTGCTATGCAATTTGTTATCGGCGCAAAATGCTGATACCAATATGGAGAAAGGTACATTCAAAAAAGAAAACATCTTTATTGGTACAGGGATAAATCTGGGTATCGCCAATAAGTCATTCAACGCAGGTGTTAATCCAGAAATTGGTTATAGCATCACAAAATGGATGGATGCTGGTATCGCTTTAAATCTGAACTATTTTTCTCAAAACCCTTCCGACTATAGCACCATCAAATACCAAAACTTAAGTTATGGTGCAGGAAGTTTTATAAGGATCTGGCCAGTGAATTTTTTCCATATTCAGGTTCAGCCAGAATTTAACTGGATCAATTCTACTCAGAAAAACATGTCTAATAGCAGTACATTGAAATATCATTATAGTGCCGGAAGTCTCTTAGTAGGAATAGGTTACGGTTCGCATTTTATTGGAAACCGCTATTCATACGTAACATTGATGATGGATGTGTTACAGGATAGAAATTCTCCTTATCGTGATCAATATAATGATCCCGTACCTGTATTCAAAGCCGGCTTTGGAATGTACCTTAAGCCAAGCAGGAAATAATCTCTTCAGGACTACTGCAAACAATCAGCCTTTCCTGCCATTGTTCGTATAAAAACCCTTGAACAAACATGGTTTCTATATGCGCAATTAAATGCGTGTAAAACCCATTAGAATTTAATAAAACAATCTTCTTGTTATGAATATTGAGGGTGTTCCAGGTTAGCATTTCAAACATTTCATCCAACGTGCCATTACCTCCCGGTAAAATCACAGCAGCATCACATAATTCATACATCATCTTTTTTCGTATATGCATGTCCTTTACCACAATAAGTTCTGTAATATTCTTGTGTCCGGCTTCCCATTCAATGAGAATTTCAGGAATTACACCTATTACTTTCCCTCCATTATTCATCACTGAGTTTGCAACTGCTCCCATCAATCCAGAATTTCCACCACCATATACCAGGCTAATATTTTGTTCAGCCATTATTCTTCCCAATTGTTCCGCGTGATCTTCAAATAAATGATCCATGCCAGTTTTCGACCCACAAAAAACCGCAAAGCTCTTAACTTCCATAACCCTAAATTTACACCTGAAAATTAGCTGAAATATTTTTACTAGTTTTCAATTTCTTTACAGATAACTTTTAGTGTATGTCGCCATTGCTACTTTTTTCATTTGTGATCATCTATTTCTTAATACTATTGGCCGTTGCATGGTTTACAGGAAAAAATAGTACTAATGAATCTTTTTTCATTGGTAATAAAAGCAGTAACTGGATGCTCGTGGCATTTGGAATGGTGGGCACCTCATTAAGCGGTGTAACATTTGTGAGCGTACCAGGCAATGTTGCAAAAGAAGGCTTTGCATACTTCCAGGTAACTATCGGATACATTATAGGATATGCAATGATTGCATATGTGCTTTTACCTCTTTACTATAGATTAAATCTTACTTCCATTTATAATTATTTAATGACTCGCCTTGGTTTTAAATCTTACAAAACAGGTGCTTCATTTTTTATTCTTTCAAGAATTCTTGGTGCTACTGCTCGATTATATTTAGTGGTAAACATTTTACAAGACGCTATTCTCAATAGTTTTGGTATTCCTTTTTGGGCAACTACCCTTATCATTTTATCCATGATCCTTTTATACACATTTGAAGGTGGGGTTAAAACGATTGTGTGGACTGATACCCTTCAAACAAGTTGTATGCTATTGGGCTTGATTATTTGTGTGATTTATATTTTAAGTGATCTGCATTTGGGATTTGCTGGAAGTTTAGAAGCCATGTCTCAAAAAGGCTATTCAAAAATTTTCTTCACCGAACCCATGGACCGACTATATTTTGTGAAACAAATCCTAGCAGGGGCATTTATTACGGTAACAATGACCGGCATGGATCAAGAAATGATGCAAAAAAATATCTCAGTTAAAAATTTGAAAGACTCGCAAAAGAATGTGATCTCAATGTCGCTGGTGCTTGCTTTCTCAATTTTAATCTTCTTATACTTAGGTGGTTTGCTATATCTATTTGCAGGTCAGCAGGGAGTCACAGAAATCGGCGACAAATTATTTCCAGCCATTGCACTGCATCATATGCCGCCATTTGTTTCGGTGATCTTTATCATAGCATTGATTTCTGCTTTATTTCCAAGTGCCGATGGAGCAATTACAGCTCTTACCTCTACCTTTTGCATCGATATTCTGGGAATTCAAAGGAATAGTGCACTTGCCGATGAAAAGAAGAAAAGGATTCGCCAAAGGGTTCACCTTTTATTCGCATTGGTATTTCTGGTATTTGTACTCATATTTAAGCAGGTAAATAGTGCCAGTATGATTTCTGTGATTTTAAAAGTAGCCAGCTACACTTATGGGCCAATATTGGGTTTGTTTTCATTCGGCATCTTATTAAAACGCCAGGTAAGAGACACATTAGTACCCTTTGTTTGTTTGGCGGCGCCATTGGTTTGTTTTTTAATTGATTCTAACCAGGATAGCTTGTTAAGAGGTTTTAAATTGGGACCAGAATTGTTAATCATCAATGGTTTGATTACTTTTTTAGGACTTTTGCTGGTATCCAAGCCCCAAACAGTCAAAGAATAGATTAATTTCACCCGATGGAATTAGTCCATCCACTAGTAGAAGCATACGCAGAAAAATTTAGTTCGCCCGACAATGCACTTTTAGCGCAAATTCAAAGCGAAACCAAAGAGAAGCACCCGCATGCGCATATGTTAAGCAGTGAGATTCAGGGAAAAATGCTGTCTTTTTTAAGCAAGATGATACAGCCCCAGAAAATCCTCGAAATAGGCAGTTTTACCGGGTATAGTGCACTTTGTTTGGCGGAAGGATTAAGCAATACAGGCGAACTTCATACCATTGAATTAAGACCAGAAGATGCGGAAACTGCACAGTCAAATTTTAGCAAATCAACTAAGAATAACCAGATACATTTGCACATTGGCAATGCCAAAGACATCATCCCTACCCTTTCCATGGAATGGGATCTGGTTTTTATTGATGCAGACAAAACGGGATATATCGATTATTACGAATTAGTCGTTCCTAGATTAAGCAAATTTGGCTGGATTATTGCTGATAATGTTTTATTCCATGGACAGGTAATAGAAACGCCCATTACAGGCAAAAGTGCCAAAGCTATACAGGCATTCAATGAACATGTATTGGCGGATGAGAGAACGGAACAGGTGTTATTAACCATTAGAGACGGTTTGTTGCTAATTAAAAAGAAGAATTGATGAAGCGAATTACGCTATTAATAGTATTAGTAATCAGCACTACTTTACACGCACAGCGTGAGAGAGCTGAAGCCTATATTAACAAATATAAAGACCTTGCAATTGCAGAAATGCAAAGAACTGGTATTCCAGCATCTATCACATTAGCTCAAGGAATATTGGAATCTCAATTTGGAGAAAGTGATCTTGCCGTTCATGCAAATAATCATTTTGGAATAAAATGTAAAACAGAATGGACAGGTGAAAAAACCTATCACGATGATGACCTAAAAAAAGAATGTTTCAGAGTGTATCCTTCTGCAGAAGAATCATACAAAGACCATTCTAATTTTTTAATGACCCGCGACTGGTATGCCTTTCTTTTTAAATTAGAACCAACTGATGACAATGGATGGGCTTATGGTTTAAAGAAAGCTGGATATGCTACCGAAAAAGATTATCCCCAACGATTATTAAAACTCATAAACGATTACCAATTACAACAATATAGTTTAGCTGCTTTAGGAAAACCATTAACAGAGATTACCACAAGCAATAAAAGAAAACCTACAAATTCTAAAAAGCAGAGAATTATCAACCAAACAGATGCATCCGTTTATGCTAATGAACCTGTAGTTGAAGCAACACCGGTTGTTATTAAAAAGTCGATAGAAGCCACCGAACCTGAAGAAAATAATGAACCGGAATTAACTGTAAAAAATCAAGAAAACACTGCATCCACAGTTAAGAGAATTGACGCCTACCCAACTACGGTTTTTACGATTAATCATTCCCGAGTGATATATGCAGAGGCTGGGGTTTCGCTCTTAAGTATCGCAAATAACTATGATATTTCGTTAGGAAAACTAATCGAGTTCAATGAACTTTCTGAATCAGATATTTTAACGACTGATCAATTGATCTTTCTTGAAAAGAAATTAAAAAAAGGTGCTACTGATTTTCATATTTCAAAAGGAGATGAAACACTTGCCATCATTAGTCAGAAAGAAGGTGTTCGATTAGAAAGTTTATTAGAATATAATAAATTAAAGAAAGATGCTGTGTTGCGTGATGGCGATAAAATAAACTTAAGAGCACCTACTACTTTAGTTAACAACAATTCAACAGTTAAACAACCGAAATAAAAATCGCATGGCTATCATCCACTTGCATAACAAAGCATTTGAACCATATTTATCAGAAAACCAGATCCAAGAAAAAGTAAAAGATTTGGCCGCACAATTGGATGTAGATTATGCTGGTAAAAAACCTTTGTTCATTGCAATTTTGAATGGTTCATTCATGTTTGCTGCCGATCTTTTTAAATACCTTACTATTGAAGCAGAGATCTGCTTCATAAAACTTGCTTCATATAAAGGAACAAAATCTACAGGACAGGTTATAACAGCCATTGGCCTCGATACAGATATACATCATCGGCATGTAGTAATACTTGAAGATATTATTGATACAGGAAAAACTATGAATGAGTTTCTTCCACAGCTCCTTAATCAACAACCTGCTTCTTTAAAAGTTGCGATCTTATTACATAAACCAGAAGCCACTCAATACAAGGTTAACATAGATTATTGCTGCTTTTCAATTCCGAATAAATTTGTGTTAGGCTATGGCTTAGACTATGATGGATACGGAAGGAATATCAAAGAAATATATCAACTGATAGAAGAAGCATAAAAAAAGGTCCCAATTTAAAAACTGGGACCTTTTTTTATACTATTAGCTGAACGCTTCTCTCACTCTATCGAAAAAGCTTTTATCGCTTTTATTCGGATTGGGTTTGAAGTTTTCGCTATGATTTAATTTTTCAAGTATTGCCTTCTCTTCAGAAGAAATATGTTGTGGGGTCCAAACATTTACATGAATCAATTGATCCCCTTTACTATAACCCTGTACTTCAGGAAAACCTTTTCCTTTTAAACGAAATATCTTTCCGCTCTGTGTTCCTGGAGGAATTTTAATTTTTGCTCTACCATCAATGGTGGGTACTTCAACCTGTGTTCCAAATGTGGCATCAGGAAATGAAATATGCAAGTCGTAGGCTACATTCAAACCATCGCGTTGCAGTTCTGCATGTGCTTCTTCTTCAATCTGAATGATCAGATCTCCATTAGCGCCCCCTCTTTCTCCTGCATTCCCTTTTCCATTCATACTCAATTGCATACCCTCATGAACACCTGCAGGAATATCAATGCTAATTGTTTCTTCTCCATATACCCTTCCCTCACCTTTACAACTGGTACATTTAGCAGTTACAGTTGTTCCTTCTCCATTACAGGTAGGGCAAGTTGTAACTGTTTGCATTTGTCCTAAAAATGTATTCGAAACCCTTCTAACCTGTCCACTACCATTACAGGTATTACAAGTTTGTACACTTCCTTTATCTTTTGCACCGCTTCCAGAACAAGTGGTACAAGTAACGTGTTTTTTTACTTTCACATTCTTTGTAACACCCTTGGCCATCTCCTCAAAATTGAGTTTAAGTTTGATGCGCAAATTACTACCTCTTTGTCCCCTTGCTCTTCCTGCGCCACCCCCCCTGGATCGGCCTCCGCCACCTCCAAAAAAATTGCTGAACATATCGTCTCCGAATATATCTCCAAATTGACTGAAGATATCATCGGTATTCATTCCTCCACCAAAGCCACTGCCACCTCCGGTACCAGGGCCAAATGCGGCATGACCATATCGATCATACTTTGCTCTCTTATCTGCATCACTTAATATTTCATAAGCGCTAGCTGCTTCCTTAAATTTTTCTTCGGCTTCTTTATCGCCAGGGTTGCGATCTGGATGAAATTGCATGGCCACTTTTCGATAAGCTTTTTTTATCTCATCTGCAGTAGCTGATTTGCTTACGCCCAGTATTTCATAAAAGTCTCTTTTCATGTGCTATTTAGTATGCATTAATTACCAACCACCACTTTGGCAAAACGTATCAATTTATCATTTAAGTAATACCCTTTCATTACTTCATCCAAAATTTTGCCTTTCAGCTCTGGTTTCGGTGCAGGTATTTCTGTGATTGCTTCGTGCTTTTCTACATCAAACTCTGTATGTATACTTTCCATCGCTTTTACGCCCTTGCTTTGAAGGGTTGAACGAATTTTGTTGAATACAAGTTGCACACCTTCTTTTTGAACTGCAATATCAGCATTTGAATTCAATTGCTTTTCTGCTCTATCACAATCATCCAATACGTCAAGCAAAGACACAATTACGTCTTTACCTGCAGTTTGTATCAGTTCTAAACGTTCTTTGGCTGTTCTTCTTCTGAAATTATCAAATTCGGCCATCAATCGTAAATACTTATCCTTCTGCTCTTGCAATTCCAGTTGTAATTTAACCAATTCCGAATCTTCTCCAATTGGTTCGTTCAGTTTGGAAGTACCGGCTGCATTTTCGTCAGTATTGATATCAATTTGTTCGTTTTCGGCGTTCTGCTGCACCACTTTTTCTTCTTGAGTCATAAAAAAACATTGTTCTATACTTTGTCAAAAATTTTGCCAAGCAAAGGAAAGGGAAAAAATGACAGGGAAAATGTACCTGAGAAGTAATTCGGGCATAAAACACACTTAATTTGACAGAAGTCTCTTTAACAAGTGAAAGGCTAATTGGACTAGCTAGCTCATTGACCTATATTTGCCCAATGACAAAAGTATTTCTTCGAAAAAAGATCGCACCCAGAATTGCGAATGGTCATCCCTGGATTTATGGAAATGAAGTAGAGAAAATAGAGGGAGAAGTAGTAGCAGGTGATATTGTTGATGTTTACTATAGTGCTGAAAAATATGCTGGGAGGGGTTATATCAATCCTCAATCTCAGATTCTCGTAAGATTACTAACCCGCAAGCAGGAAACCATAGACGAAGCTTTCTTTTACAACAAGATCTTAAAAGCCTGGGAGTATCGTCAGAAACTTGGGTATACTGAAAATTGCAGACTTGTTTTTGGAGAAGCAGATGAATTACCAGCCTTGATCATTGATAAGTTCAACGATTATTTTGTAATACAGACATTATCGTTGGGTATTGATAAATGGAAGGATGCGATTGTAAAAAGTTTAGAATCCATATTTACTCCGAAGGGGATTTATGAGCGTAATGATGTTCCGGTTAGAGGACTGGAGGGTTTGCCTCAGCAGAAAGGATTTTTAAGCGCCCCTTTTGATACTACGATTCAAATTATTGAGAACGGATTGAAGTTTTATGTAGATATCGAAAACGGACAAAAAACAGGATATTTTTTAGATCAGCAGGATAACCGCAGGGCGATACAAAATATTGTAATGGGTGCAGATGTGTTGGGTGCATTCACGTATACAGGCACATTCGAAATTCATGCAGCACATTATGGGGCTAAGAGTGTGTTAGGACTCGACATCTCAGAACAAGCCGTGGCGCAAGCCAATAAGAATGCAGCTTTGAACGGGTTGGATGCTACTTGCAAATTCGAAGCCATGAATGCATTTGATGTATTGAAACAATGGGGTAAGGATGGTAAGAAATTTGATGTTGTGATGCTGGACCCTCCTGCTTTTACAAAGAGTAGAGAAAATATTGCCAAAGCACTAACCGGGTATAAAGAAATCAATTTAAGGGGAATGAAGCTCCTGAAAAATGGGGGCTTTCTGGTTACTTCCAGTTGTACCAATCTGGTAAATCCGGAGATGTTTTTACAGTGTATCGATCAGGCTGCAAAAGATGCAAGAAAACGTATCCGACAAGTTGTATTTCAAGCTCAGTCAAGTGATCATCCTATCATTTGGGGCATGGAAAATACTAACTATTTAAAGTTTCTGATAGTGGAAGTATGTGATAGATAGGGAATTATTTATTTACCTGAAACTTGCCAGACTCTATAATTTTGCCGCTAAGATCTACTAATTGATAGATATAAAGACCGCGCATATAATTATCGTCTAAATTGATGTTTAGTTTACTCTCATTGATGTGTAATTCGGTCATTTTTTTACCGTAAAAAGCAAATATTTGTAGCGAGTAACTACGATCAACAGTTCTGTCGAATTCGAAAACAATATATGAAGTAGCAGGGTTGGGATATGCTTTTGTAATCTTGGTATTAACAAGCGTTTCACCACCTGCCATAGGAGTAGCAAAGCTGCTTCCAACTATAATAAAACTGGCTAAAAGAATACTGTATAGATACTTCATACGCTTAAACACTTAACAAAATAAAGCAATATACCCGAGAATATCAAGAGAATCGGGGATTAATATCACTAAAGAGTCGGCTATTGACGAAAGCGTTGTATAGCCGACTCTTTTAATTTTTTTTTATAAAGAGGCCAAACAGTCCTGAATTGCCGTAAAATTAGGCAAATCCCCAGGTGTTGGACAAACTTCAGCATAACGAATAACGCCTGCCTGATCTACCACAAAAGCAGCTCTTTTGCTTACTCCCTGCATTCCAAAAGCTGGGAAAGTTTCATACAAAACGCCATATGCAGCAGCTGCGGCTTTATTAAAATCACTTAACAATGGGAAATTTAGGTTTTGTTCTGCCTTGAATTTACCAAGTACAAATAGAGAATCAACAGAAACCCCTAATACCTGTGCATTGGTATTATTGTATAAGCTGATATTGTCTCGGATATTACAAAGTTCTGTTGTACATACGCCTGTAAATGCTAAAGGAAAGAAAAGGATTACAGTATTTTTATCAGAACCAATTAAGGAAACCTGATTTTTATCTGTATCATACAAAGAGATAACTGGTGCTTTTTCGCCTACTTGAATGCTCATTTATTATTTTTTTTAGGGTTGCAAATTACGATTTCAATTGAAAGCATCCACAGATTAGATGCACAAATAAAAAAACAATTAGTAAACAGAATGGTTCAATCAAATACTCAAAGAAAATGGAATCGGTCATTGAAGTTTGAAAAATGACTTTATTTTGGATTTTTGGGTATAGGCGCAGGACCTGATTTTTCAATTACCTTATCCCTGTCCCCCACTGCAATTACTGAATCGATGAGGGTTTTAAACTGATCTGGGTGGGTTTCGTAAAATTTATAGCTAGAATAAAACTGCTGTTTAGTAATATGATGGATTTTATACACTTGTTCATAAATCTGAAAATTTTCATCCAACCTTTTATGCAATGTATCACGAATGGCGGTTTGAGTATACCATTCATCTGCCTTTAAAATATCCCACATCACCAATTTCATGGTGTTAATGGGTAATATATTTTTATTGATTGGTTTACTCTTGCAAGCAAAAAGTCCTACAACAATTAAAATCATTAATATGCCCCTCATACTCATTGTAATTCCTGTTTATACTTTGCGGCGTTTACAATATCTATTTCACTGGTGATTTCAATAACTCTGGCTTTTTCAGGAGGCATCGCATTTTTAAAAATACCAATGATCTCCTGCGATTTCCCTTGCATAAAAAATTGAATAATCATCGTATTTGGATTCTCTCGATTAAATGCTTTCAACTGAATCAATGCCTGCAAAATATTTGCTCTTGCCTCTGCTTCATTATCATACATTTTGTCCATTCCAGAACGATAATAAGTATAAATGATATCATGAATAATATTGTACCTACTATTCATTAAATTCTCATTTAACCAATATCTATTTCTTAAACCATCAAACACACGCCAACCATTAATACCTTTACCTTCCGGGGCATTGGTAACAATATTCTGGGCCTTGTTGAAATTTGTTTCTCCGGATTTAGGGCTGAATGAATCATTGTCCATTCCAATGATGGTATATGCATAAAAAGCAAACACCGCAGTTAAGTTTGCAACTGTTGCCTCTGTTCCCTGGACCCTTGAATCATTAAATTCTATTGGCTGAAACTCTATGTATTTAAAAGTAAAATCTGATTCCTGAAAATTAATCATGGCAGACTTATACGAAGAATTAAATACAGGCCTTGCAGCTTGTATAGCTAAGCTTGCTTTATAAACATTTGGCTCCGAAATAGATTCAATATTGATAATAAAACTGCACTCAATCTTTTCAATCACCCTATAATTTTCGTTCGTCCATTTTCGGGTATTCAAAAAATTAGTGAGTTGATTTTGCAATGTGTTGAATACTTTTTTATCAACCGAGGTACCTACTTTATTCGACATCACAGTTACACGAGCATTCAACTCCTGTGCCTGTGTTTGTAGCGAAATGAGGCAAATGGTAAGTGCGAAAAGAATTATTTTTTTGTTCATGGCCTGGTATCAACCTTATTAGAACCTGAAAATAACAAAAAACGACAGCAGTTGCTGTCGTTTTCTATTATTTAGAACAATTTTATATTAACGGAACAGGTCTTGTTCGTTATTTCTTCTATGGTAAATTTTATTTTCCATAAACTCCTGAGTTGCAAGAATAGCCGGATTAGGCATTTTCTCATACGCTCTAGAGATTTCAATCTGTTCTTTATTCTCATGAATTTCTTCTAAACTATCGGTATGAGAAGCAAATTCTTCCAGTTTATTGTGCAATTCTTCT
This sequence comes from Chitinophagaceae bacterium, assembly GCA_947371755.1. Lineage (GTDB taxonomy): Bacteria > Bacteroidota > Bacteroidia > Chitinophagales > Chitinophagaceae > Sediminibacterium. Next base: position 28,658 of record CANBQT010000024.1, read on the forward strand.
CTTAAAGAAATGTTGATCTGGTTTGCTCTTCTAGCGATAATAGCGATTGATTCGTATAAGTTACCTGTTTTTCCTTTGATCTCAATCAGGCTTTTGGTTTCAACAACGCTGGCAGTGTTAGCGCTCATTTGCCTTCTTAATTTACTCATTTTTTCAGGTTTTTTAATAAATTATTTGATTGTGTTTTGTATTTGCTTACTTCTTCCAAGTATTTACTTCCGCTAAAACGTTCATTAAAATCAGCACATTCACTTACTACTTTTTCGTAACGCTCTATCTGCTTTTCTTCGTAACTCATTTCAGCGTATTTAAAGTACGACTTGATAACAAGTAATTTATACTCATCTGCTTTCTTTGAATCCGGAAAATTGTCAGAGACATTTCCGAAAGCAATGGCGGCTGCTTTATAAAAACCCAGGTCGTAATATAAACCTGCGCTCTTAAAGTCTTTGGCTTCTAATTTCTCTCTGCACTTATCAATGATTTCAGCAGCCTCTTTACTCTTTTCAGAATTAGGGTGTGTATTGATAAATGTTTGCATCAAACCGATTGTCTTATTCGTATTGGTCTGATCCAGGTCGATCTTAGGTGATTGCTTAAAATAGCAATTTGCCCTCATAAAATCGCACTCCTCTACTTTGGCACTGTTTGGGAAATTTTCTACGAAACTTTTGAATAAATTTTCAGCATTCAAATAGTCTTTCTCGTAGTAATAAGAATATGCAAATTTGTAATAAGCATCTTCATATCCAGGAGTACCTTTTATAAAAGGAAAAATATCCTCATAGAGCTGTTGCGCGTAATTATAGTTCTTCGTCTCATAATACTTGTCGGCCATCTTGTGTTTGTACTCAAAATCCTTACTCTTCACAATTTTCGAAAACTTGTTCGAGCATGAGCTAAAAAGTAAAACCAAGATCAATAATGAGAGAATCCTATTCATACAAGTGGGCAAAATTAGTTATTATCGGGCAATATATAAACTCGTATTCTAGTTTAGCCTTACCGCTCGTTAAGATTTACCTAAAAAGGCTGTTACGCCTGAGCGAAACAGCCTTTTTGTATTGAAAACTTACAATTATTGTTTGTCTCCTTCGCCTTCCTGCAGTTTAGCCTTAATTTCAGCAAGTGCGCTCAAGTCGCCCAAAGTAGTTTTTTCTACTTTAGCTTGAATGTTCTTCACTGCTTTTTTAGTGCTTTCTGATTCAGCTTTTGCTTCTTTCTTAGCAGTTTCTTTTTCTTCAGCTACTGCTGCTTCCCAGATACGTGCATGGCTTAAAACAATACGCTTCTCGTTACGATCGAATTCGATCACAACAAACTGAGTAGTTTCGTCGGCTTTCACAGTAGAACCATCTTCTTTATTCAAGTGACGGTTAGGAGTGAATCCTTCTAAACCATATTGTAATTGAACTAATGCACCTTTATCGTCTTTACGGGTAACAGTTCCTTCATGAACAGTTCCAACTGCGAAAGTATCTTCTAATGCATTCCAAGGATCTTCTTCTAATTGCTTATGTCCTAACTGCAATTTGCGGTTTTCCTTATCGATGCTTAAAATGATGATGTCGATGTATTCACCCACTTTGGTGTAATCTGTTGGGTGATTGAAACGCTTCAACCAGCTTAAGTCGCTGATATGAATCATTCCACCGATACCTGGCTCCAATTCAACGAACACGCCATAAGGAGTGATATTCTTCACTAAGCCTTTGTGCTTGCTGTTTTCAGGGAATTTAGTTTCGATAGAGCTCCAAGGATCTTGACTCATTTGTTTAATGCTCAAGCTCATCTTACGAGCGTCTTTATCAAGAGTAACTACTTTAGCTTCGTACTCATCGCCCAACTTAAAGAATTCTTTAGCGTTGATTGGAGTATTAGCCCAAGTGATCTCAGATACGTGAACCAGTCCTTCAACACCAGGTTGAATTTCCAAGAAAGCACCGTAATCTTCGATGTTTACTACTTTACCTTTTACAACTGAACCTTCAGCTAAACCTTCAGGCAACACATCCCAAGGGTGTGGAGTCAATTGTTTTAAACCAAGGCTGATACGTTTTTTGTCGTCGTCGAAATCCAAAACCACCACTTGTAATTTCTGATCCATCTTCACCACTTCGCTTGGGTGAGAGATACGACCCCATGAAATATCTGTGATGTACAATAGACCATCCAAACCACCTAAGTCCATGAATGCACCGAAATCTGTGATATTTTTCACCACACCTTCCAATACCTGACCTTTTTCTAGTTTGCTCATAATCTCTGCACGTTGTGCTTCGATATCGCTTTCGATCAATGCTTTATGAGATACAACGGCATTTTTGATTGTTTCGTTGATCTTAACTACTTTAAATTCCATTGTTTTACCTACAAACTGATCGTAATCAGTTACAGGCTTCACATCGATTTGAGAACCTGGCAAGAAGGTTTCCATTCCAAATACGTCAACAATCAAACCACCTTTGGTTTTGCTGGTAACAGTACCTGTAATAACTTCTCCAGTTTTGTGTACTTCTACAATGCGCTCCCAAGCACGGAAGATTCTTGCAGACTTGCGACTTAAGTGTAAATTTCCACCTCTGTCTTCTTTCTCAACAACCATTACTTCTACTTCGTCGCCAATTTTCAATCCCTGAACATCACGGAATTCGTTCAAAGAAATCAATCCATCACTTTTAAAACCAATGTTGATAACAACATCTGTTTTAGTTAAAGCTACCACACCACCTCTTACAATCTCGCCATCAGCGATTTGTACAAAAGTGTCGTCGTAAACCTTGTCATACTTCATTCTTTCAGTTTCCGCGTAAGAGCTAACATTACGTTTGTCAATGCTCCAATCGAAATCATCATGTGCAGTTTCAACAGCAACAGGTGCTGCTTCTACAGGTGCATTTGTTGTCGCAGTAGGAACTTCAACAGCTTCTAAAGCTGCAGCGTTCTCCTGTGCATCTGCGTTTAATTGTTTCAAGAAAAATTGCATAAAATAACCCCGAGGGTTTATAATTCGGGGCTGCAAAGGTAAGGGAATGGCACTTAAAACAAGGATTTTTGACCTAAAAAAACCAGATTTCAGGCCATTTTCAATACCTATTTTTCCAGTTTCTGGTAGTTTTTCGTCTTTTAGAACTGAATATTACCTAAAGATTATATTTGTTCCCAAAAAAACATATGAAAAAAACAATAGCGATTGCAGCTATTCTCTTTTTAAGCTGTGGCAAAAACAGTGATCATCATGCCATCACTGTTCCTGATGTAATTCAGGCTAACAACACCAGAGGTAATATTGCCGGTCTTATTTTATTATATGATGAGGACGGAAAAGCATTGGCAGACAGAAGTGGTGTAACCGTGAGTATCGACAATAGCACAGTCAACACAAAGACTAGCATGGATGGTAAATTCCAATTGGATTCAATTCCAGCTGGCACCTATGATATCAGTTATGCTAAAGAGGGGTTTGGTACAGGAAAAATTATGGGCTTATACCATGAGGCCGCAAATCATGCAACCACATTGATCAAAAAAAGCGAGTCGATGGCCGTAAATTCAACACTCGCCATTAACAATATTGTTGTTCAGGCATTTGAACCCGCCATTCAACAATTAGGAACTAATGGATTGCATATCGTACCCGTATTTGATAACACAACTGGTCAGGAAAAATGGGTACACTTATTCTTCTCAGATAATAATAACGTAAGCTCTTCTGACTATAAAGCAGAATATAAAGTGAAGTGTTCTGGTGCTGCTAATCAGTTCAATAATTATAACATGACCACCAGTTGGTTTGAATCTATCGGATTTAGCAAAGGACAAACCGTATATGTAAAAGCCTATGGCGACAGTTTCTTAGCAGATTCATATACAGATCCTATTGCGAATCAAACAATTTTTCCGAGTCTTAGCAATAAGCCAAGTGCCGCAGTATCATTTGTAATCCCAGCAAAATAAAATGTTTGGTTTATACATAAAAAAGGTCCTCAAAATGAGGACCTTTTTTTTTTCATAATCATTTCAAACAACACAGTAAATGAAAGCATTTAGATTTTATTACGATTGGATATAAGAATGCAAGTGTGAAATTGTTTCTTGTTGCGTTAAAATGGTTTCTGTTACAACATCATTGATTGATATAATGCCTACCAATTTACCTTTTTCAATTACAGGCAAATAACGAACCCGATGGGATGACATCAGTTGCATACACCTTTCAACGGTATCATTGAGTAAAACCGGAGGGAATTCAGTTGACATAATTTCTGAAATAGGCGTATCACTCGAACTTTTTCCCTTCAAAACAATTTTACGTGAATAATCTCTTTCAGTAATGATTCCAATAAACGAATCATCATCCACCACCACAAGAGCACCAATATTCTGCTCTGCCATGATCTCTAATCCTTCGATTACAGACAAATTAGGAGATACTGTACTTACCGCATTCCCTTTTCTTTTAAGTATGTCGTTTACTTTTCTCATATGCTGGTTTTGAATCTTTAATTTAAGTATTCCAAGTGGTTTTTACAATATTTTTTTTTGAGACGAATCAATGTAACAACAACAAATGTGAGATAGGTAACAATTCTTACTTAAATATTTTAATGAAATTTTATTTCCTACAAATTGGGCTATTCAAACTTGTTAGCTATCTTAAACTCATAAATCTTTAAAAATAAGCTATATGAAAAAATTGTTACTTGCCCTAACGGCATTAGTATGCATGACGAGCATCACTTTTGCACAAAAAAAAGAAGCTCCAAAAGCAAAAACAGAAAAAGCTGCTCCAGCTGCTAAACCTGCCGCTGCACCTGCCGCTGCTCCAGCTGCTGGTCCAACTAAAAAAGACGGAACCCCAGATAAACGCTATAAAGAAAATAAAGGAGCCCCAACAACTGCTCCTGCTGGTCCAACTAAAAAAGACGGAACTCCAGATATGCGTTATAAAGCAAATAAAGACGCTGCAAAGAAAAAAGGTTAGTCTAAAAATATATTAAAAGAAAGCGCCCATCTGAGTCATCGGATTTGGGCGTTTTTTTATGGCTTTGCAATGGCATGAGCGGCAATCCATCCACTGGTCCAGGCATTCTGGAAGTTAAATCCCCCTGTTACTCCATCAACATCCATCACCTCACCAGCAAAATATAAATGCGCTAGTTTTTTACTTTGCATAGTATTGGGATCGATCTCACTTAACTTAATACCTCCACAGGTAACGAACTCTTCTTTAAATGTAGTCTTCCCATTTACTAAGAATTCTCCTGCAGTTAAATTTTTGATCAACTTATTTTGTTCCTTCGACGGAAGATCTGCCCACCTTGTATCTTCTTTTATCTCAGACAAATTCAACATATAATTCCAGAGTCTATTAGGTAATCCAAAAGGGTTTTTATTAGCCATTTTCTGAGCAGCATATTCAGTTCGAATGCTATGCCATGCATCACGCAAACTTTGTTCGTTATCATCACTCAACCAATTTACAATGATTGTAAATTGATAGGATTGGTCGGCAAGCAAACGCGCGCCCCAGGCAGACAATTTTAAAATGGCAGGTCCGCTCATACCCCAGTGTGTGATCAATAACGGCCCTTGTTCAACCAATTTAGTTCCCATTACTTTTACGGTAGCTTTGGGAACAGAAAGACCCATCAAAGAACTAATATTATTGCCAGGCATATTAAAAGTGAATAATGAGGGAACGGGCGATTCGATGGAATGCCCCAATTTGATCAACCAATCAAACATTGTAGCTTTTGGAAATCCCCCGCAAGCAATACAAAGATCATCTGCTATTAATTCTTTTCCATTAGCAGTGCCAAGTATAAAATGATCCGACTTTTTTTCGATGGATGTGATGTCGGTCTGCATCAACACTTTTACCGCATACCTATCTGCTTCGCTTAATAAGCAATTGATAATCGTTTGAGAATCGTTTGATGTTGGAAACATTCTTCCATCCGTTTCAGAAACCAATGCTACATTTCTCTCTGCAAACCATTGAATCGTATCGGTTGTATTAAAATAATGAAATGCTTTTTTTAAAAATTGCTGACCACGCGGATACTTTTTTGCCAATTCAGTAATCTCAAAACAAGCGTGTGTAGTGTTGCATCTTCCCCCACCGCTAACTTTTACTTTTGACAATAATTTATTACTTCTTTCTACAATAACAACTTCCAATGAAGGATTCATTCTTGCAGCATTTACTGCGCAAAAAAAACCTGCTGCTCCGCCACCCACCACAATTAATTTTTTATGCATAACGTTTATTTCATCATCATGATTGCAGCAAAGGTTTCGATCCCATTCCACAAATTTTGCAAACGAATATTTTCATTTTCCGCGTGTTGATTATTATCATGATTTGCGATAGGAACTGTAATAGTAGTGGCTTTCAAATATTTTTCAAAAACATAAAGCGGGAGACTACCACCCATCGATGGCATTAAAACAATTTGATCATTGGTGGTAGACTGAATGGCCTGAATTAAATTCTGTGCAATAGGTAATTCCATGGAAGTACGTTGCGCATTATAGCCATCGCTTAATACCATTTTTGCAATCTTAGGATGCTCAGCTCGCTCCTGATCTGTAGGCTCTTTTGTAATCACATAATAGCCCTGAGATTTCACGTGCTGTATTAATTTCTCTTGCTGCTTTTTATAATCATTTCCCGGCACTAATCTTAGATCCAACGATGCAATGGCAATGGTGGGAATGATATTGCTGGATAATTTACCCACGTTAGCACTTTGCATGCCATTGATATTGAGTGTGGGTAATAAGATGGATTCTGCTAAAGATTTACCAGGCATCTCTTCGGATATAAATCCCAATTCAGTTTTCATTTGCTGATCAGGAGATGGTATCGCTGCAACTGCTTTTTTTTCTCTTTCAGTTAATGGTTTAACGTCATCATAAAATCCTTTCACCAAAACTTTCCCTTCATCGCTTTTCATGGATGATAAAAGTTTAGCCAATAACAATGCAGGATTCGGAGCCCAGTTACCATAATGTCCACTATGCAAGGGACGTTTACTTCCATAAACTGTCAACTCCACATGTGCATCACCCCTGGCGCCAAACACTAGAATTTTTTTACCCGTTTGATGAACCGGACCATCGCAGATTACCCAAAGATCTGATTGCAAAAGGGGAGCATATTTTTCTAAGATTTCATGCAAGTGGTCAGATCCTGCTTCCTCTTCTCCTTCAAAGAAAAATTTAAAATTAAATGCTGGATGATGTCCGTTTGCTATGAGTGCCTGATAAGCAGTTAGGATGGCCATCACTCCCGCTTTGTCATCAGAAGCACCGCGACCATAAATGCGCCATTCAGGATTGATCTGTTCGAACTCATTCGGCCAATTAATAATAGTGGCATTCTTTTCCAGAGAACCATTTAAGAGTGTAGGTTTAAAAGGGTGTAAGCCCTTCGACCATTTGGTGCTATCTACTGGCTGACCATCGTAATGCGCATAAAAAATGATTGTTTTTGTAGCATTGGGCACCAGTACTTCACCATAAACCGCAGGCGGAATCTTTGGAGAGGTTGGAAATAATAATTGAATATTTTGAATTCCTCTTTTAGCCATCATATTCTGAATATATGCAGCATTCTTTTGCATATTGATGGTGTCTGCAGCAAGATTCGGGATTGCAAGAAAAGAAACATATTCCTGCAGTAATACATGCGATTGCTTTTCGCGATAGGTGCGGATTTGATTAGTGAAATCTGACTGAGCATTGGTTTGCACAACAGATAAAAGCAGCAATATCCAACAAAACATTTTTTGCATCGACGGTAGTTTTGTTGAAGATACAAAACTAGTAATAAGAACTGTTCAAGTGTGGATTTGCTTTTTCTGCAGCTTCAATAATACTAAAATCAGATAAGACCAGCGCTTGATTTCTTTTTACACAAACATCATGTTCGAAATGCACAGAAGGCTTTCCATCAGCGGTTCTTACTGTCCATCCATCATCGTCTGTGTACACTTCTTTCACACCCAAATTGATCATTGGTTCGATAGCAAGCACCAAATTTTCTTTCATTTTTGGACCACTACCTCTTTTCCCATAGTTAGGAACCTGAGGATCTTCGTGTAAGCTTCTTCCTAAACCATGGCCTACCAATTCACGCACCACACCATAACCATATTTGCGTTCGGTATGTTCTTGAATGGCGAATGAAATATCTCCTACCCGATTATTAATGGTTGCTTTTTCTATGCCTTTATACAGAGACTCTTTGGTAACTTTTACAAGCTGTAATACTTCAGGGCTTACATCACCCAGGATAAAAGTATAGGCATGATCACCATGCCAGCCGTTTAAAATCACACCCATGTCGATTGACACAATATCTCCATTTTTCAAAGCTGTATCATTGGGGAAACCATGTACTACAACATCGTTCACAGAAGCACAGATATGATGCGGATAACCGCGGTAATTATAAAATGATGGGATAGCGTTATTTGCCTTGCAAAAGTCTGCACAGATCTTATCGATATCTAAAGTTGTCATCCCGGGTTTCAACACTTTGGCCACTTCGGTTAAAGTTTTGCTCACCATCAACGCTGCTTCCTTCATTAAAGCAACTTCCGCCTCTGTTTTATAATAAATCATATTGGGTCTTCTGCTCATGTTAAAAAAAATAAACCTGTCAGGCTAGTGCCAGACAGGTTTACTAATATTCAATAAAGAAATTAAATAGTGGAAGTAGACACTGTTTGGCGTCCTTGAACGCGACCGCTATTCATTAATCCATCATATTGACGCATTAACAAATGTGTTTCGATCTGTTGTAAAGTATCTAAAATTACACCAACCATAATCAATAAAGATGTTCCTCCGAAGAAAGAACTAAATCCTTGAGTAACACCCAAACGTTGAGCGAAACCAGGCATAATACCTACCAATGCTAAGAAAATAGCACCTGGTAAAGTAATCTTGTCCATGATAGATCCGATATAATCTGCGGTAGGCTGACCAGGTTTAACACCTGGTACAAATCCATTATTACGCTTTAGGTCTTCTGAAATTTGCTTTGGATTAAAGATCAAAGCAGTATATAAGAAGGTAAAACCAATCACCATAACAGAATAGATTACCATATACCAAACATTACTATGGTCGTTGAAAATTCGAACGATACCTTGTGCCGAATCGATATTGGTAAAAGATACTAATGTAGGTAAGAACATGATTGCCTGCGCAAAGATGATCGGCATTACACCAGCACTATTTACTTTAACTGGTAAGAACTGACGGGCTCCACCAAACTGGCGATTGCCTATAATTTGTTTTGCGTAGTTAACGGGGATTTTACGTACACCTTGTACTAAGATGATCAATGCCATGATAACGGCAACTAAGATGGCTACTTCAATTAAGAAGATCAACAAACCACCGCCGCCTTTTTGTTGCTTACTTCCAAATTCCTGGATCAGGTTTTGTGGAAGACGAGCAAGGATACCCACCATGATGATGATAGAAGTACCATTACCCAAACCTTTATCTTGAATTTTTTCACCCAACCACATCACAAACAGGGTACCTGCAGTTAATGTAAGGATGGTTGAAAACCAGAAAAATGGTTTATAGGCAAGCAAGATTGCTTCTGCATAACCCGGACTATTTAAATAACCCACGTAAGCTGCAGCCTGAAAAATGGTTACAATTACGGTGAGGTAACGTGTCCATTGATTGATTTTTTTACGTCCGCTTTCTCCTTCTTTCTGAACTTTTTGTAATTGAGGAACCAGGATGGTCATCAACTGCATAAAGATGGAAGCAGAGATATAAGGCATGATACCCAAGGCTAAGATAGAAGCCTGAGAGAAACCACCACCTGCAAACATGTCGAAGATTCCTAATAAACCATTGCTCTTAGAAGCTCTTTGAGCGGCTTCAATACCATTAGGATCCAAGCCTGGTAATACGATGTGGTTACCAATACGATAGGTTAGAACGAGCGCCAATGTAATAATGATCTTATTGCGCAGCTCTTCGATAGCCCAAATATTCTTTAAAGTCTGTACTAATTTTTTCACTGATACCGTTTGTTAGAAGTTAATGCCTCAAAACCAAAAAAGACGCATCACCGATGCGTCTGGAAAGTTACAGTAAAATTACTTTACTATTTCAACGCTTCCACCTGCAGCTTCAATTGATGCTTTGGCTTTGTCGCTCAATTTATTCACTTTGAATGAAAGTTTAGCTTTCAATTCTCCGGTTGCAAGTATTTTTACTTTATCAGTTCTGCTGATCAAGCCATTGATATACAAGTTTTCGAGAGAAATCTCTGTGAAACCGTATTTTTCAACTAGCTGATCTAATTGACCAAGGTTAAACACTTTATATTCAACGCGGTTAATGTTTTTGAAACCACGTTTAGGAATACGACGTTGGATTGGCATCTGACCACCTTCGTGAGCCATTTTGCTTTTGTAACCTGCACGGCTTTGACCACCTTTGTTACCTTTTGTAGAAGTACCACCTTTTCCTGATGCTTCTCCTCTACCGATACGAATTGCTTTGTGAACTGAACCAGCTGCTGGTTTGAGAGTGTGTAATTTCATCTTTAATTGATTTTGAACTTTTCGGGGAATCACCCCTCGCTTTTGAATTAAAAATTAAAAAAGTAAAAATTAAAAATTAGGAAAGCAGTAGCAGTATCAATACTATTACGCTTTCCTAATCTTTAATTTAATACTATGCGATTTCTTCCACAGTTACAAGATGGCTAACTTTATTAACCATACCTAAAATTTGTGGAGTAGCTTCAACTTCTTTAGTAGCGTTTAACTTATTCAAACCTAAGGCTTGTAAAGTTAATTTCTGACGCTCTGGTCTGTCGATACCGCTTTTAACTAATTTGATCTTAATCTTTTTCATGGTATATCTTTTGTCTGCCATACTGATAGCTCAGTATAACTGATTATTATCCGTTAAATACTTTTGTTAATTTAACCGTACGAGTTTTAGCAACTTGTATTGGTTCTCTCAACAAACCTAAAGCTTTGATAGTTGCTTTAACCACGTTATGTGGGTTAGCAGAACCTAAGCTCTTAGCAAGAACGTCAGTAATACCTGCGCTTTCAAGAACAGCACGCATACTACCTCCTGCGATTACACCCGCTCCGTGTGCAGCTGGCTTAATCAATACTTTTGCAGCACCTTCTTTAGCCCATTGCTCATGCGGTATAGTACCGTGCATCACTGGAACTTTAGTAAGGTTCTTTTTAGCATCATCAATACCTTTAGCAATTGCTTCCTGTACTTCTTTTGCTTTACCTAATCCTTGGCCAACAACACCATTTCCGTTTCCTACTACTACAAGAGCAGAGAAGCTGAAGGTACGTCCACCTTTTGTGGTTTTAACTACGCGGTTGATAGAAACTACTTTTTCTTTAAGTTCCATTTCACCACCTGCTTTTACCTTATTTACGTTTACTTTAGACATTTATCTAACTATTAATTGTTGTTAGCAAATTAGAATTGAAGACCTGCTTCTCTGGCACCATCCGCAACACTTTTTACGCGGCCATGATATAAGTTACCACCTCTGTCGAAAACAACAGTGTTTAAACCTAATTCAATAGCTTTTCTAGCGATCGCTGCACCTACTAATTTCGATTTCTCGACTTTAGTAACTTTTTGAGCTGCGATATCTTTGTCTCTTGAAGAAGTAGCAGCCAATGTTACCGCATTATCGTCATCGATTAATTGTGCGTAGATTTCAGCATTACTTCTAAAAACAGAAAGGCGTGGTTTAACTGCAGTACCTGCAACCTTCTTACGGATGCGGTATCTGATTTTTTGCCTTTGAACCAATTTAGAATTCATCTTATTTTATTTGTACAGTTCCGATTCTGCCGGAACTGCTTGTTGATTATTTAGTTTCTTCTCAGCGATTATTTACCAGCTGATTTACCTGCTTTTCTTCTTAAGACCTCACCAGCATACTTCACACCTTTTCCTTTGTATGGTTCTGGTTTACGTAAGCTTCTTAATTTAGCAGCAACCTGACCGATCAATTGTTTATCGATACCTTCTAAGAAGATCTTAGGGTTCTGACCTTTTTCAGTTAATGTAGACACTTTCATTTCTGAAGGAACTTCAAAAATGATATTGTGAGAATAACCTAAAGCCAGATCCAAAGTGTTACCAGTATTAACTGCTTTAAAACCTACCCCTACTAATTCAAGATCTCTTTTGTAACCTTCAGTAACACCTTTAACCATGTTACTTACCAATGAACGGTATAATCCGTGCATTGCGCGGTGACGAATTTGATCAGTAGGACGTTTTAACTCCATTTGATTCGCTGTGATCTCAACAATGATATCTCTATCTACTTCTTGAGTTAAAGTTCCTTTCGGTCCTTTCACAGTGATAGTATTATCAGCAGAAACCGTGATGGTAACTCCTGCTGGTATTTCTACCGGTTTTTTTCCAATTCTAGACATAGTCGTTTAAAATTATAGTTTAAGAAATCCCGACCCGTGTTCAGCTCCGACTAAAAGCTTAATTATCAGATCAGCTTTATAATAGAAAGCACAAGGCTTTTTATTGTATTAATAGATGTGGCATAACACCTCACCACCTACGTTCTCAGCTTTAGCTTGCTTATCTGTGATTACTCCTTTAGAAGTACTCAGGATTGCAACACCTAACCCGTTGATTACGCGTTTGATTTCTGCAGGTTTTGCGTATTGACGTAAACCTGGACGGCTAATTCTTTCTAGTGCACGGATAGCAGGCTGTTTAGTTGTAGGATCGTATTTTAAAGCGATCTTGATCAACCCTTGCTTGTTATCTTCTTCAAACTTGTACTTCAGGATATAACCTTGCTCGTATAAGATTTCAGTCATGCGCTTTTTAAGGTTGGAAGCAGGGATCTCAACGATTCTGTGACCAGCCAACTGAGCGTTACGAATTCTGGTTAAGAAGTCTGCTATAGGATCAGTTACCATATTATTTGAATTAAATCAGTTCTAAATTTTGTTTGCTAATACCCCTGAAGGGATAAAAGTTTACCAGCTTGCTTTTTTAACACCTGGAATCATTCCGTTCAAAGCCATATCGCGGAACATAATCCTTGATAAGCCGAAGTATCTGATGTATCCTTTCGGACGGCCAGTTAACTGACAACGATTTTTTAAACGTACGGGTGATGCATTTTTTGGAAGTAGATCCAAACCTGCGTAGTCACCAGCTGCTTTCAAAGCTGCTCTCTTAGTTGCATATTTTGCAACCATTGCTTCACGCTTTCTTTGTCTGGCTTTTACTGATTCTTTTGCCATGTTATATTAGTTATTATCTTTTTTGATGTTTTTGAAAGGCATTCCTAACTCTTTCAACAATTCGTATGCTTCTTCGTTGGTATTTGCAGAGGTTACAAAAGTGATATCTAAACCTGTAATCTTATTCACTTTATCGATATCGATTTCAGGGAAGATGATTTGTTCAGTAACACCTAATGTATAGTTTCCACGACCATCGAATGCTTTATCAGATACTCCTTTGAAGTCACGTACACGTGGCAAAGAAACTGATACCAGGCGATCTAAGAATTCGAACATTTTTTCGCCTCTCAAAGTTACACGAGCACCAATCGGCATGCCCTTACGTAATTTGAAGTTTGATACGTCTTTCTTAGAAATCGTAGGAACTGCTTTCTGACCAGTGATGGTGTTCAGCTCTTCTACTGCGATATCAACTAATTTCTTATCAGTCACGGCGCCATTCACACCACGGTTGATACAAATTTTTTCCAACTTAGGAGTTTGCATAACACTTTTGTAAGCGAACTTCTTCATTAAAGCAGGTATAACCTCTTTGGTATACTTATCTGCTAATCTCGGAGTGTATTTAGTAGTACTCATTATTTGATTACCTCCCCTGATTTTTTAGATATACGAACTAATTTACCGTTCTCCCTTGTGCGGGTAACTTTGGTTGGAGCACTTGTTTTAGCATCCCACAACTGTACGTTGCTGATGTTAATTGCTGCTTCCCTCTTTACGATGCCGCCTTTGGTATTTGATGCAGATGGTTTAGTATGTTTTGTTACAATACTAACTCCTTCTACTACCACGCGACCTTTGTCGATGATCACTTCCAACACTTTACGGGGCTTTGTTAAGTCCTTGTCATCTCCAGCAATTACCACTACGGTATCGCCTTTCTTGATGTTGTATTTGGGTTTGAATCTGTTACTCATTATTATATGCTTAAAGCTGTATGCTAAACGCTGAACGCTTAACGAAATAATTTTTTATTACAATACTTCAGGAGCCAAAGAAATAATCTTCATATATCCTGCATCACGTAACTCACGAGCTACTGGTCCGAATATACGAGTACCGCGAGGCTCGTCAGAATTGTTTAATAATACAACTGCGTTGTCATCAAAACGGATATAAGAACCGTCCTTACGACGCAATTTGTTTTTGGTACGAACGATAACTGCTTTTGATACAGTACCTTTCTTAACAGCACTTGCCGGTATAGCCGCTTTTACGCTCACTACAATTCTATCACCAATTTTGGCATAATCCTGACCGCTGTTCCCAAGTACTCTGATACATAGTACTTCTTTAGCACCACTGTTATCAGCTACATTTAATCTGCTTTCTTGCTGGATCATTTTTTTTAAACTTTTTGCCAGGGACTTTTGGTCCAGAGCATTTACAGAATTTTTTTTCAGAGGCTTTTGCAATTCATGAGAATCACATTAGCATGTAAGACTAATTACTTAGCTTTCTCAACAACTTCTACAAGTCTCCAGCGCTTAGTCTTGCTCAATGGACGAGTCTCCATGATCTTAACTACATCACCGATACCACACTCACCCTTTTCGTCATGAGCGTGAAACTTAGTTGTTTTCTTTACGAACTTTCCGTAGATCGGGTGTTTAACTTTTCTTTCAACTGCTACTGTGATAGTTTTATCCATCTTGTCGCTAGTTACAACGCCGATCCTCGTTTTGCGCAAATTTCTTTCTTCCATTACTTAACTTTTATGGTTTAGATACCCATTTCTTTTTTCTTCAATTCCGTTTGTAAACGGGCGATGTCTCTTCTTAAACCACGAATATTCATCGGGTTTTCCAGTGGAGAGATGGCATGAGCGAACTCAAGCTTCTTTAGTCTCAACTGATCTTCAGAGATCTTAGCTTTCAGATCTGCAACGTTCAGATCTTTCAGGCTTTTATTAAAATCGTATGTTTGTTTGTTTGCCATTGCAAATTCGTTTTTAGATTAAGCTTGCAAATCTCTTCTTACACAGAATTTGGTTGCAATAGGTAATTTCTGTGCTGCTAATTCCATAGCTTCTTTAGCAGTTGCTTCAGTAACACCGTCACACTCGAAGATGATACGACCTGGTTCAACTACTGCTGCCCAGAATTCAGGGTTACCTTTACCTTTACCCATCCTTACATCGGCAGGTTTGCGGGTAACGATTTTATCAGGAAATACGCGGATCCACACATTACCTTCTCTTTTCATAGCACGTGTCATTGCCTGACGAGCTGATTCAATCTGACGGTTTGTTAACCAGATTGGTTCAAGCGCTTTCAAAGCAAAAGAACCGAAAGAAATAGTAGTGCCACGCTTTGCTACTTCGCGAATGCGGCCTTTCTGCTGTTTCCTATGTTTACTTCTTTTAGGTTGTAACATTTTGATTTTGTTTTTTGGATGACCGTTACCTGTAACAGTTTCGGCTATTCAACTTTATTTACTATCGATGTCCGTTACCGGCACCAGTACCTTAAATTATCTTCTGTTGTCTCTTCCACCACCAGCGTTTCCACCACGGTTATCTCCGCCTCTACCACCGCGATCTCCACCTGGTCTTCTGTCTTCTCTTCTATCTCCACCTGGTCTTCTTTCTTCACCCGGTCTTCTATCGCTCATATCTTTACCACCTACAAAATTCGGGTTCAATTCACGCTTACCTAATACTTCACCTTTACAGATCCATACCTTGATACCGATTTTACCATATACTGTTTGAGCAAAAACGTTAGCGTAGTCGATATCCATACGGAAAGTATGCAAAGGAACACGGCCTTGTTTGAATTCTTCAGAACGGGCAATCTCAGCTCCACCTAAACGGCCGCTTAATTTTACCTTGATACCTTCAGCACCCATACGAAGTGTAGAAGCTACCGCCATTTTAGTGGCACGTTTGAAGTTGATACGGTTTTCGATCTGACGAGCGATGGTATCTCCTACGATATTCGCATCCAATTCTGGACGACGGATCTCAAGGATGTTAATCTGCACATCTTCTTTACCTGTCAATTTTTTCAACTCTTCTTTAATACGGTCTACTTCTCCACCACCTTTACCGATAATAATACCTGGCTTAGACGTGTGAATTGTTACGATCAATTTGCCGAGGGTACGCTCGATTACAATCTTTGCGATACCACCTTTGTTGATACGGGCATTCAAGTAAGTACGGATCTTATGATCCTCAATCAACTTTGATGCGTAGTCTTTTTTGCTACCATACCAGTTGCTTTCCCATCCGCGGATGATACCTAACCTGTTACCAATTGGATTTGCTTTCTGACCCATATAATGGTTTTACAATTAGTTTTTAGAATCTACTATTAATGTTACATGGTTGCTGCGCTTACGAACTCTGTAGCC
>CANBQT010000025.1 GCA_947371755.1 Chitinophagaceae bacterium
GAAACCCTTTTAGAAGACAATCGTTTTGCAATCAAGGCAATCAATTTTTCTGCCTATGGTGCCAGCTTTGTCTATTTGGATAAGGCAGGGAAAACGATTCCGCCTTTATATAATTATTTGAAACTATTTCCTGCTGATCTAAGCAAAAAATTCTATCTCGATTATGGGGGCGAGCAAAAAATCTCTAAAGAAACTGCTTCTCCCGTATTAGGTAATTTGAATTCGGGCATGCAATTATATAGGATCAAACATCAATTCCCCGGAAAGTATCAAACCATCGAAACGGCTTTGCACCTGCCACAATTCCTTAGTTATTTATTAACGGGTAATTGTTATAGTGATGATACCAGTATTGGTTGTCATACGCAGTTATGGGATTTTCATAAAAAGGATTATCACGATTGGGTGTCTGAGGAAGGAATAGATGGAAAGCTGGCGCCCATTAAGCAATGTGATAGTGTGGGTGGATATTATAATCAATGGATACCTGTAGGTGTAGGTATTCATGATAGCTCCGCTGCATTGATTCCTTATTTGATTTCATTTACAGAACCATTTATTTTATTGTCTACAGGAACATGGTGTATCAGTCTAAATCCATTTAACCATCACGCATTAACGGATGAAGAATTGAAGCAGGATTGTTTGTGTTATATTTCTTTTAAAGGCAATCCAGTGAAGGCTTCGAGACTATTTGCAGGGTATGAGCATGAACAAGCAGTTAAAAAATTAGCAGCACAATTCAATAAGCCTTTTGATTATTATGCAAACGTTTCTTTTGATGCAAGTTTATTAAGCACAACTGAAATAGAAACTTATGAATCTGCCTATCATCATTTAATGGCAACTATTATTCAACAACAAGTGATTAGTACTAATTTAGTCTTAGCAGGTACCCTTGTGCGTAAAATATTTGTGGATGGTGGATTTAGTAAGAATTCCATTTATATGCAATTGCTCGCAGACAATTTCCAGGGTATTGAAATATATGCAGCCAGCATGCCACAAGCTTCTGCATTAGGTGCTGCATTAGCAATCCATCATCATTGGAATGGAAACAATATTCCAACGGATATTATTGAGTTAAAATACTATGCTTCCAAAATATCTTTTTAATAAAAGTATACATGAAAAAAGCCTTTTTTATTTTATTAGCTGTTGCCATTAGTGCATTTTCTTTCGCACAAACTTCCATAAAACTCTATGCAGGCAAAGCTCCGGGTTCTGAGAACTGGGATTGGTCTGAAAAGAAAGCTGTTAATACTCCTGGAAATGCGTTGTTATATAATATCGTGGAGTCTGAAATTTTAGTGTATCCTGCACCCAAAGAAAAAGCAAATGGCACTTCTATTGTGGTAGCACCAGGTGGGGCGTTTCACATTATCTCTATCGAAAATGAAGGGATCAATGTGGCTAAATGGTTGAACGAAAGAGGAATTACTGCTTTTGTTTTAAAATATCGATTAGTGAAAATGCTCACAGATAATCCATTTAAAGAATTAATGACATTGATGGGGGATTTTAAGAAATTGGACTCCATCAATGCACCAGTAGTAGAGATGGCAAAGAATGATGGGATCGAAGCGATGAAGTATGTGCGAGGCCATGCAAAGGAATTAAACATTGATCCCCAAAAGATTGGATTTATGGGTTTCTCTGCAGGAGGTACAGTTACCATGTCGGTCATGTTAAGTGCACCGCAGGAATGGAAACCCAATTTTATTGCACCCATTTATTTATACAAAAATGCTGTGGTAGGAAATCTCATGCCCATTAAAACCACACCTATTTTTGTGGCAGTGGCAAGTGATGATCAATTAGGATTAATGCCCCACAGCATCAAATTATATGAAGAATGGAATGCCGCAAAGCACCCGGCTGAATTACATGTCTATGAAAAAGGGGGACATGGTTTTGGAATCATGAAACACAATACATCATCCGACCAATGGGCTGCCGATTTTGAGAATTGGTTAAAAGTAAGGGGGTATTTTGAACAATAATCTCAAAGATTTGTCATACATTAAATCCCTAAATAAAATGCCATGAAAAAATTAAGTTTTGTTTTTACCCTTGTTTTAGGCCTTTGCCTAAGTTTTAATGCCAAATCACAAACCAATGATGAATATTTTCCAGGTAAATGGAAAGTAACCATTTTCGGTACTCCACAAGGTGATGCTACGATGGTATTTGTAATCGAGAAAAAAGATGGAAAATTTACAGGTGTGGTTCTTGATACTACTGGTACTGAAATATCTAAGATCAGCAACGTGGAAGAAGCTCCAAAAACGATCACAGTATTTTTTTCTGCGGCAGGTTATGACTTGAGTTTGCCACTGGAACCAGTTGATGCAGATAATGTGAAAGGAAGTTTAATGGGCATGTTTGATGCAAAAGGAAGCAGAGTAAAAGAGAAAAAAGAATAATTTTAAAATGAATAATAAAAAAAGGGCAGCCAGAATATTTTGGCTGCCCTTTTTTTTATGTTTCTAAAGAATTGTTTTAATTAGCTCTTTCTCACTAAAAATTTGTTCTTTAACCATTCGCGTACTGGCTCATCATATAGTTTTAAGCAGGCATAAGCTACGGTAATACTTGTAATTACTACTACTGCACCCCAGGCTAGTCCTTCTACACCTAATGGAATTTTGTTATTATACACCCATGCTGTATACACATAGATGATGGGATAATGTGTGATGTATAGGGGATAGGAAACATCTCCCAGAAATTTATTGATCTTACTGGTTCGATTGTTCACTAAACTACCACCAGCACCTATCGATACAATAATTGGAAACACAACTAACACCACTACTGCATCATAAATTCCATTCATCCATACATGATGTTCATCCCCAATTCTAGGATATGCTAGTACAATGATCAACAATAAACTACTCCAGAAAAATGCATTTTTTATTTTGATGAGTTTGCCGAAACGACAAAGTAAAACACCCGCAAAAAATGGATACAGCAATCTTGTGAATCCCACAAAAAGTTGCTCTTTGGTTAGGGACCATCCTCCAATTAAATCTCCCTGAGGTCCCGTTACTAAATAAGCAATCATCATGCATCCACTAAGGGCAACAAAAATAGATAACACCAATTTTGAAAACTTGCGTACAAACGAAGCGTACAGGATATTCGCAATGTATTCAAAGAATAATGACCAGGCCGGACCATTCAGAGGATGCATTTCAGTCCATCCACGGATATCCATGGAAAGAGGTACGGGTATAAGCGTTGCTCCAATGAGCATGATCAACAACATTTTTAAAACAGGGGTATGCCCTAACGGTGGGAAAACGGTATCACTCACCTGAAAATAAAATAAAGCAGCCCCAATAATGGAACCCATGATTACCATGGGTTGCAAACGAACCAAACGTCTTTTATAAAAATCCCATTGCGTTAATTGTCCCCAACGATCATCATATGCATACGCTACTACAAAGCCAGAAAGTAAGAAGAAAAAATCTACAGCTAAATAACCGTGGTTTAAAATTTGAATGAAACGGTTGCCTCCCGTAAAAGTTTCGAATACATGGAAAACAATCACAAAAACGGATGCTACACCACGCAATCCATCCAGGATCTGATAGTGGTTTTTCGATTCAAGATAGGTGGTAGATTGACTCATATGGTTTGGCTGATTAATCGTAATTTTCAACTAAAATAAGTATATGAAGTTGTATTTCAGTATAATGATTATTTTTTTATCTGTCATCGGATTTTCTCAAACGCCAATCGTTCAAACCTCATCAGGAAAAGTAGCAGGTTATATAGAAAATAAAATAGAAGTGTTTAAGGGTATTCCTTTTGCCGAGCCACCTGTTGGTGCTTTAAGGTGGAAAGCCCCTCAACCGGTTCAACCCTGGAAGGATGTAAAAACATGTACAAGTTTTAGTGCAAGTCCGATGCAGGCAGATCCAAAACCTTTTATGGTTTGGAGTAAAGAATATTTAATTCCAGAAAAGCCGATCAGTGAGGATTGTTTGTATTTAAATGTGTGGACATCTGGCAGCAATGCAAAGAAGCCAGTATTTGTTTACATCTATGGCGGCGGGTTTCAATCTGGTGGAACAGCATGTCCTATTTATGATGGTGTGGCTACGGCAAAAAAAGATGTGGTGTTTGTGAGTATCAATTATAGAGTGGGCATTTTTGCATTTTTGTCGCATCCAGAATTGACAAAAGAGGCTCCCTACCATAGTTCTGGAAATTATGGCTTACTCGATATGATCGCTGGTTTAAAATGGGTAAAAGAAAATATTGCTGCATTTGGTGGTGATCCCAATCAAGTTACAATTGGCGGACAATCTGCAGGTGCTTTTGCAGTGAATTTTTTATGTGCGTCGCCCCTTGCTAAGGGATTATTTAAGGGAGCAATTGCAGAGAGTGGTGGTAGTATTTTAGCAAGCTCATTAAGACCTTCCTTGAAATTGGCAGATGCAGAGAAAATTGGTTTAAAATTTGCCCATGATTTGAAGTGTACAGATATCAATGCATTAAGAAATAAATCTGCTGAAGAAATTTTTAAAGCAACTGGTGGTTTGAAATCGCCGATTGAAGATGGATATTTCTTACCTGCCTCAATCATGGATATCTATCAAAATGGAAAGCAAAATGACGTGCCTCTATTAATGGGTTGGAATCAGGAAGATATAGTGGCAGGTCCGCCAGTTAGTGCTGCGAATTTTATTACTCAGATCAATAAGCAATACGGTGAAAAATCTTCTCAAATATTAGCAGTTTATCCTGCCACAAATGATGCAATAGCTGCTAAGTCTCAGAAAGAGTTGAGTAGGGATCAAACTTTTGCGATACAAGAATTTGTATGGTCAGCCACCCAATTAAAGTCGGGGAAATCACCAGTATACATCTATAATTTTAATCGTCAATTGCCCGGTTATACTCCTGCAACAGAGTATGGCGCTTTTCATACCGCTGAAGTAGCATTTGCATATGATAATTTAAAATTTGTGGAAAGACCTTTTACTGCGGTAGATCATCAGCTTGCAACAAGGATGTCGAACTATTGGGCAAACTTTATTAATACAGGAAATCCCAATGGAAAGGATTTGCCAGTTTGGAATAAATATGATGTAACCAAAAATTGGGTCATGATCCTGGATCAAAATTCGGGTAATCAGGAACTGCCTAATAAAAAACAATTAGAAACATTATTGCAGTTGTATAAATAATAGATAGAACTAGTAATGGTAGGAAGTGTGCAACAAGAAGTTGATAAGATCTTGTACGAGCATGAGCTATTCGGTAATACCCGTTTTCTAGCTCAGGCAAGTGTTGGTTTTGTACCGCATGAGAAAGTTTTGAAATCAATAGAATTGTTCGGTACCAAAGTGGTGCCAAAAGTTAGAAAAGCCCTGGCAAAATGATAGTTGTCTAATTATTTGAATTCTGAAATAACCGTAATTTCTAACTCCTCTGCAATCTCATCTGTATTAATCCCAAAATCGGCACGTTTTATTTTGAAAATGCTTTTAAGTGTTGGTTTGCCTGCAGCTATCACTATCGTACCAGATGCAGTAATGTTTTTTGAAACGCCATGAATAGATAAAGAACCTTCAGCTGTAACTTTTGTATTGCCATCTTTGCTGAAGTCGATTGATTGTATGTTTTGAATGATACCCGTAAAACTCGTTTTAGGATACGCCGCACTATTCATATAATCGGGATCATTAAAATGCTCCTGCATCATTTCATTTTCAAAAACAAAACCCCTGATTAATCCGGTGAATTTTAACTGACCAGTGGTTGCATTAAAAGAGCAGGCCACATTTGAATTGGTGGCTTCAATATCTTCTGCTGAACCATGCGAATAAAATCGAATACTTGCCTGGCGTGTTAACAGAATTTTTTCTGCTGGTGTTATTACTGCTGTTTTAGAAGGTTTAGAACTATCTTTTTTGATTGTATCTGCATGGACAGCATTTTTATGTTCTGCGAAAGAAGAATCTAACAACTCAAAATTGGGTAATGCACTTCCTTCTGTAGCAACTTTTTTAAAATGAGTAGGAATGTAAGAAACAAACAACCAGATATCTGCAATTGTAAGTATTAGTGCA
The DNA here is from genome assembly GCA_947371755.1 of Chitinophagaceae bacterium. GTDB lineage: Bacteria > Bacteroidota > Bacteroidia > Chitinophagales > Chitinophagaceae > Sediminibacterium. The sequence continues at coordinate 6,093 of CANBQT010000025.1, forward strand.
GCAATAATTGAAGTGATGGTTGAATGATGCTTATAAAAAAATCCTAAGTTTTGCTTTCGATTATTTTTAAAAAAAACAACCAGCACAAAGAACCAGAATATGGCCGCGATGATAAACATCTGGGGCAATTCTTTCATTAATTTAAAAAACATAGGATCGATTTCAAAAGTGGGTAAAAAAAAGCTCCCTGTTATAGGAGCTTCAAAATTATACTATTTTCCAACAACACCATTTGCTTTAGATCCTTGGTTTTGCCATTGACCAGGTGGCGGTGGAGGAGGTGCCGGTAAAGGTTTGCCAAATGGTTTAGGTACACCACGATGACAAGTATTACAAGTTATCAATTGAATTTTTGTACTGTCTGATTCAGTATGCTTAATAGTTGCTATATATTTCTGATTCATTTCATTGGTCATACGAATCATATCTCGCGCAATAGATTTCACAGGATTTGCATCACTAGCCATATCCATTTTTCTTGGATTATCTTTTTCTGGTGCATGACAAAAATTACATTTTACCCCTAAATCAACTTTAAATTGATCCATGGCATGGTCTACCTCATCAAATGTGGCTGTTGCTGGGAACACTTTAATATTTGTTAATTTTTTTGGTTTGGGCTGTTGGATATTGAAAGATTGACTGATCAAGGCGCCAATTATTGTTAGGCAGAGAAATAGATTAATTTTTTTTCTGTGCATTACTATCATAAAATATCATTTTGACTCAATATAATAAATCAGTGTTAAGTGTACCTACTCTTTCATTACTCTTTCGGTCAAATTGTCTTTTTAATAGATGAATGACTCATTTAAATAACTCTCAAACTTTCAAGACTATGATACATAAGCAGATCAAGGATAATGAAATATTTAACATTTTTAAATTTGAATCTCCATTATAAATTCCAACTTTGAAGAATAGTGATAAAATTTTATTATCTTATACAAAACCAATATCCATGATGTATGGTAGACCAATACAAGTGTTTCTCTTTTGTGCTGGTCTGCTTTTGTCTATCAGCATTTCATTTGCACAGCTCAAAGAGCGGCCCAAAATCGGTTTAACCTTGAGTGGTGGAGGAGCAAAGGGCTTAGCACATATTGGTATTTTAAAAGCCATCGACTCTGCGGGTTTGAAAATTGATTATGTTACAGGCACCAGTATGGGAAGTATCATAGGATCTTTATATGCCATCGGAAATAAAGGAAATGATATTGAAAAAATAGCACATGCTACGGACTGGAATCTCATGTTTTCAAATCAGGTACCTCTTAGATCATTTTCTTTGGAAGAAAAAAGTGAATACGATAAATACGCGCTGGAACTTCCATTTTCTCAGGGGAAATTCGCCTTGCCATCCGGGGCTATTGAGTCTGAAGAGTTATGGATTAAATTATCTGAATTATATTTTAACGTAAGTGATATTAAAAAATTCAATCGATTTAAGATTCCATTTGCATGCATTGCAACAGATATTACCAATGCAGAAGCTGTGGTGCAGGATAGTGGCGAAATTGTAACTGCAGTTAGAGCTAGTATGGCGATCCCTGGTGTATTTACTTCGGTTGAAGATAAAGGTATCAGACTGGTAGATGGAGGTGTGATCAGAAATTTCCCCGTTTCTGATGCCATAGCGATGGGTGCAAATTATACGATTGGAAGTAATGTTACACAGGGACTATTGCCAAAAGAAAAATTGAACAATCCTTTACAGATCTTACTGCAGATTGCATTCTTGAAAGAAGATCAGGATAATCGAAAGCAAGTTGGATTAACAGATTTATACATTCATCACAATCTAAATAAATTTACCATTGCAGGTTTTGAAAAAGCTGATGAAATTATTGAGGCAGGAATTAACAAAGGAAAAGACTTGTATCCCAGGTTTAAAAAAATAGCTGATTCTTTGAATCTTTTATATGGAATTCAAAAAGAATCTTCATCCAATAATAAATCAATTGATTCTGTGTACATCAGTGGTCATGCAGTTAGAGGACTTACAACTATCACTGAAGCCTCTTTTTTGCATAGTGCCAACTATAAAGAAAATACTAAGTATTCAATCAAAGACTTGTCTGAGATGGTTCGTCGTGCTTATGCTACCCGGGAATATCAATTTATTCATTATTCATTGGAGCCTTTGCCGGAAGGTAATTTTGGAATTATTTTTGACGTGGATGAAGCCGAAGCTACTGCTGCCAAAATGGGCATTCATTATAATACCTTTACTGGCATTAGTTTAGTTGCTAATCTTACTTCCAGGAATTTATTCACTCCAACCTCTAAATCACTGATCACTTTAAATATTGGTGATAATATTAGAGCTAAGGCAGAACACTATCAATTTTTTGGTGGAGAGAAAAGTTTAGTTGTAATTCCTACATTACAATACGAATCTTTTAAAGTAAACACCTATAGCAATTTTAAACAGGACGGTTTATATCGCATGAATTATTTTCTCGGGGATCTTAAATTTCAGTGGGCTAATCAACGTGTGATCAATTCTGGAATCGGATTTAAGTTTGAATCGGAAGGCTATGATCCGGAATTACAATCTGCTTTAGAATTAAAGGGAACTAATAATTATTCAACAACCTATGCCTACCTGAATATCAATACGCTGGATAGGGCATTGTATCCCAAAAACGGGATTAAATTATATGGAGAATATGGCTATGTATTTGGGCAAGACCCGCATCTTACCTATTCGTCATATGGCAGGGCTATCACAAGTCCGGATACCACTAATATTAATGCTTCCAATTACAGCAGGATTACATTTAATACTGAATTTTATCATTCTTTAAGTGATCGCTATACTTTGTTGTCTCAACTGCAGGCCGGCATAAATTTCAGTACAGGCGAAAATGAATTCAATGGTTTTTATATTGGGGGATTGAACAAAATGTATCGCAACCAAATTGTGTTTGCAGGTTTGCAAGATGCCACTTTACACGCGCAGAATGTAGCTGCAGCGATGATTGGACTAAGAGCAAAAATTTGGAATGGGGTTTACATCATTGCGAAAAGCAATATTTTGGTCAATGATTTTATGACGAATAAAAATATTACATCCAATCCCAGATGGGTTACTGGATCCTCATTAACGCTTGCCTATAATTCTATCATTGGACCCATCGAATTTAGTACGATGTACAGTAAGCAATCCAATAGTTTGCAGACTTACGTAAACATTGGGATACCTTTTTAATACTTTTAATTTTCAGTGCTTCTATATTGTGATAAACACTTAAAACAGATTATATTTATAGTGAAAGAGTTGCATAAGAAATGCGAATAACATGTCAACAAGTATAAAATAATTTCTCAATTTAGACTGCGTAAGTAAAGTATATGATGATCAAAAAAGAATTAAGAAGCAGGGGTTGGTTTGGCCGGACTGGTAAGGATGGATTCATCTATCGTTCCTGGTTTAAAAAACAAGGAATTCCACAGGATGAATTAGATGGAAAGCCCATCATTGGGATCTGTAATACCTGGAGTGAATTAACGCCATGCAATTCTCATTTTAGGGAATTAGCTGAATTTGTAAAACATGGCATCATTGAAGCGGGTGGGTTTCCTGTGGAATTTCCAGTGATGTCGTTAGGTGAATCATTGATGAAACCTACCACCATGTTATATCGTAATCAGGTAAGCATTGATGTGGAAGAATCGATTCGGGCAAATCCACTGGATGGTGTGGTGCTTTTATGCGGATGCGATAAAACAACACCCGCATTGGTCATGGGTGCCTGCAGTGTGGATATACCCACCATCGTTTTATCAGGAGGCGCGATGCTAACAGGGAAATTTAAAGGGAAAAGTATCAGCACTAGTGATCTCTGGCTTTTTAGTGAAGCGAATCGTTCTGGCAAAATGAGCGATCAGGAAATGCTGGCAGCAGAAGCAGGCATGTGCAGAAGCGACGGGCATTGTGCTGTGATGGGTACCGCATCTACCATGGCCTGTATGGTTGAATCATTGGGATTATCACTACCACAAAATGCAGCGATACCCGCTCCAGATGCCGGAAGAAAAATAATTGCACAATTTACGGGAAGAGAAATTGTAAAAATGGTGGCGGAGGATAGAAAGCCATCCGACATTTTGAAAAGAAGTGCATTTGAAAATGCTATCAGAGTAAATGCCGCAATAGGTGGATCCACCAATTTTGTGATTCATCTGATTGCCATTGCAGGAAGAGTGGGTGTGGAACTGAGTTTGCAGGACATGGATACTTTTTCCAGATCTGTTCCATTAATGGTAAACTTACAACCCTCTGGAAAATATTTTATGGAAGACCTTTATTATGCAGGTGGATTGCCTGCTGTAATCAAAGCAATGCTTCCTCTTTTAAATAAGGATGCCATTACTGCGAATGGGAAAACTGTTCAGGAAAATTATGCTGAAAGCGCATGTTATGATGCTGAAGTAATTTCCAGTTTAGAAGAACCATTCAATGAAGTATCTGGCATCGTGGTGTTACATGGAAACTTATGTGAGAAAGGTGCTGTAATCAAACCTTCTGCTGCCAGCAAACATTTAATGAATCATACTGGAAAGGCAGTAGTGTTTGAAACCATTGATGATTATAAAGAAAGAATTGCTGACCCCAATTTAGATATTGATGAGCATAGTATCATGGTAATGAAAAATGTTGGTTTAAAAGGATACCCAGGCATGCCGGAAGTAGGTAATATGGGACTACCACCAAAACTTCTTGAAAAAGGTATTACAGATATGGTGCGTATTTCAGATGGAAGAATGAGTGGTACTGGTTTTGGTACAGTGGTGCTGCACGTTTCACCAGAGGCAGCAATCGGAGGCAACTTAGCGTTTGTGGAGAATGGAGATTTGATTACACTGAATGTTGCAGAAAGAAAATTGCATTTACATGTTGATGATGCCACATTAGAGGCGCGTAAGAAAAATTTTGTTCCGATTGACTTAGGCTACACGCGGGGCTATACCAAACAATTTTTAGATCATGTATTGCAGCCTGAAGAAGGTGCCGACTTTGATTATTTAAAAGGAAGTTCTGGTTCAGATATTCAACGCGATTCACACTAGTTATGAAAATTGAGACTTTAACCACACATCTCTGCACATTAGGAGAAGGTCCTGTTTGGGATGCAGCCAACAATGCAATTATTTGGGTGGATATTATGGAAGGTGCCATACATCAATATTCATTTGCAGATGAAAATCTTACAACATTTTCAATAGGAGAATTGATTGGATGTGTAGCTCTATGTAAGAATGATGATTTGATTTTTGCTTCCAGATCAGGCTTTGGTTTATTGGATAGAAATAATGGATACAGGAAGTTATTATATCATCCTGAATCGCACTTACCAACTAATCGTTTCAATGACGGCAAATGCGATGTGGCAGGTAGATTATGGGCAGGTACTATGGCTATCGATGAAATGGAAGGAGCAGGTTCGGTGTTCAGCTTTGATGGAAAGAATACGGAGAAAAAAATCGCAAACACCACTATTTCTAATGGCATGGTATGGAACGCAGATAATACCATTTTATACTTTATTGATACACCTACATTTGAAGTGGTTTCTTATCAATTTGATGCTATTACTGGAAATATCAGTCGTAAAAAAGTAGTGATTAAGATTCCTCAAGAAGATGGTCACCCGGATGGCATGACAATTGATACCGAAGGAATGCTTTGGATCGCACATTGGGATGGTTGGCAGGTCACACGATGGAATCCATTAACAGGAGAGAAATTAAGTTTTATTCAAATGCCTGTTTCAAAAGTCACATCCTGCGTTTTCGGCGGTCCTGAATTAAAAGATTTATTTATTACTTCTGCTCAAAAGGGGTTAACAGAAAAGGCTTTGAAAGAACAACCATTGGCAGGCGCTTTATTTGTGATTCGAAATTGTGGTTATCAAGGATTACCTGCTTTTGAATTCAATTACTTAAATTAAACATCGTATTAATTATTTGACATGGAAAATAAATTATTTCAACAGCAGGTTGCAATTGTTTCAGGTGCTGGAAAAGGAATTGGTTATGCCATTGCACGTCAATTAGCATTTCAAGGAGCTAGTGTGGTAATAAACGATATCGATAGCGATTTAGCAATTACAGCTTCTGATAAAATCAAAGAGGAGGGAGGAATCTGTGAGGCTTTTGGAGGTGATATTTCTGAGATTGAAAACATTGAAGGGATTGTAGCATTCGCTGTTGAAAAGTTTGGCAAATTAGATATCCTTCTTGCCAATGCTGGAATTACTACTTATGGAGATTTTTTGGAGTACCAACCTGCATCCATGCAAAGATTGTTGCAGATTAATCTCTTCGGAACATTCTTCTTAACACAGGCTGCCACCAGACAAATGGTAAAGCAAGGTCATGGCGGAAGTATACTCATCACATCATCCGTAACAGGACATGCAGCGCATCCATTTTTAGCTGCATACGGAATGACAAAAGCTGGATTGGATCAGTTAGTCAAAAATTTAGTGATCGATCTGGGGCCTCATAAAATCAATATCAACACCATGGTTCCCGGTGCTACATTAACTGAGCGTACATTAATTGAAGACCCTGATTACCTGGAAATCTGGTCACGTATTACCCCATCGGGCAGACCTTCAACCACTGATGATATTGTAAATGCTGCATTGTTTTTAGTATCGCCTGCATCCAGACAAATCATGGGACAAAATTTAGTGATTGATGGAGGTTGGACTTCCGTTGGAGTGCCTCCTTATTAATTTTATCGAACAATTAATGTGGCCTGTAAAATAGTTGGCTTAGCACCAAAACCTGGTCCACCCCAATCTGTTTCATCACCATTCTGAATAAGGAGTAATTTGAATTTTCCATTTTCAAAAATGCCTTCTTCCACTTTATTATACTGCCAATCATGTCCGGCATATTTTTCTTTTGGTTTGAAACTGATATGGCAATCTGTTCCAATTAATAAGAATTTATTTTCTTCTAAAGTGATGATCATTAATTTGCCAATTGGTTTTGAATGAATAGGTGCCGCATTGGCTCTTCCATCACCCCCGAAATAAACAGTAGCTTCCCAATTACCAAGGTCCACCAGTTGATTGCCATTATCTTCTCTTTCAACAACAGCTTTGATTTTTCCTTCAAAACTCCAAGCTGCTAATTCTCGCATCATGGGAGCAAGAGCTTGGTATTCCTGGGCAAAAGGAGTTAAGTGATTTAATATATATTCTTTGGAGAAACTTTGATGATGGTCGTCTACACCAAATGGAGCAAATCCAATTCCTCCCTGGGCTAATACTTGATACAGATATTTCGCTTTATCAAAAGTAAAACTTGCTTCGGGAACAAAAAGTGGATTGTCATTACGGTTATATAATTCCAATACTTTTAAGATTTTTTCACTGCCATATTCATAAATATCCGGAGCTAGTATATCAATAGAGGGCGCAGCAACTTTCCAAATGGGAATCACATTATCAGTGGGTCCACCACTTTCATAATTGTTGGCAGTTGGATTGGTAAGAGGATTCCGTAATGCAGCATTCACATACATCGGTAAAGCATATTCTGCCTTGCCGGCAGCTGTTACTTGTTCAATGAATTTTGCAACAGACCATGCCTGAAAATACTCATCTGCTCTCTCGCCAAAAACGTTTTGCCAGCTGGTATTTGTGTAAGTAGTATCTGCAACATGTAATTGTTTCAATAAACTGGGTTCTAATAATTCCTTGGGTATTTGTTGCTTGAATAACTCTTGCACAGAGCTGGAATAATCTCTCACACTGCCCCAGGCTCCTGGTTCATTCTCCACTTGCACCATGATTACAGTATGCTGCCGATCTGCTTTTTTCAGATAACGCATTACGGCAGCAAATGCTTTCTTATCAGCTTCTAAAGTGGCATTGAAATTAGGAGAGGGAGAGTCTACATGGCCTCCCTTTTCGCCAACAATATTGGGATATTTTTCGGCATCCTTTTTCATCCACTCGGGCATGTAATGATTACTTCCATTTTTCCAGGTGGCAAACCAAAGTAGTACTAAGTGTACTTGATGTTTTCTTGATTGTTGGAGTAAAGTATCGATCAATGAAAAATCGAATTTCCCCTGTACTGGTTCGATCTGTTCCCAGTAAATAGGCAGTTCCACTGTATTGGCATAGATATCCTTAATAGCTGAAAAAACTGTTGGCATCATTGCCGGCCATGCACTGGAATTATGTGACTGAGCGCCAAAAATAAAAAAAGGCTTGCCATCCACGAGCAACGTATGTCGTCCATTTTTTTCAATCAGTTTCGGGATCGTTGCGTCAGTTTGTCCAAAGCTTTGAATCAAAAAGCAGCAAATGAAAAAGCTGGAAACCGATAAAACCTTTATTATTTTTAGCATAATAGTATTATTAATTAGAAAATTTCTATTTAAAAGCAATTTTCACTTCCTTACCAGTGTAATCAACCACCTTATCAATTTTAGTGGAACTGCCAATTCCATTTCCATGTTCTGCATCTACCAGTACAATATTGAACCTGCGTTTTTGTAACATCCCATTGAATTTTCCTTTGGTATCAGCAATGGTTAATTGTTTTTGCTGATCGTTCCAATGAAATGAGATGGTTGCGAATGCCCCTTTTTCATATTGATAAGTGTCGTTCTCATCTTCATACAATTTGAAATGACCATCTGCACCTGTATAGATTCTCAATTCAATCAGATCCGCTTTTCGTTCTGTGGCATATTCCATCTGTTCGCCCATTGGTACAATAGAACCTGCTTTAATATATAAAGGAATGGTATTCAAAGGAGCGGCTGCTGCCATGGTAATTCCACCTGTAAATTGTTTACCAGTCCAGAAGTCGTACCAACTAGTTCCCTTAGGCAAATAGACTTCTCTAGTATTCTTTCCTTTTGCAGCATTAGTTCCACTATATAATTGTTCTGTAACAGGATTTACTAAGAAAGCAGGGCCAAACATATATTCATCTGGAATCTGATATACTTTTTCATCATTCCTGAAATCAAAACTCAAAGCACGCATGATGGTATAATTATCTTGAGTTACACTACCCGCTAAAGAATAGATATAGGGAAGTAGTCGATATCTTAAGTTATCATATCCCAGTAAAGTTTTTTTGGTTTCATCACTCCAGTTCTTTGAAAACAAAGCCCGCTCTCCCTTACCATGTATTCGAAAAATAGGACAGAACACGCCAAATTGAAACCATCTTGTGAAAAGTTCTTGAAATGCTGGTTTGGACCAATCTGCTGCCTGCCAGTTATAATGATACCCTCCAATATCTGAAGTCCAGTAAGGAATACCTGAAGCACATGCATTAATACCCTGAGGCACTTGTACTTTGAAAGATTCAAAACTACAACTGATGTCAGAAGACCAAAGCGTTGTTGCATTTCTTTGTTGTCCTGCAAATGCTTGCCTGATCAAAAAGAAAGCACGTTTGTTGTCTATATCTCTTCTCCATCCTTTATACAAACCCTTACTATGTTCTAAAGAATAGGTATTGAAATAATCAATCCCTTTACCCACAGAAAAATTTGCTTTCCTGCGTTCGTCTAATAATGCGCCATTATCAGGTTCGCACTGATCCACCCACCAGGAATCCCAACCAAAACGTTTTACCAGACTATCTCTTGCCTGATCCCAATAAAGTTCTCTAGCAGCAGGATTATGCGCATCATAATAGGTATCGAAAGTATGAGTAACTACATTGTCCCAGGTTACAGAAGTTAGGCCCCCCATTTTTTTGAGCGCATCAAAATTTGGTGTGCCAGTTCCAAAAACCGGCCAGATAGAAATCATCGTATGCAAGTTTGCTTTGTGTAATTCATCTACCAATGCTTTTGGATTGGGATAACGTTCCTGCTTCATCACATGTGAACCAATAGGTAATGGATCCCAGTAATACCAATCTTGTACAATAGCATCCACCGGAATATGATTGTTACGATAGTTGTCTTTTACACTGATCATTTCTGCCTGACTCATATATCTATCCTGCGATTGAAATAGCCCAAAAGACCATTTCGGAAACATCGGCGCCTTACCAGTAGTTTGGCGATACAGGTCGATGATATGATCAAAATTTGGTCCGTAGAAAAAATAATAATTTACTTGATTACCACTTTCAGAAGCGTATTTAAATTTTCGATTATTATCTAGTGCACCCTGAAAATTGGATGATGCATAATTATCCCAGTACAAGCCAAACCCTTTTGTAGAAAGCAATACAGGGATCGATCCTGTTAAATATTTAATGGTCATATCCTGATCGCGACCTTTATAATTGATAGAACCTGTATCAATGGGATGACAGCCAAGTCCATATAAAGCCTCATCCGCAGGAGAATTAAAAACAGTATTGCAACTATAAGTAGCAATCCCTGCCACCGTTTGTTTTTGCATGGATTTGCTATTCGCATTATCTTCTGAAGTGATCAAATGTCCATCTTTAGAAAAATAGCTGATGGCACTGGTGCTTCGGTTGATCTGGATTTTTAATTTTGACGTGCTGATCAAAATATCTTTCCCTTTTTCTGTCACCTGAAAATTCACAGGTTTTGCAAAAGAATTATTTACCACTAAAGAATTAAAAGTGGGAAATGCATTCAGTACAGTGTATTTTACTTCTACTAGATCATCCATGCAAATTCGAATTTTCATCAGCCCTTTATCCAAAGAAAAGCTTACGCCATCTTTTTCTTTTTGATAGCTACGAACCTGGGATTGAGCCTGACTAACTTGTATAAGCATCAATGATGCTACTACCAGGCAAATTGTTTTTAGAGACTTTAAATGCAATGACATCATAATATATTACTCGATTTGTATAATTCCGCAAGAGGCTATTTACTTCTATTGATAGGCAAGTATTAGGATAGCGGTTTTGAGCATTAAATATAAAGTTTCTTTAGCCTATAGAATAAAATTTATAAGGATAAGTTGTATCGTTATTTTCAATGCTACTTGTTATCTTGCCCACTTATACTTTTCAATGGAAACATTCTCACTTTATCCCATATCCACCTGGATGATTATTTTCTTTGCAGCTTTTTTTATCGGACTGGGTAAGGCAGGGTTGAAGGGTATTGATATGTTAAGTGTCACCTTGATGGCATTTGTTTTTGGAAGTAAAGCTTCTACAGGTATTGTATTGCCACTGTTATGCTTAGCTGATATAGCTGCAGTCAGTTACTATAATCGTCATGCTAAATGGAATCATTTTTGGAAGATCACCCCGTGGATGGTAGTGGGTATTTTATTGGGTATTTATGTGGGTAAGGATATGAATGAGATGTTGTTTCGGAAAATAATGGCAGTCATTATTTTGCTAACAATCGTTATTATTTTATTCATGGAATATCGCAAGTCAACTAAAGTACCTACCAACCCACTTTTTGTAGTGGGCACGGGCTTAGCTGCTGGTTTCACAACTATGTTAGGTAATCTGGCAGGGGCATTCTCGAATCTATATTTTTTGGCCATGAGATTAGAGAAAAATGATTTCATTGGTACAGCTGCCTGGATCTTTTTATGTATGAATCTATTCAAATTGCCTTTCCAGGTATTCTTATGGAAAAATATTTCCATACAAAGTATTCGGATTGATGCTTTCTTATTACCAAGTTTAGCGATAGGTTTTTTAGTGGGCCTTAAGTTGGTTGATAAAGTAAAAGAAGCAAACTATCGAAAATTAATTATCATTTTAACGCTTATTGGTTCATTGTTCATGCTTTTTAAGCACTAGGATTTATTGGATGAACGGCGACAAATTTCACCGAAATAGATTTTTTGCTCTACAGGATTGACCTATATTTAACGTTCATATAATTTCCCCAGTTTAAACGGTTAAAAATTGTCAATGAAAAAAATGCTTGTTCTGCTGCTTGCAGCAATTGTTACGATTACTTTATTCTCATGCGGTAGTAAAAGAAGTGGAAAGCCTCGTTTACTTGTTTTTAGTAAAACTGCAGGATACCGTCATGCTTCCATACCCAATGGTATTGCAGCTATTCAAAAGCTTGCAAAAGAAAATGGATATGAAGTAGATACCACAGAGAACGCTTCGATTTTTAATGAAGACAGTTTGAAAAATTATTCGGCGGTTATTTTTATGAGTACCACCGGTAACGTGTTAGATTATAGACAACGTACTTCTTTTGAAAGATACATTCAAGCAGGTGGCGGATTTGTAGGTGTACACTCAGCCACAGATACAGAGTACGATTGGGGTTGGTATGGCCGATTAGTGGGTAACTATTTTATCGATCATCCTGGTATCAACGATACTTTTCCAAATGTGCAACAAGGAACATTGCATGTAGTGGATAAAACTTTTGGTGCAACAAAACATTTACCAGAAACATGGACTCGTGTTGACGAATATTATAGTTTCAGAAAGCAACTAGATAGTAGTGTGCATGTATTAATAAACATTGATGAAACCAGTTATAAAGGTGGACATAAAATGGGAAACCACCCAATGTCTTGGTATCATGACTATGATGGTGGCCGTGCTTTTTATACAGAGTTAGGTCATACCGCTGAATCTTATACTGATGATAATTATACCAAGCATTTATTAGGTGGAATTCAGTATGCTATCGGTGAGAATAAAAATTTGAATTACAGTAAAGCAACCTCACAATATGCTCCTGATGAAGATCGATTTGCTAAAGTGTCTTTAGTAGAAGGAACTTTTTTTGAGCCTACTGAAATGACAATCCTACCAAATTACGATGTAATGGTTGCTCAACGCAGAGGGGAATTATTGTTATACAAAGCTGATACCAAAAAAGTAAAACAAGTTGGATTTTTAAATGTGTATTGGAAAACATTACATACACCTGGTGTGAATGCAGAAGAAGGATTGTTAGGTTTATGTAAGGATCCCAATTTTGCTAAGAACCATTGGGTCTATATTTATTATAGCCCGGCCGATACGAGTGTAAACCGTTTGTCTCGTTTTACTTTTGAGAATGATACCATTGATATTAAAACAGAGAAAGTAATCCTAGATGTAAAGTCACAACGAGAGATCTGTTGTCATACAGGGGGATCCATTGCATTTGGTTCTGATAATCTCCTATATTTTTCTGCTGGCGATAATAGCACACCTTTTGATGAGCCAGGTGCTAAATATGTGAGCAATAGTTTTGCACCTTTAAATGATTTGCCTGGGCATGAACAATATGATGCCAGAAGATCTGCTGGAAATACCAATGACCTTCGTGGTAAGATCATGCGTATTAAAGTAAACGATGATGGTACCATTAAAATTCCTGAAGGAAATTTATTCCCAGTAGGAACACCGAATACAAGACCGGAAATTTATGTAATGGGTGATCGTAATCCTTACCGTATTTCTGTGGATCAAAAGAATAGTAATTTGTATTGGGGTGAAGTTGGTCCGGATGCAAACTCAGATAGTTTGAAAACACGTGGACCAAGAGGGTATGATGAATTAAATCAAGCTCGTAAAGCTGGATTTTTTGGATGGCCTTTATTCGTAGGAAATAATTTTCCTTATCACGAATACAATTATGCAACAGGTGTGCCTGGGATTACATTTGATCCCGCAAAACCAGTGAATAATTCAAGATATAATACCGGACTTAAAGAATTGCCTCCTGCGCAACCAGCTTTCATTTGGTATCCTTATGGAAACTCACCTGATTTTCCTGAGTTAGGAACAGGTAGTCGTAATGCAATGGCAGGACCTGTTTATTATACTGATATGTTCCCAGCTGAAACGCGTTATCCGGATTATTATAATGGAAAATTATTTTTCTATGATTGGATGCGTGGTTGGATTAAAACTATTACCATGAGACCAAATGGTGATTTTGACAAGATGGAACCTTTTATGGAACATACTCCTTTACATAATTGTATAGATATGGAAGTAGCTCCTAATGGTAAGATTTATTTGTTGGAATATGGTAGTGGCTGGTTTGCTAAAAACCCTGATGCAGGTTTAAGTGTGATCGAGTATACAGGTGGAAATCGCGCACCAAAGATTAGTGGTATTAAAGTAGATAAATCAACAGGTGCCTTACCATTTAAAGTCAAAGCAACAGTTGATGCAAAGGACCCAGAAAATGATAAAGTAACCTATACCTGGGATTTAGGAAATGGCACTAAGCAAGAAACAAAAGAACCGTTTATTTCTTATACTTATAATACTGCCGGTGATTATAAAATATCAGTAGATGTAAAAGATAGTAAAGATGCTTCCACTAAAAGCAATGCAGTAGAAATTTATGCAGGTAATGAAACTCCGGAAGTTCAAATAGAAATGAAAGGCGGAAATAAATCTTTCTTCCTACCTGGGCAATCTATCAGCTATTCAGTTAAGGTAACTGACAAAGGAGATACCTCTAAAATGGATCCAGCCAATTTATATGTAGCGGTTGATTATATGCAGGGATACGACAAAGCAGCGATTGCAGCAAATGGTGTTGGTGCTAATATTGAAGGAAAGGTATTAACACAAACGATGGATTGTAAGAGTTGCCATAAAGAGGCGGAAAAATCAATCGGACCAGCATTTACATTGGTTTCTGCAAAATATGCGAAGAGTCCAGATGTAGTGAATTATTTGAGTCAGAAAATACGCAAAGGTGGTGCAGGAGTTTGGGGTGATGTTGCCATGGCTGCGCATCCAAATATTTCCGAATCAGATTTAAAACAGATCATTCAATATGTTATTGGATTGAGTAGTAAGTCTGTTGCTAAACCTTCACTGCCTGCCAGTGGCACAATTGTTCCGCCAGCAAATGCGAAGCCTGGAACGAGTTTGGTTTTGTCTGCTAGTTATACAGATAAAGGTAGTAATAACATAAAAGCATTAACAGGAAGGAATAGCGCAGCATTAAATGCAGCTTCCATTTCATTTACAGGAAAAGAAAAAGTAAATGGTTTTACTGTTGCCAATTATAATGGTATGAATTTAATGATCTCACCTGCTCAACCTGGTTGGTTTGCTTTAGAAGAGATTGACCTGACTGGTGTAGGTTCATTGAATTTTATGATGGGCTTTTTAGCGGCACCTAAAATTGGTGTTGATTTTGAAGTACACCTGGATGCGGAGAATGGAAAATTATTAGGAAAATCGTTATTCCTGCCAGCTAATTCAAAAGCTAATTTTGCCATCATGCCAATCAGCATTACTGCAATTACTGATGGAGCTTTACACAAGGTTTATATTACTTCAAAAAGAAGGGATAAGGAAATTGCAACGGTAGCTGTTTCCTCTATTCAATTCGCAGGGAAGTAGCAAGTAAATAATACAATCATAGAGTAAGGGCTGTTCTGAAAAGAACGGCCCTTATTTTTTTGAGTAGGTCTTGCTTCCTTTTCTAAAATTGATGGCTAGTACTATTAAAATAATTACAAGCCCAAAAAACTCTCTTGTTTCTTCAACCCAGGGCTGCTCGGCCTTCATGGTTGAAGCAATACTGGTAGCTTGATGATATTTGATCCAGTCAATTACACCATTCTCATCGAACATTTTATACATCGCGTATACTCCAAAAATCGCGAAACCTATAAAATAGCCTACCCTTGGATATTTTTGTTGGATGGCCAAATAGCAAAGCACCGCAGGATATAAATAAATTGGGATCCATAAATAGGGGTCCGGATCATTATACTGTACAGCTGCAAAAAGAATAAAGACCAACATGAAAATGATATTGAAAAATTTCATAAACTAAGTATTAATTTGTTTGGTAATAATAGGGAAAATAAATTATTAGATTTACTGATAATTCTAATCGCATCTAATTAAGCTGAAATAAATTGCTGATCAATGAAAAGTCTCACCTGCATCAAGCCTGGAGAATTTGCTTATGATTTCGTGAATATGCCTTCAAAAGAGTTGGGCAAAACGATTTTAAAAGTAGAGCGTATTGGAATTTGTGGAACAGATTTGCATGCTTATGAAGGAACCCAACCCTATTTTAATTATCCAAGAATATTAGGACATGAACTGGCTTTATCAATTGTTGATACAGATGCTGTTGGTTTTTCAGAAGGCGAGTTGGTAACCATCATCCCTTATTTTCATTGTGGTGTATGTGTGGCATGTAAAATGGATAAACCAAACTGTTGTGTGGATATGTCTGTATTTGGGGTACATAGGGATGGGGGTATGCGTGAATACATTCAGGTGCCCAATGATGCTTTGATCCATGGGAATGGATTAACCTTGGAAGAGTTGGCGCTGGTGGAACCATTAGCCATTGGTGCGCACGCAGTGAGAAGGGCGAATATTCTACCGAATGAATTTGTATTAGTGATTGGGGCTGGTCCAATTGGACTAGGCGTTGTTGAATTTGCCAGTATTGCAGGTGCCAAAACAATGGTGATGGAAACAAATGAGTTTCGGTTGAATTTTAGTATGGAAAATAGTAATGCAATGGCATTTGTAAATCCACTTCTGGTAAATCCGATAGATAAATTAATGGAAATCACAAAGGGTGAGATGCCTACTGTAGTTTTTGATGCAACTGGAAATCTAGGAGCCATCAATCAGGGATTTCGTTATATCTCGCATGGTGGCAGGTATGTCTTAGTAGGATTGCAGAAAGAAGCACTTACCCTATCTCATCCTGAGTTTCATAAGAGAGAAGCCACTTTGATGAGTAGTAGAAATGCCACTACATCCGATTTTGAGCAGGTCATTAAAGTAATTCAACAAGGTAATATGCATCCAACAAAATTTATTACACATCACCTGCCATTCGATAAACTGGCTTCAGAGTTTGCAGATTTGTTAGATCCTTCTAGTCAGGTGATTAAGGCAATGGTCAGTTTTTAAATATTTCATAACTTGATAAGCCATTTGATTCAATCATACAAATCTTTAACAACCCTATTTACACATGAAAAGATTCTTGCCAATTTTTATCTTAGTTTTTTTTGCAGGCGCAACTGTGAAAGCACAAACCTATACTTCGGATTGGAATTCGATTGATAGCAGAGCAACACCTACTTGGTTTGAAGACGCTAAATTTGGCATATTTATTCACTGGGGATTATTTTCTGTTCCAGCGTATAGTCCAACTGTAAGAGATGGGGTTGGAGTATATGATCGTTATGCAGAATGGTATTGGAGAAAATTAGTAGAGCCAGGAAGTACACAAGCTTATTTTACAAAATTCCACGAAAAAACTTATGGTAAGGATTTCAAATATCAGGATTTTGCACCACTTTTTAAGGCAGAGGCATATCAGCCAGATGAATGGGCTAAATTATTTGAAAGAGCTGGAGCCAAATACGTAGTACTTACTTCCAAACACCATGAAGGGTTTACACTCTGGCCATCAAAATTTGCCTGGAATTGGAATGCCAAAGAGATCGGTCCGCATCGTGATTTGTTAGGAGATCTTACAAAAGCTGTAAGAGGAACCAATTTAAAAATGGGCTATTATTATTCACTCTATGAGTGGTACAATCCTTTATGCAAACCCGAAACAATCAATCAATATGTGGATGAGCACATGATGCCTCAAATGAAGGAATTGGTAAATACGTATAAGCCAGATATTTTTTGGACTGATGGAGAATGGGATTATCCATCTTCTTCCTGGAAAAGTACACAGTTTTTATCTTGGTTGTATAATGAATCGCCCGTTAAATCAACTGTAGTTGTAAACGATCGCTGGGGTAAAGAAACAAGAAGTAAGCATGGCGGGATCTATACCACGGAGTATGATCTGGTAGATGCGGGAGATGCAAGTGTTACTAAGTTTGATCATCCATGGGAAGAGTGCAGGGGTATTGCCGGATCTTTTGGTTATAATCGGATGGAGCAATTAGATGACTATTCTTCCTCTGAAGAACTAATTCATATACTCATCAATAAAGTAGCACGTGGAGGAAATTTATTATTAAATGTTGGACCAACTGCTGATGGCAGAATTCCTGTAATCATGCAACAAAGGTTGAGCGATATGGGGCAATGGTTAAAAATTAACGGCGAGTCGATTTATGCTACACGCAAATGGGAAAAAGCACCTGCTATCAATAATAACACAACGCAATATTATACGAAGAAGGGTAAGGATTTATACCTCATCAGCACTAAATTTCCAACTACTGATCTGATAGTTGCTGATGTTAATAAACCAATTAAAATTACGATGGTTGGTTTAGATGCACCAGTTATATCAACCTATAAAAATGGTAAATTAGTGATAAAGGTTCCACTCATCAATCCAGCAAATAATCCTAGCAATTATGCCTGGGTTTTTAAATTAGAAGGAGTATTATAAAGGGTGTATCAACTCGAAGTTTCAATTGTTCGAATTGAACTAATCTAATTGATGATTGTTCTGCTCTATTATTAAACCAAACAGCCACATGAAAAAATATTTGCTTTTAATTGCATCTGTAACTTTTGCGTTTTCATCCTTCGCACAAGAAAAAGTTACTGCTACACAAATTGTGCAGGCAGAAAAAATGTTTTCACTTTCTTTCAATGAAGCGAAAAGAGATTCTATGTTAAGCGTATTATCTGATAAAATAAAAACCTATCAGTATATTCATGCTGCTAATCTCGATAACAGTGTATCGTATCCACTTTGGTATAATCCAGTATTGCCAGAAATGGTGATTCCTAAAAAATCTACCGCAACTAACTTTTCCATACCCGATCTTGTAGAATTACCTAAGAATATCAATGAGCTGGCATTTTATAGTATTCCACAATTAGCTTCATTGATTAAACACAAAAAAATCTCTTCCCAGAAATTAACTCAATTCTATTTGGATCGATTAAAAAAGTATGGACCAATTTTGCATTGCGTGATTGAGCTGACAGAAGCCCTTGCATTAAAGCAGGCAAAGATGGCAGATGAGGAAATCGCTAAAGGAAAATATCGAGGGCCATTGCATGGAATTCCTTATGGGATCAAAGATCTTTTTGCAGTAAAAGGAACACATACTACCTGGGGTACACCACCATTTAAAAATCAGCAAATTGATGAGACCTGTTTCGTAGCTGAAAAATTAGAAAAAGCCGGAGCAGTATTAGTAGCTAAATTATCATTAGGAGAATTAGCCATGGATGATATTTGGTTCGGGGGAATGACGCGAAACCCATGGGATACCAGTAAGGGTTCGGGTGGTTCTTCAGCAGGTTCTGCTTCAGCAACTGCGGCAGGACTAGTGGCTTTTGCCATCGGCACTGAAACCTATGGATCTATTGTTGATCCTTCTATGCGATGTGGTGTTACGGGTTTGCGACCAACTTATGGTAGCATTGCCAAAACTGGTGCCATGGCATTAGCCTGGACTTCAGATAAGATCGGCCCAATTTGCCGTTCTGCAGAAGATGCTGCTTTTGTTTTTGCCTGGATCCATGGGGCAGATAAAGCAGATCAATCCTCTATTGATTTTGCATTTAATTATACAGGTTCAGTTGATTTGAGCAAACTTAAGATTGCGTATATTAAAAATTATATCGACACTTTGCCTGCATCCAGTTCAGAAAAACAAACTTTAGTGCTATTAAAAAAAATGGGTGCAAAAATTAGTCCGATTGATTTTCCTGATAACCTTCATGGAGATGAAATCCTCTCTTTAATTATTGGGGTGGAGGGTGCTGCTGCATTTGATCCCCTAACCCGTTCCAACAAAGATGAGGAGATGGTACAGCAGAATAAAGATCGTTGGCCCAATACATTCAGAACTTCCAGATTTATACCAGCTGTGGAATATGTGAACGCCTGTAGGTTGCGTTACGCTATCATGAAAAAAATGGATCCGATCATTGATGCATATGATGTGATCATTGCACCGCCTGAAGCAGGTGACCAATTGGCCATCACCAATTTAACAGGTAACCCCTCCATTACTTTACCAAATGGATTGGATAAAAATGGAATGCCAACCAGTATCACATTTATCGGGAAACATTTTAATGAAGCAACCTTACTTGCTTTTGCAAAAAAGTACCAGGCGGCTACTACATTTAATCTACAACACCCTCCTAAATTTTTATAATAAATTAATTTATATAAGTAAAAATCATACTATCCCAACCTTAACATCTTTATGAATTAAAAACACATAATTCAACAAAAAATCAATTATTTTTAAAAGGGGATAGTCGTTTGTATAAAACGACTATTCTTTTATGCCATACGAAACGAAACTAACTATGCTTTCTGTAAAGTTTAAGCAGGGTATCATCCTGCTACTTTTTATTGGATCTGTATGCATTTTTTCTTGCAAGAATAAAATCCAGCAGGAAGAAGCCATCCCTGATCAGGTTAGTTATAACTATGATGTGAGGCCCATTTTATCCGACAAATGTTTTAACTGTCACGGTCCGGATGCCAGAAAACGGGAAGCTGGCTTAAGATTAGATCTTGCTTCAGAAGCTTTTAAAGCTTTACAAGATCATCCTACAAAACATTCACTTGTAGCTGGTAAGCCCGAACAGTCTGAGTTGTACATAAGAGTGTCTACAAAAGATACCAACCTACTCATGCCTAAGCCATCTAGCAGATTAGCTAGATTAACGGATCGCGAATTAGCTATCATCAAAAAATGGATCAGTCAGGGAGCAGTTTATGAACCGCATTGGGCATTTGTTGCACCTAAGAAAAAATCATTACCCTCTGTCAATAATAAACAATGGCCCATCAATGAGATCGATTATTTCATTTTGAAAAAAATGGAAAACAAAGGTCTTGAACCAAATGAAATTGCAGACAAAGAAAGATTGGTTAAGCGGGCTTATATGGATCTGGTGGGAATTTTGCCTAGTCCAAAAGAAACGGAATCATTCGTAAATGATAAAGATCCTAAAGCATATGATGTATTAATAGATCACTTACTCAATATGCCGCAATACGGTGAACGAATGGCCATCAATTGGCTGGATGTGGCCCGCTATTCTGATTCTCATGGCTATCAGGATGACAACTATCGTTCTCAATGGCCCTGGCGCGATTGGGTGATTCATGCTTTTAATAAAAACATGCGCTATGATAGTTTTATTACTTGGCAGCTGGCAGGTGATTTATTGCCCAATGCCAGTAAGGAACAAATATTAGCGACTGGCTTCAATAGAAATCATAAGATCACAGAAGAAGGCGGGGTAATTGATGAAGAGTATCGTGTGCAATATGTGGTAGATAGAACCAACACCTTTAGCAGATCTATCCTTGCTGTTACAGTTGAGTGTGCGAAGTGCCACGATCATAAATATGATCCGATTTCTCAGAAAGATTATTATCAATTGTATGCCTTCTTTAATAGTGTGAATGAAGTTGGATTGGAAGCAACGGTGGGTGGGCCCGAAACATGGGCTAAAAATCCACGTATGCAAATCTCCAATCAAGACCTGCAAACAACACTTTCTTTCATCAATAAAATAGATACAAATAAGTTAGAAGTATCTGTGATGAAAGATAAAGACACGGCCAGAAAAACTTTCTTATTAGCAAGAGGAAATTATGACCAACCTACCACAGAGGTATTTCCTTCAACACCTGCTGCCATTCTACCTTTTGAAAAAACTTTACCTAAAAATAGATTGGGATTAGCGCAATGGACATTTGATAAGAAAAATCCATTAACAGCAAGAGTTTTTGTGAACAGAATCTGGCAGGAATTTTTTGGCAGAGGGCTGGTTAAATCTACTGCAGATTTTGGTATGCAAGGTGATCTGCCAACGCATCCAGAATTATTAGATTGGTTAGCGGTTGACTTCCAGGAAAATGGCTGGGACATCAAAAGATTGGTGAAGCAAATGGTGCTTTCAGCAACTTATCGACAATCCAGTAAAATTTCACCTGATAAATTAACTAAGGACCCCGCAAACCTTTATCTCTCTTATGCTCCAAGGGTTCGTTTCCCTGCAGAACTGATCAGAGACATGCTATTATGTAGTAGTGGTCTATTGAATAAAACAATTGGTGGACCAAGTGTTAAACCTTATCAGCCTGATGGACTCTGGGAAATGGCCACTTCAGGAAGAGGAATCTTAAGAAAATATATGCAGGATTCAGGTCAATTATTATATCGTAGAGGAATCTACACATTTATCAAAAGAACAGTGCCTCCTCCGTCGATGATGATGTTTGATGCCAG
Source organism: Chitinophagaceae bacterium (assembly GCA_947371755.1). Lineage (GTDB taxonomy): Bacteria > Bacteroidota > Bacteroidia > Chitinophagales > Chitinophagaceae > Sediminibacterium. The sequence goes on from CANBQT010000025.1 coordinate 28,205, forward strand.
TAATAGAGACGAATGTCAGGTTAGTCGCTATAGAACAAATACCCCTTTACAAGCGCTCATCATGTTGAATGATCCAACCATGATCGAAGCGTCAAAGGCATTGGCAGATAAAATATTGCAGACAGAATCTAATCCAACTAAAATCATCAATGAAGCATTTAAAACAATCATTTGTAGAAATCCATCTACTAAAGAAATGGAGACATTAGTTAGTTACTGGAAAGACAAGAAGGAAGATTTAATCAAAAACAAAACAGACGCAGATAAAATGATTGCTATTGGTGTGTACCAACCAAAAACAAAAAACAAAACTGATTTGGCCACTACCATGCATACCATTCAGATCATTTATAATATGCAGGAAGCAATCACAAAAACCTGATATGGAAAAAGAACTATTTGAGCACGGCCTCAATATGAATCGCCGCAAATTCATGAGCAGACTCAGTATCGGTTTGGGTTCTGCAGCATTAGGCTCGCTATTGATTCCAGATCTGTTTGGGGGAAATAGTAGTCCTGAAGATGCCATCATGCGCGGACTTCCGCACTTTGCACCAAAAGCAAAGCGGGTAATATATCTTTTTCAAAATGGCGCACCTTCACAATTAGAGACCTTCGATTATAAACCGTTGCTTTGTCAGATGATGGGAGAAAATCTTCCCGAATCTGTTAGAGGTGGTCAACGTTTAACAGGTATGAGTTCCACTCAAACTAGTTTTCCATTAATTGGGTCTTACTATAAATTTAATCAACACGGACAATCAGGGGCATGGGTGAGTGAATTATTCCCGCATATGTCTAAAATTGTAGATGATCTCTGTATCATTAAAACCATGAATACAGAAGCGATCAATCATGATCCAGCACTTACTTTTTTTCAATCTGGTGCGCAACAAGGCAACCGGCCAAGTATGGGCTCCTGGGTAAGTTATGGTCTGGGTACAGAAAATAATAATCTGCCTGCTTTTTGTGTATTACTATCAAGAGGAAAAGGAAATGGACAGGGAGTATATTCTAAACTATGGACCAATGGATTTTTAGATTCCGTGCATCAAGGCGTTCAATTTAGCAGTGGTGAAAATCCTATTTTGTATTTGCAGGATCCGAATGGCATGGACCGGCAAACAAGAAGAAAAATGCTCGATCAAATCGCAGCATTGAATCAGGAGGAATTCAACAATTTCGGAGACCCCGAAATCTCTGCCAAGATCCAACAGTACGAGATGGCATATCGTATGCAGACAGCTGTTCCAGAGATCATGGATACCTCCAAAGAATCGGAAGATATCATCAAATTATACGGACCAGATTGTTTAGTACCTGGTACTTATGCTGCGAATTGTTTATTAGCAAGAAAGCTTTCAGAGAATGGAGTGAGATTCGTTCAGCTCTATCATCAGGGATGGGATCAACATGGAAATTTACCAAACGAAATGCGTGGTCAGGCGCAAGATGTAGATCAACCATCAGCAGCATTAATTACTGATTTAAAGCAAAGAGGTTTATTAGACGAGACACTTGTTATTTGGGGAGGAGAATTTGGAAGAACAAATTATTGTCAGGGTAAAATGCAGGTAGATAATTATGGCAGAGACCATCATCCTCGTTGTTTCTCTATTTGGATGGCAGGGGGTGGCATCAAGCCCGGGATCGTTCACGGAGAAACAGATGAGTTTGGATATAATATTATTAAGGATCCTGTGCACGTGCACGATTTTCAGGCAACCGTTTTGAATTTAATGGGCTTGGATCACGAAAAGCTAGTGTATAAATATCAGGGTAGAAGGTATCGCTTAACGGATTTGTATGGTAACATAGTTAATAAAATCATTGCTTAAAACATCTTTATGAATAGAAAAGAATTTGTAACAAAAACATTGACTGGAACTGCAGGTTTCTTTATTGCAAAAGATCTGTTTTCAAGAACCAAGCAAGATCCTATTTATGGTCATAACGAAAAACAATATCGACTCAATAATAAATGGGGAAACTTAAATCCTGATAAGACGCCTGTAAACGATTGTCATGAAATGGTACAGGATAGCAAGGGAAGGATCTTGTTATTGACCAATGAAACCAAGAACAACATCATCATCTATAATAAATCAGGTAAACTGATGGATACCTGGGGAACTGAATTTCCAGGTGCACATGGATTAACCATTCAAAAAACTGGTAAAGAAGATTTTTTATTTATTACCGATACCAATCGGCACCAGGTATATAAAACCACTATCGACGGTAAAATTTTATTGACCATCGATCCGCCACAGGATATTCCTGTGTATCAGAAAAAAGAAGCCTTTGTGCCCACAGAAACTACTGTATTAGACAATGGTGAGTTTTATATCGCAGATGGTTATGGTGCGCAATATGTGTTGCACTATTCTGCTGATGGTAAATTGATCAACTCATTTGCTGGTAGAGGAGATGGTGATGAACACCTGGATAATGCTCATGGTATTTGCTTAGATACCAGGCAGTCAACACCTTCCTTAATTGTAACTGATAGAAGTAGAAATGCATTTAAAAGATTCTCTTTGGATGGTAAATTATTGGAAGTGATTCATTTGCCTGGGGCTTGTGTGTGCAGACCCGTGATCAAAGGTGATTATTTGTATGCGGCCGTTTTAAGATCGCCCGATCTAAATACGGAGGCCTCAGGATTTGTAACCATCCTGAACAAAGACAATAAAGTAGTGTCTAATTTGGGAGGATCCAATCCTGTATACGAGAATGGAAAATTAAAACCACTATCTCAAACGGATAAAATTTTTACGCATCCGCATGATGTATGCGTGGATGATGAAGGAAGTATTTATGTAGCACAGTGGGCATCTGGTAAAGTTTATCCATATAAATTCACCCAAGTATAAATGGAGCGGTTTAAAAAAGTTGTCAGTGCCATTTTATTTGGTGGTATTGTTTTATTGGTCTTCCTTTTTGTTTTTGAAGACAAACTTCAAATTCCTATTTGGCTTCAGGTAGCAGGAAGAATGCATCCTTTGTTTTTGCATTTCCCAATTGTGTTATTGATACTTTCTATCATTCCTTCCTGGCTTTCAGATGAAATTAATAATAATGTACTTTGGTTTTATATTAGAATGTCTGCGGTTTTAACAGCTACTGTAACTGCCATCATGGGATTGCTTTTATCTATTGAACAATCAGATAAAGGGGAACTACTTAGTTGGCATAAATGGACGGGTATTTCTGTAGCTATTATTTCATGGCTTTTTTATACTTACTATGATCAGTTTAAATTAAAAAAAATATATCATCGAACTGTATCTATTGGAATCTTATTGTTGATCATACTTACGGGTCATTGGGGTGCAGACCTAACACATGGCGAAAACTTTTTGTTAGAGCCACTTCATTTAGATCAGCCAACTACTGTTAATGCAGAAAATGCTAAGATTTTTGCTGATGTGATCAACCCGGTTTTCAAATCGAAATGTGGTAATTGCCATATGGGGCATAACCAGAAGGGCGGACTTTCTTTATCAGATAGTACAGCAATTTTAAAAGGGGGGAAGAATGGAAAATCAATTGAGTTGGGTAATCTGCAAAAAAGTTTATTGATTGAGAGAATGCGATTGCCCTTAGCAGATAAAAAACACATGCCTCTCTCGGATAAACCACAATTAACTGAGTTTGAAACAAAACTATTAGAGATCTGGATCAAGTCAGGCGCACCGTTTAATCAGAAATTAGTAGATCGTCCTGTTAATGATAGTTTACGAATTTTGTCATTTGAATTCTTGCAACCATTTCTGAGTACTAAAAAAGAGACGGTTTATTCATTTGCATCTGCTGATGAGAAAAAAATTGCGGAACTCAATAATAATTATCGCATCCTAAAACCTTTAGGTGTACATTCTCCAGCACTGTCAGTTTCTTTCTTTGGAAAAGCAATGTACAGTTCCGATAAATTAAAAGAGTTGGAACCAGTGAGCAAACAAGTACTTCATTTGAACCTCGCAAAGATGCCGGTAACTGATGATCAATTAGAATTGATTGCATCATTCCCCCATCTGGAGAGATTGAATTTGAATTATACTGATATCACAGACAAAGGATTAGAGAGGCTTTCTGGTATGCGGCAATTGAATTCCATTTCTTTAGTAGGTACTAAAATCAGTAAAGAGGGGATTGAAAAATTATTGAAAAATAAGAACCTGCTGGAGGTTTTTTTATGGGATACTAAAATTGTAGCAGCAGATATTAATCAATTTAAACAAAGCAATAAAGAGGTTCAATTCGACCTTGGTTTTACAGGAGCAGATACTACTTTATTGGCATTGAATACGGCCTTTGTAAAAACTCCTACCGGATTTTTTAAAGAAAAAACAACTATTGAATTGGCGCATGTTTTAAAAGATGTTGCTATTAAGTATACCACCAACGGAACGGAGCCAGATAGCATGAATGGTATATTGTATAGGACTCATATAGTAATTGATAGTAGCATCAACTTACAGTTTAAAGCATTTAAAAAAGGTTGGCTTCCCAGTAAATTAGCGAAAGCAATTTTTATAAAAGCAGGTATTCCCATTGAAAAAACAATTTTGATTACTCCTGCAGATTCTAAATATAATGCACAAAGCGAAAAAGTATTAACAGATTTGGATTTGGGAGATATTGGTGATTTCAGTTCAAAAAGTTTAGGCTATCAAAAAAACGATGCAGTCCTGATTTTTGATTTAGGAAGCACAAAGACAATTCAAAAAGTAAATGTGAATACATTGCAAAGTATTGCTTCCTATATTTTTCCTCCAACTCATTTGGAATTGTTAGGAAGTATTGATCAAATTCATTGGGTGACTTTAAAAACGTTGAACCCAGTTGCACCAATAAAAATAGTGCCTGCTGAAAATTTCATGTATGAATTAAAGTTCCCATCTACAAAAGCTAGATTCGTTAAATTAATTGGCTCGCCAATTAAAAAACTTCCTTCATGGCACCCTGGTAAAGGACAACCCGGATGGCTTTTTATGAGTGAAGTAATTGTTTATTAATCATTAAAATACCCCCCCCCAATGGCTGAAATCGATTTATCCAACAGAATTCCTGGTAGACTCTATTCATTAGATGCATTAAGAGGCTTTGACATGTTTTGGATCATGGGTGCCGAAGAAATAGTTCATGGATTATTTAAAGCAACCCACCATTCTTTTTTCGAATCTTTTTCGAATCAGTTAACACACCCTGCATGGGATGGCTTTCATATGTATGATTGTATATTTCCTTTGTTTTTATTTATTGCAGGTGTTGCTTCGCCTTACTCTATCGGAAAGGAAGTAGAAAAAGGTCAATCAAAAACTGCCATTTTATATAAAATTGCCAAAAGAGCTTTGATTTTAGTACTTCTTGGATTGGTAGTAAATAATGGTCTGGTAATCAGGCCAATTGCTGAGATCCGATTTGGAAGTGTATTGGGTAGAATTGGTATAGCCTATATGTTTGCCAACTTTATATTTTTAAATACTAAAACGCAATGGTCCAGAATAACCTGGTTTTGTAGTTTATTGATTGGGTATTATTTACTCTTAAAATTCAATGCAGCTCCAGGATTTCCTAAAGGCGATTTATCTCAGGCGGGAAATTTTGCTTCTTATCTGGATCGTTTATACTTACCAGGAAAATTGTATTTGGGTAACCATGATCCAGAAGGATTAACTTCAACGATACCAGCTATAGGAACTGGTCTTTTAGGGATTATAGTAGGAACTTATTTAAAAAATAGTATTGATAGAGGTTCCAAGAAATCTTTGATTTTATTCCTGATTGGTATTGCTTTTATTCTGATAGCAAAGGTCTGGAATCTGGATTTTCCGATAAATAAAAATTTATGGTCTAGTTCATTTACTATGTTAGTGGGTGGTATTAGTATAATATTTCTATCAGTTTTTTATTATGTAATCGATGTGAAAGGTTATCGGTATTGGGCATTCTTTTTTAATGTGATTGGAATGAATTCGATTCTGATTTATATATCTGGTCATTTTATTAACTGGGATTATTCTACCAACAGCTTATTTCATTGGGTTGGTCAATTGTTAGGCGAGCCATATAATGCTGTGGCATTCTCTGCATTGTATGTTTTTGTGCAATGGCTCTTTTTATATTTCATGTACAAGCAAAAAGTATTTTTAAAAGTTTAAAATTTTAAAATGAAAATTATAACACTCTCATTTTTTTTATTTTTTGTTTCAGTAATATCATATTGCCAAAACGCTGTGGGTATGTTTAGCGCTCATCAGGATATTGGCAAACCTGCTCTTACTGGTGATGTTACATTTAATAGTGATGATCAAAGCTATGCGATAAAAGGAGCGGGTTATAATGTATGGTTTGGCCGTGATGAATTGCACTATGCTTACAATAAATTAAAAGGCGATTTTATTTTAACTGCCAATTTTAAATTCTTAGGCAAAGGCGTTGACCCACATCGTAAAATTGGTTGGATGATCAGAGCTAGCGAAGGTGAAGACGCTGCTCATATAACGGCAACCGTTCATGGAGATGGTCTTACTACTATGCAATGGCGAAGAATGAGAGGAGCTTATATGAGAGATCCACAGGATGAACTCTTTACAAAGAAAGCAGGAACTGAAATTATTCAATTAGAAAGACTTGGAAAAGAATATATCATGCGTGTAGCACATGTAGGAGAACCTTTGCAGGAAGTTGGAAGAACAGATGCTATAGATATGCCCAATGATGTGTTAGCTGGTATATTTATATGTAGCCATAATCCAGCAGTAGTTGAAGCAGCCCAGATCTGGAATGTGCGGATTGAGCAAACGGTACCGGATACGCACAATGGATATAAGGATGGAATCTTAAGTTCTAAATTAGAATTGCTGAATGTATTTGATGGAAAAAGAAAAGTGATCTATGAAGATAAGGGCAGGATTGAAGCACCCAATTGGATGCCAGATGGAAATTCAATTTTGTTTAATAAGGGCGGTAATATTTTTACGGTTGCTCTCACCGGGGGAGATCCTAAACTTTTGGAAACAACTGGTGCAAATAGAAATAATAATGATCACGTCATTTCTTACGATAAAAAACTCTTAGGTATTTCCTCGCATCGCGATGGAATGCCCGGTGGAGGAAGTACGGTTTATTATTTGCCTTTAACTGGTGGTGTTGCTAAATTAATTACGGATAGTACACCGAGCTATTTACATGGGTGGACAATTGATAATAAAGAAGTAGTGTATACTGCCCAAAGACTTAGTAAAGGCCCTGTTTATAATATTTATAAAAAACCAATCAATGGTGGTCCAGAAGTTCAGTTAACTTTTTTGCAAAAGGGTTTGGCTGATGGCCCCGAATGTTCTCCGGATGGAAAATATATTTACTTTAATTCTACACAAAGTGGAAACATGCAATTGTGGCGTATGAAATTGGACGGTAGCGAACAAACGCAATTAACCTTCGACGAATACAATAATTGGTTTGCACACGTGTCTCCCGATAATAAATGGATTGCTTTTATCTCTTTCCCCAATACGGTAGATCCAGGCGATCACCCTTTTTATAAAAGAGTTATGTTGCGGTTAATGCCAATTAATGGAGGCGGACCAAGAGTAATAGCTACTTTGTTTGGGGGGCAGGGTACAATTAATACCCCGAGTTGGAGTCCGGATAGTAAATTCATTTCATTTATCAGTAATAGCGGTCCAATACAATAATTTATGATGATGTTGCCATTCTTAGTTCAAGCCAACAATTATAAAAACAGCACAGCTATTTATTCTGATGGCAGGGCTTTTACCTATCAGGAACTAATCAATCAATCTGAACAATTAGCAAATATTATTTTAAATGGCGGAAAGGATCTGAATGAAGCTAGGGTTGCATTTATGGTAAATCCTGGTTTTGACTATGTGCAATCTTTATGGGCTATTTGGCAAGCCGGCGGTGTTGCGGTTCCATTATGTATCACACATCCATTGCCTTCTTTAGCATATGTGTTAGATGATACTACTGCAGATATTTTGATGCTGTCTGCTGAGTACTTACCTATACTTGAACCATACATTCAAGAGCATGCCATAAGAGTGATCATAGTAGAATCTTTTAATGCTACAAATACTATTACAAATTTACCTGAGATTAATACTTCAAGAAAAGCATTGATCTTATATACCAGCGGCACCACCAATAAACCAAAAGGTGTTGTTACCACGCACGAAAATATTGAAGCACAGATCACCACATTGGTATCATCATGGGAATGGTCCAGTTCCGATCATGTAATATGTGTATTGCCTTTGCATCATGTACATGGAATCATCAATGTAATTGGATGTTCGATGTGGGCGGGAGCAACTTGCACTTTTATTTCACATTTTTCTGCGTCTTCTATTTTTGAATTATTCGCCGAAGGCAGGATCAATGTGTTCATGGCTGTGCCTACTATTTATTTTAAACTCATAGCGTTTTTAGAAACCCTCCCGCAAGAAAAAAGAGATCAATTGAAAGCTGTGATGCAACAATTCCGTTTAATGGTTTGTGGGTCTGCAGCATTACCAGTTTCTGTGATGGAAAAATGGGAAGCATTGAGTGGCCAGATTTTATTGGAGCGTTATGGAATGACGGAATTGGGAATGGCCATCAGTAATCCTTATACAGGCGAAAGAAGACCAGGATATGTAGGCTTGCCTTTGCCTGGAGTTTCCATTAAACTAGTCAATGAAACCTATGAGGAAGTGAACTTAGGGGAGCCTGGAGAAATTATAGTAAAAGGGAAAAACGTGTTTGTAGAATATTGGCAAAAGCCAGAAGCTACTACAGAAACTTTTACAAAAGATGGTTGGTTTAAAACAGGAGATATTGCCATTGTAGAAAATGGATATTATCGGATCATGGGAAGAAATTCTGTAGATATCATTAAGTCGGGCGGCTACAAAATTTCTGCCTTAGAAATTGAGGAAGTATTGCGCGAATTTGATGCCATTGATGATTGTGCAGTAGTGGGTATCAAGGACGACGAATGGGGTGAATTGATTGTTGCTGCAATCGTGGTTATTCCAGAAAAACAAGGGTTGTTTGATGAAAAAGAAGTTTCGGATTGGATCGTTCAAAAGATGGCTTCCTATAAAAAGCCTAGAAAATATTTAATAGTAAATGATTTGCCCAGAAACGCCATGGGTAAAGTGGTGAAGAATGATGTGAAAAAATTATTTGAATAAGTATCAACCTGATAAAAAAGAACATTATGAAAATTTACGGGGTGGCCATTTTAGCGGTTTGTTTTTTAATCGGACAAATCATGGGGCATTTTTTAGGAAAGGCTTTTCAACTGGCGGGGAATCTGGGTGGTGTTGGTTTTGCCATGTTGATTTTAGTGATCAGTAATGATTATTTCAAAAGAAAAAACTTGTTGCAACCTGAAACGGAAAATGGAATTTTATTCTGGACCAGCATGTATATTCCTGTGGTGGTAGCCATGTCAGCTACGCAAAATGTAAAAGCTGCTTTGTCAGGAGGATGGGTGGCGATTATTGTTGCGATAGTTGCAACAGCTGCCTGTTATTCGTTGATACCTGTTCTAAATAAGTTTGCCAATAAAAATGCTAAAAATATTTAAATGAGTGATCTGATTAAGTTATTAGAAAAGAATGGATTGGTGTTTGCATTTCTGGTAGTAGGAGTGATCATGTATGGTTCGTATTATATCAGCAAAAAAATTACCAAAAGCAGAATTCCAGGTGCCGCAATAGCCATCAGTTTTGGATTGGTCATTGCCTATTTTGGAGGTGACAATGGGATTGCATCAATTCCTGCTTTCTCTGGTATGGCTATATTAGGAGGGTCAATGCTCAGAGATTTTTCCATCGTATCTACTGCACTGGGAGCTAGTTTTACAGAGATTAAAAAAACGGGATGGATTGGGTTATTAAGTTTAATTATTGGAACAGTAGTTGCTTTTTTAATGGGTGGTTCTATTGCGTATGTGATGGGTTATCAGGATGCAAAATCAGTTGCAACCATCGGAGCAGGTGCTTGTACATTTATTGTTGGTCCAGTTACGGGTTCTGCATTGGGTGCCAGTAGTGATGTCATTGCCATCAGTATTGCCATTGGCGTGATTAAATCAATCATCGTAACTATATCCACTGCATTTCTTGCAAAACCTTTAGGTATCAATAATCCACAAACAGCCATGATCTTCGGAGGATTGGTAGGGTCAACCAGTGGTGTGTCTGCCGGATTAGCTGCAACAGATCCCAAATTAGTGCCCTATGGTGCATTAACGGCTACCTTTCACACAGCAATGGGCTGTTTGCTCTGCCCTTCTGTATTATACTATTTTGTATATCAGATCCTTAGCTAAGCTTTGTTCAGGTTATGTAAAGTGTTTTCTAAGTTATTACCAACATCAATGATGCATGCAAGTGTATACCTACATTGTTTTTTGTTAGTAAATGTTTGATTATTGTAATTGTAGTAAATATTACTTACTTAATTTGTGTATGCAAAAAACAATGAACCATTCATTTTTGAATTATTAATATGGCAAAGTTTAAATTGAAAGTCAACGGCAAAAATTTTGATGTGGATGTGGACCCAAGTACACCTGTTCTTTGGGTGTTGCGCGATCATATTAATTTAGTGGGCACCAAATATGGTTGTGGTGTAGGATCCTGTGGCGCATGTACCATTCATTTAAATGGAAAGGCTTTAAGATCCTGCCAATTACCAGTTGCTGCTGTGGGGGTACAAGAGATTACTACTATTGAAGGTTTATCTGAGCATGGCGAACATCCCGTTCAAAAAGCCTGGCTAGAACAAGACGTGGCCCAATGCGGTTATTGCCAAACCGGACAGATCATGACGGCTGCCGCCTTATTAAAAACAAAGCCAAATCCAACAGATGAAGAAATCGATTCTTATATGAGTGGAAATATTTGTCGTTGCGGAACTTATACCAGAATTAGAACGGCCATTAAAACTGCTGCTAAATCAACTACTAAATAAATCATTCAAGAAAATGGAAAAGTCAAACAATACACAAAGTAGACGTTCATTCCTGAAAGTTTCTTCCATCACCGGAGGCGGCATGATGATCGGTTTTAGTTGGTTAGCTAATTTAATACCGAATGAAGCCATTGCTGGACCTGCTGCGGCTAAAGAATGGGTGGAACTCACAGGATTCATTAAAATATTTCCTGATAATCGAATTGTGATCTTATCTCCGAATCCAGAGTTTGGACAAAATGTAATGACTTCCCTTCCGATGTTGATAGCTGAAGAGCTGGAAGTGGATTGGACAAAAGTAACGGTAGAACAAGGCGATTATGATACCCCCAGATTCAAAAGACAATTTACAGGTGGAAGTCAGGCTATGCGAACAGCCTGGAAACCACTAAGAACTGCCGGTGCTACTGCGAGATTCATGTTATTGCAAGCTGCCGCCAATGAATGGAATGTTCCTGCTGCAGAATTAACTGCTTCCAATGGTGTTGTATCTCATAAAGCAACAAATAAAACAGCCTCTTATGGAGCATTGGCAACTGCTGCATCAAAATTGACTGCTCCCGAAAAGATTACCTTAAAAAAGAACGGAGAGTTTTCATTGATAGGAACCCCTCAAAAAAATGTGGAGGGTTCAAAAGTGGTGACTGGGAAATCTTTGTTCACCATGGATTATAAGCAGGAAGGAATGTTAATCGCGATGGCCATTCGACCCACTGCTTTTGGCATGAAATTAAAATCATTTGATGCTACAGAGGCTTTGAAAATGCCTGGCATCAAGGATGTTTTTGAAATTCAGGTTTACAAAGATGGTTATGTGAAAGCAGGGTTTGATACGAGAACCTTCAACAATTTAGTAGTAGTGGTAGGTAATACCACTTGGGAAGTAATGAATGCCAGAAAGAAAGTAAATATCCAATGGGAGGCATTCGCACCCTATAAAGAATTTGCTGGCGCCGGAAATAATAAAAGAGAAGATACCATTCCTGCAGGATTAGAAAGCTCTGATGAGCATCTGAAGCAGATGTATGCAAAGCAAAAAATACAGGGAAAAATATTAAGAAAAGATGGAGACCCTGAAGCTGCATTTGCAAAGGCAAAAAAAGTAATTGAAAAAACATATTCGGCTCCTTTCTTACCACATAATACAATGGAGCCCATCAGTTGCTTTGCGCATATCACTGATGAGAAGGCTTTCTTTGTGGCACCTATTCAAATTCCTGAGATGATGAAGCAAAGCATCACTATGAATCTGGATATTCCTGCTGAAAAAATTGAAATGAAATTAGCAAGAATGGGTGGCGGCTTTGGTAGAAGAGCATACGGACACTATATCATTGAAGCTGGATTGATCTCCAAAAAAATGAAAGCCCCTGTCAAGCTAATTTATACCAGAGAAGATGATATGACCAATGGTGTATATCGCCCTTCGTACATGGTTACTTATAAAGCAGCAATCGATGAAAAAAATAATGTAACAGCGATTCACGTTAAAGGTGGGGGGATTCCTGAAAATGCCATTCACGAAAATCGTTTTCCAGCGGGCGCTTTTGAAAACTATCTGGCTGAAGGTTGGGATATTCCTTCAAATATTACGATAGGAGCATTCAGAGCTCCACGGTCTAATTTTATAGCCTCAGCAGAACAATCTTTCCTGGACGAATTAGCAGAAGCAATTGGCAAAGATCCAATTGATTATAGAATTGAATTGTTGAAAAAAGCAAAAGCAAATCCTGTAGGAAAGAACAATGAATATGATGCAGACAGGTATATTGGCGTATTGGAATTAGTGAAAGAAAAATCTAAATGGGGCGATCCCAAAAATAAAAATGCTAAGAGAGGTGTTGCTGCTTATTTCTGTCATAATTCCTATGCGGCACATGTATTGGAACTAACCATGAAAGACGGATTACCTGTGGTAGGGAATATAGTTTCAGCATTGGATTGTGGGGTTGTTGTAAATCCGGAAGGAGCAAAGAATATGGCTGAAGGTGCAATAGTAGATGGTATAGGTAATGTATTATTTGGAGGTTTGCGTTTCGAAAAAGGCGTGCCGATGCAGAAGAATTTTAATCAGTATAGAATGATTAGAATGAAGGAGGCTCCTAAAAAAATCGATATTCATTTTGTACAAAACAATATCGATCCAACTGGTTTAGGAGAGCCGCCATTCCCTCCGATATTCGCTGCTTTTGCAAATGCATTATATAAAGCAACCGGCAAAAGACATTACCATCAACCATTTATCAATGACCTGAATAAGAGCTAAACTTAAATCTTGCTTTCTTGTTGATATAAAATTATCTTTATCTAATTGAATTAATGAACACTATGATACAGTTAAATATTAATGACAAAGTATATGAGGTAGATGCCAGTGCTGATATGCCCTTGCTTTGGGCTATTCGTGATCTGGTTGGCTTAACAGGTACCAAATTTGGATGCGGTATGGCGCAATGTGGCGCCTGTACGGTTCATGTGAATGGCTCACCCGTTAGGTCTTGCAGTTTCCCTGTTGCCGCTGCTGCCGGGAAAAAAATCACCACCATTGAAGGGATGAATGAAAAAATTGGAGAAGCAGTAAAGAAAGCCTGGATAGAATTGCAAGTGCCGCAATGTGGCTATTGCCAATCCGGACAAATCATGAGTGCCACTGCACTCCTGAAATCTAAACCCCATCCTACAGACGCGGATATCGATGCGGCCATGCAAGGAAATCTTTGCAGGTGCGGAACTTATCAGCGTATCAGATCAGCCATCCACCGCGCTGCTGAAATGATTTAATCATCACCCACAACTTTTAAAAATGACTAATAATAATTCAAATATTAATCGCAGAAATTTTATCCGATTATCTGGTATTACGGGTACGGGTTTAATTTTAGGATTGTCTGGAAAAGCTAGTGCAGTTGCAACTGTTGCTAATCTCTCTAATGCTGCAGATGCTTTCGAATTAGGTGCTTTTATCATGATCAACAAAAATGGAGAGATCACCCTTTTTAATTCGAAACCAGAAATAGGTCAGGGTACATTTCAATCCATCCCGGCATTAATGGCTGAGGAACTGGAAGTGTCTTTAGATAAAGTAATCATTAAACAAACGGGTGGAGAAAAGAAATACGGTTTCATGCAATTCGCGGGCGGCAGTATGTCGATCCGTTCTGAATACCATAACCTTCGCAAAGTAGGTGCTGCTGCCAGAGAAATGCTTTTAAAAGCTGCAAGCACACATTGGAATGTTCCTGTTTCAGAATGTTATGCATCTGAAGCTACCATCATTCACAAACCTTCTGGAAAGAAATTAGGATATGGAGAATTAGCTGAAGCGGCTACAAAATTAGAAGTGCCCAAATCACCCACATTAAAAGATCCCAAAGATTTTAAAATTTTAGGTAAGCCCTCTGCACGTCCGGATATTCCATTAAAAGTAAACGGAACAGCACAATTTGGAATTGATGCATCAGTGCCAGGAATGGTCTATGCTTCCATTGAAAGATGTCCTGTGTTTCATAGTAAACTAGTCAGTTTTGATGCTACTGCTGCCAAAAAAGTAAAAGGTGTAATTGCAGTTGAAACTGTAGAACGCAAACATGAAGTGTATAAAACAACTGGAGTTGCCGTAATTGCAGAATCTTATTGGGCTGCTGTGCAAGGAAGAAAAGCATTAATTGTTACATGGGATAATGATGGCCACGACACATTTAACTCAAAAAATTTTGAACAATCTTTGAGAGATGCTGCCAAAAAAGAAACTGGAGCTGTGGCACATCAGCAAGGGGATTTCGATAATGCATTTGCAAAAGCCCCTACGAAATTAGAAGCCTTTTATGAAACACCAGTGGTGTCGCATTCTCCTATTGAACCGATGAACTGTTTGGCAAGTTTCACTGAAGGAAACAAATTAGAAATCTGGACTTCCACTCAGGTGCCAGGAAGCTTAGTGACTGACTTCGCCAAAGAATATAATATTCCTGTAGAGAATATGAAAGTGCATACCCTTTTTAACGGCGGTGGTTTTGGAAGAAGATTATATCCCGATTATGTACATGAAGCAGTGCAGCTGACCAAGAAAATAGGGAAGCCTGTTAAAGCTATTTGGACTCGTGAAGATGATACACAACAGGGGCCGTTCAGACCCATGACTTTCTCAGCCATGAAGGGCGCATTATCTGCTGATGGCAAAGCCATTGCTTTTCAGCATAAAGTAATCGCACCTACACTGGATATGAAGAAGGACTATGACAAATCGAAGAGCGATGAAACGATGACGGAGGGAATCAGTGAACAGAAATATGAGATTGAGCACATGAAGAATCTATATGTGCATCATTATATGCCTGTGCCATTAGCAGCCTGGAGAGCTGTAACCAGTACCACATTGGCGTTTTCTCATGAATGTTTTATAGATGAGATGGCGCATGCTGCTAAAAAAGATGGCATGACTTTCCGTTTAGAAATGCTTACAAAAGATTCTGATACCAAGAATGTATTAAAAAAATTGAAAGAAGTTTCGAATTGGGATAAACCATTACCTGCAGGTTGGGGAAGAGGTGTAGCTCAATATGAATTCTTTGCCGGACAAGGTGGCTATGTGATTGAAGTGAGTAAAAAAGGCACAGGTATCAAAATTGAAAAAGTATATGCGGTGATTGATTTAGGAACTGTAGTAAATCCAGATATGGTGAGAGCTCAGGTTGAAGGTGCAGCTACTATGGCGTTAACTGCTGCTATTAAAAATGGTATCACCTTTGATAAAGGAAAAACAGTTCAAACCAATTATCATAATAATCCTTTGGTACGCATCAATGAAATGCCAAAAGTGGAAGTACATATTCTGGCAAATGGAGGTGCAAAAATTAAAGGTGTTGGTGAACCTGGTCTGCCACCATTTGCCCCTGCATTGTGTAATGCTATTTTCGCTGCTACAGGTAAACGTATCAGACGTCTGCCTTTCGACATCAATAAAATTGTTTAATTAAGAGTACTTGAATTTTTATGAATAGAATAGTGTTTACTTCACTTTGTTTATCTATCGTATTATTGGTTGTTTCTGCTTTTGTACAATCTTTTAGTTTGCCTAAAAGTATTGAAAGAGGGAAAGAAGTGTATGTTACTTTTTGTCAAAACTGTCATATGGAAAATGGTGAAGGCATCGCAGGTACCAATCCACCATTGGCTAAGTCTGATTATTTGAAACACCCTGTAAACGAATTAATAACGTTGGTGTTGAAAGGACAAGTAGGAAAGGTAAAAGTAAATGGCGTTACTTTTGATACAGCTATGTTGCCACTGGATTACATGACAGACGAGCAAATTGCAGATGCATTAAATTATATCAGAAATACTTGGGGCAATAAAAATCCAGTTGCAATTCTTCCAACGCAGGTGAAGAAATTAAGAAACTAATTCTAATACATGCAAGAGATTGCCCAAATAGTTAATGCTTACGAAATAGCTATTCAGCAGGGAAAGAAAACAGCTCT
>CANBQT010000026.1 GCA_947371755.1 Chitinophagaceae bacterium
ATCAAATAGTTACGGGCATAACCGTTTTTCACTGTTGCCAGTTCATTACGGCCACCTAAATTGTCTACGTCTTGAATTAAAATTACTTGCATGTTTTGTTTTTTAGTTCCCCTGTTCCCAGTTTTGCAACTGTCCCCATTACAGGGTTAGGGAAGGTGACTAATATTTCTATTTCAATAAATCAGTTACATAAGGTAAGAGACCCATCTGACGAGCCTTCTTAACTGCATCCTGAACTTTACGCTGATACTTCAAAGAGTTACCGCTCAAACGACGTGGTAATAATTTACCTTGTTCGTTGATGAATTTCTTTAAGAAATCGATGTCTTTGTAATCAACATATTTAATGCCATATTTTTTAAAGCGACAGAATTTTTTCTTTGGCTTTTCCTGTTTGATGGCGGTCAGGTATTTGATTTCGTTCTTTGCCATGATTAAGCTTCGATTTTATCTTGCATTGCAAATCCACCATTTCTTTTCACATAGTTGTACTCGACGGCGTATTTATCGAGACGTGTGATCATGTGACGCATGATTTGCTCATCGCGTAACATTTGGATCTTCAGTTTTTCGTTGATTTCTGAAGGACCCTGGAATTCTAACACCCAGTAGATACCGGTTGTTTTTTTCTGGATAGGATAAGCGAGTGATTTCAATCCCCATGGATTGCTGTGCACAATTGCACCACCCAGTTCAACGATCAAATCTGCATACTTTTTTTGAGCAGCTTTGAAGTCTTCTTCAGACAGAACTGGTGTGAAAATCACCATCAATTCGTAATTGTTCATTTACTGAATTTTAAGGTTATAAATTGGTTTCTCCCAGTGGACATCTCTTGCGAGACGAATCAGCCAAAACTGATTTGGGGCTGCAAAGGTAAGGGAATAGAACTAATTTGAGAAGCTTTTTAGACAAAAAATATAGAAATAACAAGCCTTTCAGCCGATTTTACCTCAAAAATAACGACAAAAGCCCCCAATCACTTTTCAATTAATGTTTTTAATTAATATAATATAGGTGGGGAAGTGGTCGCTATACCCAGCCCGGTAAATATTTCCATCCCAGGTTCGCATAGGATATCCTTTATATCTACCCCTATTTTCAATCATATAAACCCGCTTGAAGATCTCCTGCCGATAATAATAAAAACCTTTTTGTTCGCTGTTTAGCCAATTGCCGGATATTAAGATCTGATCAAACAATGACCAATTATCCTGATTTGCCAAACTTCCATATCCTTTTGCATACATCTCTTCCCAGGGGTTGTATAATTCTCCTTTTTTTAAATGATTACGGTTTCCATTTGCCGCTAAAACTTTTCTAACACTATAACTATCCGGGTTATCATTCAGATCACCCATTACTATAATCTTGGCAGAAGGGTCTAACTGATATATTTGGTCTATTGCTTTACGACAGACACCTGCAGCTTCATTTCGCGAGGCCATGGTCAGATCCTCGCCACCTCTTTTACTTGGCCAGTGATTGACCAGAATATACATAGGTTCTCCATCTAACTGGCCTTTCACTAAAAGGATATCTCTAGTGGCAATTTTGCCCTGATTCTTAATGGTAAGTTTTACCGGAATTTGCTTACTTGATTCAACTTTAAAATACATGGGATTATAAATAAGTGCAACATCAATACCTCTCAGATCTTTTGAATCGTAGTGGACAAATTGATAATTTCTTTTTTTTAATAAGGGATGATGAATAAGATCATTCAAAACAGTATCATTCTCAATTTCTGCAACTCCAACAATTGCAGCACCATCTGATGTTTTATCCATACCGATCTCTGCTATCACTTTTGATAAATGGTCAATTTTGTCGTTATATATTTTGCTGGTATATTTTTTATTACCCTTCACCGTAAAGTCATCATCATTTATCATGGGATTATGAATGGTATCGTAGAAATTCTCAAGATTATAAAACGCTGCAATACAAATATTAAACCGATGATTTTCTTTCTGTGCAGATCCATAATTTAAAAGAATGGTCGAAAAGAATAGGCTGAATATTTGTTTCATTTTTTTTCTAAAAATAATACCACATACATCAGTTTATAAGTTGTGTTTGCTAAAATTATTTTACATCCTAGTATTTCTGAAACCTCTATGATACTTTAGTTGTAGCGTTATTTAGAAACTGAAAAATATTCATATGAAACAGGTTTTTGTTTTGATGTATTTAACAATGATACACTTTCATGTTATTGCTCAAAAGCAAAAGAAAACTAAAATGTTCTTAGATAAAACCTATCAGATCGATTCGGTATTTCAGCCTTATTTCGGCATACAACATGAACCTGAAAATGGAATTGCAGTAATTAATGAGCAGACGCTCAAAGAAAATACTGATGCAATTTTAACCCCCGAATTGCATGCAACAAGAGACCCTTTTTTGGCAGCAAGTTCATTTCAATTTAGTGCTTTGCATTTTCGGCCCAAGGGCTTGTCTGGTAATTTTTCTACCATCACACTAAACGGTATTCCCATGGTGGATGCATCAACAGGTAATGGTCTTTGGAATCTTTGGCAAGGCTTAAATACTGTATTCCGAACAGATGAGAATAGCAATGAATTCCTACAAAATAGTTTTTCAGTTACAGCAATTGGAACTTCAAGCAATGTAGATAACAGAGCATCAAAACAAAAAGCCCAGACCAATTTCGATGATGGTTTTTCCAATAGGGCATATACACATAGAATTCAATTCACGCATAGTTCAGGCATTCAAAAAAAAGGTTGGGCATTCTCCATAAGTGCTGGAGGTTATTATACTTCAACCCCCAATATCCCAGGTGTATTTCAGCAAGCCTATAACATCTATTTAAGTGTAGATAAAGTATTGGGTAAACATCTGATTTCTTTATCGGCTTTTCTTTCTACTAACCAACACGCCAAGCAGTCGTATTCGCTGAAAGAATCAACAGATCTTTTGGGTGATCCATTGTACAATTCTAATTGGGGTTTTCAACATCAGCAAATCAGAAACGCCAATATTGCATCACAGTTCTTGCCTGTAGCGATGATGACACATGAATGGAAGTTCACTAATCAATCTTATTTGCAAACTGGCGTATCCATTTCTGTCGGTGATAAAAATAATACAGGGTTAAATTGGTTTCATGCAGCAGACCCTAGACCAGATTATTATCGTTATTTACCCAGTTATCAAACAGATCCAATATTAAAAGATTGGGTTGCAAAAACACAAAAAAATGATATCAATCAGCATCAAATTAATTGGGATCAGTTGTATGCGATTAACCGAAATAGTTATGAAACTATTGAAGATGCTAATGGGATAATTGGCCATTCCATCAGCGGAAAAATGGCTAGATATCTTGTTGAGAATAGAAGAACAGACCTGAGAAGATGTAATCTCGCCAGCTCTTACCATGGCAGATGGGGTAATGCCATCATGTTTGATATGGGGGTGCATACTTCCTTTCAGGATCAGCACTATTACAAAACAGTGAACGACCTCTTAGGTGCTGACTTTTTTGTGAACTGGAATCAATTTGCAGAAAATGAGAGTCCAAATAACCCAAACGCAGTTCAGTTCGATTTAAAAGTTCCCAATCGAATACTACAACCAGGTGATTCATACGGTTATGATTATAGCATTTTGCATACTCAGACCGAAGCATGGCTTTCCACGGTATTTTCACTAAAGCGACTACGTTTTTCTTTGGCAGGGAAAATAGGCAATTCCCGATTCTGGCGGTTAGGTAATCAGATGAATGGACTATTTCCCGATCAATCTCTCGGTAAATCAAAGCTCAATCAATTCCTAAGTAGTGGAACTAAATTGGTGCTGAATTATGCTATCAATGGCAAGCAAAATTTATATGTTAGTGTGGCTGCAAACAAAACTGCACCTAATTCTGACAATTGTTTTATTTCTCCTGCTACCCGAGATACTGAGCAAGAAAATTTAAAAGATGAAACGGCATACGCTGTAGACTTGGGTTATATGATTCAAACCCAAAATCTGAAAATACACGCAGTACTGTACTATATCCAATCATTGAATGGAATGGATATCCTCAGTTTTTATCATGATGCCTATAATAGTTTCGTTAATTATGCCATCAGTGGGATTGGACAAACGCATATGGGTTACGAATTTGGTGTGGAAGCAAAGTTGAATCATCATTTTTCATTAGTGGGAGCTGCAACTAATGGTCGGCACTTCTTCAATTCTAGGCAATATGCCATTGTAACGGTGGATAATAATGCAACCGAATTAGAGAGGTCAATCATATATGCAAAAAACTACCCCTCTATCAATACGCCACAGGCGGCTTATTCCCTTTCGTTGAATATGAGATCCAATAATCAATGGTTTGGTAATATCAGTGCAACGCTTTTTGACCATCAATTTCTGGGTTGGAATCCTATCAGAAGAACTGCTGAAGCCATTTTCCCAATTGATCCACTAACTGAAAAAGGGCAACAATTGTTACAGGTAGAAAAACTGCCAGCAGTATCGATCATCAGCTTTTTTTTAAGCCATACTTTTCGTTGGGGGAATGAAAAACACAAACAGTTTTCTTGTTCTATCAGCATCAATAATTTGTTTAATCAGCAAAACATCATTATCGCCGGGTATGAACAGCTAAGATTTGATTTTGACAATAAAGACCCTAATAAATTTCCTCCTAAATTTTTGCATGCGAATGGGCGGAATTTTCTGTTGTCTATTCACTATTCATTTTAAAAAATTAATTGCATTACAATGTTACAGCCATCCATTTATCAGAAACGAGTGATGTTAGGTTTGTTACTGATCTGCCAGTTTTTTTCTTGTGAGAAAGTATATGATGCCCCACCAACTGCATTAGAAGCTGCTTTTGCTGCAGACATGAGTATCAAAGATTTGAGAGCGAAACACGTGATGGGGAAATTTGAACAAATTACAGAGGCAAAGTCTATTGTAGCGGTTGTTGTGGCAGATGATGCTTCAGACAATTTTTATAAATCGTTGGTTATACAAGATAGTACAGGGGGTATTACAGTTCGTATGGATGGTATTAAACTTTGCACAAGCTATCCCATAGGCAGAAAGCTTTCTCTCAATTTAAAAGGTTTGTGGCTGGGCGATTATGGCAAATTGATTCAATTGGGCGCTGGGGTAGATATCAGTGATCCTGCTAACCCTGGTTTATTGTCAATCCCATCCACTTTATTCGATCAGATTATCAGGAAGGGTGAAATTCAAACTTCGGTACCCGCACTAAAAGTAACTATTGCCACATTGAACAATAACTATCAAAGCCGGTTAATCCAACTCGATTCTGTTGAATTTATACCCCTGGATTCAGCGAAGGCTTTTGCCGATTTTACAAACAAACTGTCGGTTAACCGTACCCTCAAAGCTTGTAATAACGGTTCTATTATTGTAAGAACCAGCGGATATGCCAATTTCGCCAATGCAAAAACTCCCGTTGGTAATGGTTCAGTAACCGGGATTTACAGTGTTTTTGGAACTACTAAGCAGCTAATTATTAGAGATGAGAGAGATTTGAATTTGAAAAGGCCCAGATGTAAATAAGGAACTGAAAAAAATACCTATTTGATCTGCTCTGTTTCTGTCAAAAAATACGGATAATTAACAGAAAGGTTCTAATGCAGTCATCCTGTCAGAATTTGCTTGTTTGGTATTGTTATTGACCCAAAGAAGCAAAATAGATGACTATGCAAAAAGGACAAATACGTGTACAGACGGAGAACATCTTCCCGATTATTAAAAAATTCCTTTATAGCGATCACGAGATTTTTCTTCGAGAGCTGGTGAGCAATGCCGTAGATGCCAGCCAGAAGATCAAAACCCTTTCTTCCATTGGGGAGGCAAAAGGCGATCTTGGCGATTTGCGTATCGATGTGGTTTTGGATACCAAAGAAAAGACACTGAGCATCACCGACCGTGGCGTGGGGATGACGGGTGAAGAGGTAGACAAATACATTAACCAGGTTGCATTCAGTGGTGCTGAGGAATTCATGGAAAAATATAAGGATGCCAATATCATTGGACATTTTGGATTGGGATTCTATAGTGCTTTTATGGTGAGTGATAAAGTAGAATTGTATTCAAAAAGCCATAAAGATGCAAGCGGCGTTTACTGGACCTGTGATGGTAGTCCCGAGTTTGAATTGTATGAAGTAGATTATAGTCAGAGAGGTACAAAAATTGTATTGCACATCAACGAAGAAAGTGCAGAGTTTTTAGATGCATCTCGTATTAAAAGTATCTTAACCCGTTTCTGTAAATTCTTACCAGTACCTATTTTCTTTTCTGAAGTAGGAGAAGTGAAAGAGGAAGGAGAAGAAAAAACTGAAGAAAAATCGATCAATAATACCAACCCAATCTGGGTTCGTAAACCGAGTGAGTTAACCAAAGAAGACTACGAAAATTTCTATAAGGAATTATATCCTTTCAATGAAACACCGTTATTCTGGATTCATTTGAATGTTGATTATCCTTTTAATTTAACCGGTGTATTGTATTTCCCGAAAATTAAACAGAGCTACGAAATTCAGAAAGACAAAATTCAATTATACTGCAATCAGGTATTTGTTACCGATGAAGTAAAGGATATTGTTCCTGAATTCTTGATGTTATTGCAGGGTGTTATTGATAGCCCGGATATTCCTTTAAATGTAAGCCGAAGCTACTTACAAGGTGATCCAAATGTGAAGAAAATCAATGCGCATATCACCAAAAAAGTAGCTGATAAATTAGAAGAGTTATTCAACAAGGAACGTGCTGAATACGAACAGAAATGGGATAGCCTTGGTTTGTTTGTGAAGTATGGTATGATGACGGATGATAAGTTCTTGGAAAAAGCTTCTAAGTTTTTAGTCATGCAGGATACAGCAGGCAAGTTTTATACTTATGAAGAGTATAAGACTGCTACAGAAACTTTACAAAAAAATAAAGAAGGTAAACACACAGTACTTTATACAACCGATCCTATACAACAAGACGCTTATATTCAGGCCTGCGTGAAAAAAGGATATATCGTTGTGAAAATGGAAACATTGGTAGATTCTGCTTTCATCAACAATATGGAAATGAAATGGGAGAACACTCATTTTGTGCGGGTAGATGCTGATATTGTTGATAATATCATCGATAAACAAGAAAGCAGTGAATCGGTTTTGAGTAAGGATGAAGAAGCTAGTTTGAAAGAGTTATTCAATATTCAAATAGCAGAATTACACGTTACCACAGAAGTAAAAGGATTGAGTGTTGATTCAGCTCCTGTTGTTGCAACCAGACCTGAGTTTATGCGCAGGATGAAAGATATGGGTGCTGTTGGTGGCGGCATGACAGCATTTTATGCACAGATGCCAGATGAAGTTACTTTAACAGTAAATGGTAATCACCCAATCTATCAAACCCTCTTAAAGCAAGAGAATAAGGAAGTGCAAGAGAAACAAGTTCGTTCTTTAGCGGATCTGGCTTTATTGTCGCAAGGATTGTTGAAAGGAGCGGAGCTTACCAATTTCATCAATAGGAGTGTGGAGTTGATGGAAACAAAGTAAGTCTGATTGATAAATAAAATTTAAAAGCTACTCTTTAATGGGAGTAGCTTTTTTTATGTGATTCAGTTTAGTTTTCAGATAATCGAATGTCGATGACTTTTAACTGTAATGTTGTATTGCCATTATATTCATTCTCGTCGATGGTGTAAACAATATCGATTGGATGATTCATTTGTAACAATGAGAATTTGTCAGACATATTAAAACCAATACCTGTAATACTGATATTGTTCTGTTTCAACACAAATCGAATATGGGCTTCTTTGACAATTTTAGAATAGCCCGTATCCCATACATTTTTCGAGATAAATACAGGACGCATATTATCCGGACCAATAGGTTCCATCTGTAAGAGGATCTGGTAAAATGCGGGATTGATCTCTGAGAAATTCAAAGGAGCATCAATCACTATTTCGGGAACCAATAATTCATCTGGAATGGTAGCTGCAACTACTTTTTCAAAGGCATCAGCGAAGGGTTGTACATTTTCTGGCAAAAGGGTCATACCCGCAGCAGCAAAATGTCCACCGTATCCTAATAGCCATTCCCTGCAAGCATGTATGGCTTCATACAGGTTAAACCCTGCCACACTTCTCGCGCTTCCACCCACCATCTCTCCACTTTTAGTAAGTACAATAGTTGGGCGATAATATTTTTCTATCAATCTACTGGCTACAATTCCTACTACACCTTTGTGCCAATGCTCTTGGTATACTACGGTTGTTTTTTTATTTTGATTAGAGGCATCTTTCAGCAATAATTCCAGTGCCTCTTCTGTGATGCTGCTATCCATTTCTCTTCTATCAGAATTGTCGCTATGAAGCATTTCAGCAAATTGCATGGCTTTAACCGGATCCTGTTCGATAAACAATTGCACCGCTTTCCTGGCATCATCCATTCGGCCAGCGGCATTTACCCTTGGTGCAATCATGAAAACCACATTGGTGATAAACATTTTCTTTTGAACGCCTGCTAATTTTATGATAGCCTCGATGCCGGGGCTTGGATGTTCATTGATTTTTTTTAATCCATAAAAGGCAAGTACTCTATTCTCGCCTGTCATTGGCACAATGTCTGCTGCTATTGCAATGGCAACAAGGTCGATGTATGTAAGATAGCTTTCAGCAGGCAGATTTAATTTTTCGGCTAATGCCTGCGCCAATTTAAAACCTACTCCACACCCGCATAATTCTTTATAGGGGTATTGACAATCTATTTGCTTCGCATTTAATATGGCTATAGCAGGAGGAAGGATCTGGTCTGGCAAGTGATGGTCGCAAACAATAAAATCAATCCCTAATTCTTTAGCATAAGCAATTAATTCAACAGACTTAATACCACAATCCAAAGAAATAATCAACCCCATTCCATTTTCTTTCGCATAATCAATACCGGCTTTACTAACACCATATCCCTCACGATAACGATGTGGTATGTAGAAGTCAACCGATGGGTAAATGAACTTAAGAAATTGGTAAAGCGTTGCCACGGCAGTAGTGCCATCAACATCATAATCGCCAAATACCAACATTTTCTCTTTTTGTTCAAATGCTTGTAAGATGCGTGTTACGGCCTTGTCCATGTCTTTCATGAGCCAGGGACTATGCAGGTCTGATAATTGTGGGCGAAAGAAACTTTTTGAAAGTTCAAAATCGTCCAGACCTCTTTGAACCAGTATGCGACAAAGTGTTTTATTGATCTTTAAAGAGGAAAATAGTGCGTCTACTTTGGATTCATCTGCGGGCAATATATTCCAGCGTTTCTGCATTAGTATGCACGATCTGTTGTGTATAGAACTAATTCTTCCAGTGCCTGGCGAATATTTGAATCCGGGAACTCATGTAATAAAGCCAAAGCATCATCACGATAAGATTCCATTTTTGCTTTTGCATAATCAATGCCGCCAGTTGATACAACGGTGTCTATTACAAATTGTACTTTTTCTTTATCAGTGTTTTCGTTCTTGATAATATAAATGAGTTTTCGCTTGATATCAGCACTACAATTGTTTAAGGTGTAGATGAGAGGGAGCGTTAATTTCTTTTCTTTGATATCATTACCCGTGGGCTTTCCAACATTTGCATTGCCATAGTCGAAGAGGTCGTCTTTTATTTGGAATGCCATCCCTACCTTTTCTCCAAAACTCCTTAATTTTTCAATCTGAATGGGGTCTTCAAAAGTGGTAGATGCTCCAGCCGCGCAGGCAGAAGCGAGCAAAGAAGCAGTTTTGCCATTTATGATCTCGTAGTAAACGGATTCCTGTAGATTTAGATTTCTAGCTTTTTCAATTTGTAACAACTCACCCTCACTCATCAGCTTAACGGCTTCTGAAAGTACCTGTAAAACCAGATAGTCTTTATTATTTAATGATAGTAATAATCCTTTTGACAAGAGATAGTCGCCTACTAATACCGCAATTTTATTTTTCCAGATGGCATTAATTGAGAATACGCCCCGACGTTCCAAAGCTTCGTCAACCACATCATCATGAACCAGAGTTGCTGTATGGAGTAATTCAACCAGGGAAGCCGCACGATAACTGCTATCGTTGATTTCTCCCCCTATGCGGGCACAAAGCAAAACAAACATAGGCCTTAGTTGCTTGCCTTTTCGTTTCACGATATATTGCATGATCCGATCCAATAAAGCAACCCTGCTTTTTACAGCTTCTCTGAAATGGGCTTCAAAGAGAACTAGTTCTTCTGATATAACTTGTTTGGCTAGTTTCATCGCTAAAATATCTGCAATATAGCACGGATATGTACAATATTTTCATTCAAAGCAACGGAAATGATTTTATTAGTGTCAAATTACTATTAACAATAGCTTTCAACTTTATTAGTTGCCGTTCTGAAACACAATTCCTAATTTTGGACATTCTAAATACAAACAATTATCAATTAAACTACAAATAGCATTTATGTCAAGCAAAAAGTTTTTATTAGTGGCGGCCCTAATTGTCTTAATACAGACTGTTGGCTTAGCTCAGAATGATTTTGGGAGCGACTGGAAAGACAGCTCCAAAATCCCCACAAGAGCCTTACCACAATACAATGAGTTTATCAATAACCAATACCCTTTTCCTACAAGACCACGCGATCAGTGGGAGATTGGAATCGGTTTTGGCTCTGCGGTTTTGTCGAACGACTGGGCCAATAATAAAGGGTTTGGTGCAACTATCACTGCAAGAAAAGCAGTTAGTCATACCTTCTCGCTTCGTCCTACCGTTGCATATTATTCCAATAGTGGTGGGGGCATCAATATCAATACAGGCTTGAGAAATGATTATAAAAATAACTCATTGCATTTTGGAATGGATATCTTAACATCCCTGAATACGCTGAGTTTTTACAGAGGCAATCCCAAAGTAAATGTCTATGCGGTTACAGGTTTTGAGTATTATTCACCTAAGATCACGCAAAGTATTGCTAACGGACCATTTGTTGATATTGCTAATCCAAATAATGGTATTACCAATTATCTGGGTTTAAACCTGGGTTTAGGTGTGGCTTTCAAAGTAACAGATGGTGTTAACATCGCGCTTGAAATGAAGCATACTTTAACCAATAATGATAAATTAGAAACTTATACAACTCCGTATAGTAATGCTAATGATTCTTGGTGGTATACAGGCATTAAATTGAATTTCAATGTTGGAAACAAATCAAGAAGAGTGCAGCCATTATGGTGGATCAATCCAGCTAATTATGTGTACAATGAGATCAATAAGCCAGCACACATGAAGTTACCTAAAGTAGTTCTTCCTGATGGTGATAAAGATGGTGTAGCTGATCAGTTTGATCTTGAGCCAAATACTGCTACTGGTGCACCTGTAGATAGTCATGGTGTATCAAAAGATACGGATGGTGACGGTGTTCCTGATTTCAAGGATAAAGAATTACTTACCCCTCAAAAATGCTTCCCTGTTAATGCAGATGGTATTGGTACTTGTCCTGAACCTGCTTGTTGCAAAGAGATCAGAGATATGGTTTCTAATATGAAAGTAGCTCCAGTAGTAGAATGTACCATTGGAGGTTTACCTAGCATTCAATTCAAAGGATCTGCTAAACTGTCTAAAGACAATGAAGCAATTCTTGCGGTTGCTGCAGCAAAGATCAATGCCAACCCTGCATGTAAGGTTAAAGTAATTGGATATGGTGCATCTAGCAAATCTGCTCAACAATTAAGTTGGGAAAGAGTAAATGCAGTGATGAAATATTTAGTGGAAAAACAAGGAATCTCTGAAAGCAGATTGTTGTTCAACTATGGTCAGGATGGAGACATCAATACTGTAGATCTGATGGGAACTACTGAAGATGGTCCAAACACGGTTCCTGCGCCACATCCAAACTTAAAATCTAAGAATTAAGATTTAAAAGATTCTATATAAAAAGCCCGTCCGATTCATCAGGACGGGCTTTTTGTTTAAAGCATATTAGGTTTAGAGGATGTTTTTATGGCACGCAGATAACGCGGATAAAACTGATTTGCACGGATGCTTCAATTAAATTTTCGTTATTCACTTCTCACTCTTCATTTTTCACTTTTTTTATTGGTTCACCAAATTGAAATGCAGCTCACCAAAATTTTGCAGTGAAGATAATTTCAAATCAGCGGCTCCCCATTGCTCATCTTTCAATTGAGAGTAATGAGGAACTACCACACATTTCATCCTTGCTGCCTTAGCGGCTATCATACCATTGAATGAGTCTTCAAAACAAATGCAGGACGTGGGAGACGAATCGAGTTTGCTAGCGCAATTAAGATATACCTGCGGGTGTGGTTTCCCAAAAGGCAGATCTTCTGCTGAAGAAGTTGCATGAAGATAAGCGCCAATGCCCGTCATCTTTATCACCAAATCAATCAGTTCCTGAGGAGACGAAGTTGCTAAACCAATTTTAAATTCTTTTTTGTAGAAGAAGTCAAATATATAGCCAAGGCCGGGCATTATTTTTGCCTGTTTTTCAATTTTTGTCAATACAGATTGTACAATTCTTTTCTCTGCTCTACTATGTTCTTGTTCGCCAATTTGATAATAGCTAAACCACCATTGTACAAATTCTTTAGTTCTGAGTCCTGTTGTAGATTTATATTGTTCCTCAGTTAGGTTTACTCCGTAGTCTCTTAAAACTTCCTCTGCCGCCTGATTCCATAGAGGTTCACTATCAATCAAGAGACCATCAATATCAAAAATCACTGTGTTTAATTGCATTGTATATTTTTAGCATCGCAAAAATATCGTTCACTACCGAAACAAAACGCCTATTTTTAATTTTTCAAGTAACATTTTGGTTACATTTCTTATTTTGCAGCCCGCCATTTGAATTTATTCTTGGTGAATGACATTGAAGCCAAAGAAATAAAAATCAGCTTATGAAATTAGTTGAAAAACTAAAACACATAAAAATCACGCGTTCATTTGTCTATGCATTGGTTGGTGCAGTGTCATATCCTGGTCTATGTATCGTAAATAGTATTCGTATTGAGGGAACTGAACACTTAAAAAAACTTCCCAAAAAGAATGTACTGTTTGTAAGCAATCATCAGACTTATTTTGCAGATGTGATCACTTTTTTACACATTTTTTGTGCGGTAAAATGGCGTAAGCATAACCGATTAGGAATCCCCTATTATTTGATCAACCCTTTCACAAATGTATATTTTGTAGCTGCTGAAGAAACGATGAATGGAAGTCTGATCAGTAGAATTTTTAAGATGGCTGGTGCACTTACCATTAAAAGAACCTGGCGTGCAAAGGGAGAGGATGTAAACAGGTCAAGAGATGAGTCAGACACTCAGAAAATTGATGAAGCTTTGAATCATAGTTGGGTTATTACCTTTCCTCAGGGAACTACCAAACCATTTGCTCCCGGAAGGAAAGGAACGGCTCATATCATCAAAAATAATCGGCCCATCGTAGTGCCTGTGGTGATTAATGGTTTCTGGAGAGCGTTTAGTAAAACAGGGCTTTCCTTTAAAAAGAAAGGTGCCAAACTTTCTATTCGTTTTAAGGAACCGATGGTTATTGATTATACTAAACCAGTGGAAGAAATTCTAGAGGAAGTGATGTTTGCGATTGAACAGAGCAAAGAATATATGCTTAAGGGAAAGCATCATTTAATGAATATTTTAGACAAATAAAAAGCCTGAAAATATCAGGCTTTTTATTATTTCGTAAAGAATGCTTTTAGTTCACTGGCATCATCAGGTTTCATTTTCCCAGAGAGTATCAATCGTAATTGTCTTCTTCTTAAAGAGCCATCAAATAATTTAATCTCTGATTCAGTTTCAGGAATAACAGATGGAACCAATCTTGGTTTTCCATTCGGGTCCAGTGCTACAAAGGTGAAGAATGCTTCATTGCTTTCGTATTTATATTGATGCAATAAGTCTTCCCCCCAAACCTTTAAATAAATTTCCATAGAGGTATTGAAAGCACGACAAACGAATGCCTCAATATGAACCACGTTACCAAGTTTGATGGGGTTCTTGAAACTGATATTGTCCACTGAAACAGTCATGCTAGGCGTATTGCAATGTTTTCCTGCTGCAATACCAGCAGCTATATCCATCCAATACATTAAACGACCTCCCATTAGATTGCCAAAAGTGTTGGTATCATTGGGTAAAACAAGTTCGTTCATGATTGTAAAGCTTTCAAGTGCTTTCTTTCCTTCTATCATCAATTTCGGTTTATGTGCGTGTAAAGATACATTGGGGAACGCTAAATAATGGTTTGTTCTAATGTTTTCAAGAATTCAGGGTCAACATCTGCACCTAGCCCAGGTGTATCAGATAGTGATAGTTCCATTCCTGTATAGCGAATGCCACCCAATACTGGATCTATTTTGTGTCCAATCAAACAGGTGTCTAAATCATAAAATAGAATATTATGGTGGGCAAGTGCAAAGTGCATTTTTGCCGTTAATGCAACACGGCTTTCGAGCATTCCCCCTAACATACAAGCTATTCCATTCGCTTCAGCAACCTGATTTATTTTCGTTGCTTCAAGTATCCCACCACTCTTCGCAAACTTTATATTGATATAGGTACAGGCTTTATGGCGAATCAACCGTTCTGCATCATGATGGGTAAAAACACTTTCATCCGCCATGATGGGAATAGGGGAAATGGCCATTAATTGAGGAAGTAGTTCATCATTCCATTTTCTCATGGGTTGCTCACAAAACTCAATTTGATAATTCCCTAAGCTGGTTAAAGCGATTACGGCATCATCGAAAGTCCAGCCCTGGTTGGCATCAATCCGAATTTTAATATTATAACCAATGGCTTCACGGATTTCTTTGATGCGTTGGATGTCTTCAGAAACTTTTTTTCCAAGTTTTACTTTGATAATATGTACCCCCTTTTTTTGATATTCAATGGCAGTTGCAGCCATATTTTCAGGTGTATCAATTCCAATGGTCAGGTCGGTTTCAATCACTTTATATTGACCTCCTAAGAATTGATACAAAGGCTTGTTAGCGTGTTGAGCTGCAATATCATATAAGGCCATATCAAAAGCACTTTTCGCAGTATAGTTTCCAGCTGTAAAGAGGTCTAATTCCTGCATCCGGCTTTCGATCTGTAAGGGATCTTTGTGTTTCCAGATAACTGCAAAATCTTTCGCCATTTCGTAACAAGTTGCCTGGGTTTCACCAGCAATCATTGGAAATGCAGAACATTCACCTATACCGATCAAACCCGCATCTGTATGAACCCTTACGATTAAATTCTGAGCAAAATGCATGGTGCCAGTTGCAATGGTAAAAGGCAACATGGGAATGCTGTATTTATAGATTTCTATTTTTGAAATATGCATAAGCGAAGTTCAGGTTTTCTTAAATAATTTTAAATTATTACCAGTAGTTTATAAATTTCCTTTTTTACTTAACTAATGTATACGATATTCGTGGAACGAACATCCGTTAGCAATGAATATCTCCTTTGAAAATACCGAAAATGCCTTTGCATATAAGGCAACTAAAGACCTGAAAGGTGCAAGATTTCTTTTCAGAACAATGGGCTACCAGCTATTTGTTCAGTTAGGAACTCGTCTTACACCTTTTTTAATGAAAACGGGACTTCCTATTGATGGGATCATTCGTAAAACTATCTTCAAACAATTTGTTGGGGGCGAAACACTGGAAGAGACATCACCAGTTTGTTCAACTCTTGGGAAATACGGTGTTCAAGTAATTCTTGATTATGGTGTTGAGGGTAAGGAAGGGGAAGAAAATTTCGATTTTGCAACTGATGAATTTATACGCGTTATCAATTATGCTTCTACTCAGCAGAATATTCCATTCATGAGTATTAAAGTAACGGGCTTGGCTAGAAACGGATTATTGGAGACATTGAATGAAGCCCCAAGGTTAAGAAGCGGCATTCACGATCATGAAGCAGAAATCGCAGAATGGGATCGTGTGCGAGAAAGAATGTATATTATTTGCGAAGCAGCTGCAGAAAAAAATATTGGTGTGTTAATTGATGCGGAAGAAAGTTGGATGCAAGATCCCGTGGATCGTCTAACTATGGAAATGATGGAAATCTTTAACAAGGAAAGAGCTGTTGTATATAATACCATTCAGCTGTATCGTCATGACCGACTTCATTTTCTCGATATTTCTTATAAGATTGCAAAACAGCAAGGTTTCTTTCTGGGGATGAAATTGGTACGTGGTGCCTACATGGAAAAAGAAAGAGAACGTGCTTATCAAAAGGGGTATGAATCTCCTATTCATATAGACAAAGCCGCTTGCGATAGAGACTATAATGCTGCAGTTCGTTATTGCCTAGATCATATCGACAGGATCTCTTGTATTGTTGCTTCACATAATGAAGAAAGCAATTTGCTGATGGCTAATTTATTGGAAGAAAAAGGGCTGGATCATAATCATCCGCATATTCATTTCTCTCAATTGTATGGGATGAGCGATAATATCAGTTTCAATCTGGCTAAAGAAGGACTAAGCGTTAGTAAATATTTACCTTTTGGTCCAATCAGGGATGTAATTCCTTATCTGATGCGTCGTGCACAGGAAAATAGTAGCGTGAGTGGCCAGACTGGTCGTGAGCTTAGTCTGATTAAAAAGGAACTTGAAAGAAGAAAAAACTAATAGTAAGCGCATAAAAGAAATGCCCCCGAAACATCGGGGGCATTTTTGTTTTAATTGGGCCGGAAATCTGTTCTTACGATTTCTTTGTGAAGTACCGACTGAAGTTTCAATTCTTTTAATTGTTCAATATTCAAAGGCTTGGTCATGTAATGTGTTATAAATGGATATTGTTTTGAATAATCAATATCTTCTTGTTGTAAAGATGAAGTCAATAAAATAACTGATCCTGGTTGGGATAATTTTTGGTATTCATCCAGGAAAAACCAACCTGATTTATACGGAAAATTAAGATCTACAAAAGTTTTTCTCTTAGTTTCTGGATTGGAGATAATATGAGAAAGCGCATAGTCTACATCTTCAAATACTTTCACTTGAATATCAGGGTGAACTTTTTTTATCACCATTTGATTCATTTCGTTCACCAGCCTATCATCATCTATCAGAACAATTTCTTCGATTTCCTGATTGAGGTAAGCATCTATTGATATGGTGTTAGAAGTAGCAAAATTAATTTGATCGTTCAATTCAAAAATTGCTTTGTTTACGCGCTCTGTAGATTTCTCTATTTCTTCCAGTAGTTTTTGATAGGTAGCGATATCTTGATCCTGTAATTTAATTGTTTGAGTTACTTGCATGATCTTGGTAAACTCATGTCTGATCTCATGTGAAGTGAGAAGTGACATTTTTTTGAGTGTAAGAAACTGTTCGGCAATCTCTTTTTCGGATATTTTTTTGATTTGAATATCATTCACAATAATGAAGAAACCACAGAATTTATTATTCTCATCATAGATAGGTTCTTTTATCAACTCCACCCACACTTTTTTTCCTGATTTATGATAGAGAAGCATTTCTTTATGAAGGCTTGTAAGGTCGCAAACACTGATCTTGATGGCACTAATATCTTCCTCTTTCGTTTCGGGTCCACAGAAGATTTGAAAATCCTGTTTGCCTAATGATTCTTTCATATTATATCCCATGATATTATTTACAGCTTCATTCATCCATGTGATATGATTGATTGTGTCTGTGATAATGATACCCTGATTAGAGATACTGGCAATTTTTTTAAACTTGGTGTATTCTTTATTTAAAATACTGATGAGGTCAGTTTGTTTTTTCAGAGAATTAGCTGCATCATGTATGACAGAAATATCGGTACCATACAACAAAAATCCGTCAAAAAATCCATGGTTATCAATCCTTGGGATACCGATAATTTGTAACCATATTTTTTGATCTCCGGTTGTCTTGGCGCTTATCTCAATCGAAAATTCTTTTTGATCGTTGAGGCAATTCAGAAATGCCTGATAGGTATCAGGGTTAGCACTTAGTCTGAATCGATTCAGGTAG
Source organism: Chitinophagaceae bacterium (assembly GCA_947371755.1). Classification (GTDB taxonomy): domain Bacteria; phylum Bacteroidota; class Bacteroidia; order Chitinophagales; family Chitinophagaceae; genus Sediminibacterium. The sequence continues at coordinate 18,032 of CANBQT010000026.1, forward strand.
GCTTTTTCCAATTCTTGTAAATGCGAAGATTTGAATCTTGAATAAATGGTATCATTTGCGTACTTGCAAAATTGATTCTGATCAATCATCCAAACCATGATTTGTTTGTTGCCTAATAATATTTTCAAGTCTTCATACGGAAGGGCATCCTTTTTATTAAGGTCCACTGGATGATCAACAGGTTTTGTAAGTTCCTGTCCAATAAATAAAAAGCCAATAGGTCCTGAACTTTCATCTTCAATCAAAGAAACGATAAATTGAATGCCATGTTGAAATTTCACCTCGCCAATCGATTCAATGTTGATAGTTTGCGGCATGGCATTTTGTTCCATGCACTTAAGCAATATTTTTCTATACAGAATTCTATCTGGCTCGCAAAGGAGATTCGGTAATTTCAAGTTGTGCTGTTGATGTACAGGATTCAACTTTAATTGCTGCGCAGACTTATCATTGAAATAATTAATATTCCCAAGTATGTCGGTGCTTATGATAAACTGGAAGTTTGCCTGAATTAATACCGATAAAGTACTGTCGAGGCTGTAGGGGTATCGCATAGACCTTTATTTTTCATTAGCAAGGTCTGCTTTGATAGAAGGAAGAAAGGTAGTAGAAGGCTCATTTAATGTGCAATGATAGGCGAATTTTACGTAGTTGTTTTACTACGAAGTTGCCATAAAAAAAGTCCCATTACAGCTTTGTAATGGGACTTTTCTGAGATATGTATTTGAATTACTGGATTAAATCAGATTATGTTTCATGCTATACTTTACCAGATCGGCATTATTATGGATATTCAATTTCTCCATGATGCGGGTGCGGTATGTACTAATGGTATTGACGCTAAGGCTTAAGATTTCTCCAATTTTTGAAATACTTTGTCCTTGAGCTATCAATTTCAATACTTCAAATTCTCTGTCAGATAAAATTTCATGCGGTGCTTTATCGATATTCTGTTCGATAGATTCAGCTAATACTTCGGCAACCTGAGCAGTAATATATTTCCTTCCTCCTAAAATTTTCTCCACGGCATTCACCAATTCAAACGGTGCGCTTTCTTTTGTAAGGTAACCAGAGGCACCAGCTTTAATGGCTCTTACAGCATATTGTTCTGGAGCATGCATGCTTAACATTAAGACCGGAATAGTAGGAGCGTATTCTTTGATTTGTTTTAACACTTCAATCCCGGATTGACCTGGCATGGTGATGTCTGAAATGATGATATCCCATTTCTCATGTAGTGCTTTTTTTAAAAGATCTGCTCCATCGCATACATCAGTGATTTCGCAAAAAGGAAAGGCTTCTAATAAGATCCTTTTTAAACCTTCTCTTACAATGGTATGGTCATCTGCAATTAAAACTTTCATAGTTCGATTTTAGAGCTTTTTAAGAATCAGGCATATTTTGTCTGCATTCTTATTGTTTTCAATGGGGATCTTCCTTTTGAAGCTATGTAAAGTTAATGGATTCCCAATAGAAAAATTTCTATTTCGCGAAGGGAAATTCGTATACGATTCTTGCATTAATTAACAGAGAATCCCCAATTGACTTGCACTATGCCTGCTTATCGGGAGATATACTAACTTGCAGCCATGCAACAATACCATCAGTTACTTCAATATATTTTAGATAATGGGGCGGTTAAAACCGATAGAACCGGAACAGGTACCAGAAGCTGTTTTGGTTATCAAATGAGGTTTGATCTTCAAAGGGGCTTCCCCATGGTAACTACCAAGAAACTTCATTTGAAAAGTATTGTTTACGAGCTTCTTTGGTTTTTGAATGGAGATACGAATGTGAAATATCTGAATGAGCATAAAGTAAGCATCTGGGACGAATGGGCAGATGAAAATGGGGATTTGGGGCCAGTTTATGGAAAACAATGGCGGGCCTGGCAAGGTGCGGATGGGGTAGTGGTAGATCAGATCACTGATTTGATCCAACAGATCAAGAAAACGCCTGATAGCAGAAGGATGATAGTTAGTGCCTGGAATGTGGCGGAGTTGCCCAAAATGGCGTTGATGCCCTGTCATAGCCTTTTTCAGTTTTATGTCGCAGATGGAAAATTAAGCTGCCAATTGTATCAAAGAAGTGCAGATGTGTTTCTGGGTGTACCTTTCAATATCGCTTCGTATGCTTTACTTACTATGATGATTGCACAGGTTTGCGGTTTAGAATATGGTGATTTTGTTCATAGTTTCGGAGATGTTCATTTGTATAATAATCATATCGATCAAGCCACATTGCAATTGAGCAGAGACCCTTTTCCTTTGCCAACGATGAAAATAAATCCAGCAGTAAAAGATATTTTTAGTTTTCAGTTTGAAGATTTCTCGCTAGAAAACTATCAACACCATCCACCTATTAAAGCGCCAGTTGCGGTTTAATGTTTAATAGTTTAAAAATTTCGGATGAAAATTAGCCTTGTAGTAGCCGCATCTATCAATCATGCCATTGGAAAAGATAACAAGTTGCTATGGCACTTGCCAAAGGATATGCGTTTTTTTAAAAACACTACCTGGGCTATGCCAGTGGTGATGGGAAGAAAAACCTTTGAATCTTTATCAGGCAAGGCATTGTCTGGGAGATTAAATATTATAGTTACCAGACAATCAGATTGGACAGCAGTTGGTGTAACTGCTGTCCATAGCATCGAAGCTGCTATCGAAATGGCGGCTTCACAGGACTATAAGGAACTGTATATCATTGGAGGTGCTGAAATATATAAGCAAACACTGTCCATTGCAAATAGGATTTATCTAACGCGGGTAGACACTACTATTGATGCTGACAGTTATTTTCCGATTCTAGGGGAAGAATGGGAAATGGTATCTGAAGAATCTTTCGATAAAGACCCCAAACACGCTTATCCATTTCATTTTCAGGTATGGGAAAAAACAAATGCGTCTTAATTTATGTTTGAAATTATTTTTGGGTCCTATCTTTTTTTATTCCCTATCCTGTTGATTTCAGCACAGGTATTTCCTATCAATTTTCGGAAAACGATTATTCATCTCAGGGCTACCTTACAAATTTCTCTGATAGTGTATGCCAGCTTTTTATTGAGACAATTAATTGGATTGTATCAAATTACCAGGCTCTTGAAAATGAATCATAGTGAAAGAGATTATTTTGGCACTTCAATGGTTGAAATGCTTTTAATGGTGGTGCTGCCAGTTCTTTTTTTATTTAAAAAAATCAGCAATGGATATTGGTTAGGTGTTTTACTTTGGATGATTTTGTTTCATGCTCAGATGCAAAAAGAATTGCTTTATTTGGGTGCAGGAATATTACTGGTAAATGCCGTACTTTTTTATATCAGTTTGATTACTGCAATTTATGCGCTACTTTGGTTACTGAATCATTCGAACAACTCATCTGCCGAATAATATGTATTCCCCTTTCAAATTATTATCCAAATACATTCGGTTTAAAGTCCTCGCTTCAAATGCTAAAGGGCATGGTGTACATTCGCCATTTGTATATAATCTGATTCGTAAAGTATTATTGGACAATAGAAAATTTTATGCTTATGAGTCGATTGAGCAGTGTAGGAGAGATTTGCTGAAAGACAAGCGCGTATTGAATATTCAAGATTTTGGTGCCGGTTCCAGATCTCAAAAAACAAATCAGCGAACAATAAGTGAAATAGCTCATTCCTCTTTGAAGCCAAAGAAATTTAGTCAGCTTTTATTTAGAATAGTTAACTATTACCAACCAGAAAATATGTTGGAGCTTGGAACTTCATTAGGAATTACCAGTGCTTATTTAGCTTCTGCAAAAGACGATTCGAAACTAGTTACTATGGAAGGCTCAAAAGAGATTGCAGCAATTGCTCAATCGAATTTTGAAAAACTGAATGTAAAAAATGTATCTATCATCACAGGAAATTTTGATGATCAATTACCTGCTTTTTTAAACAGGCAGGATAAACTTGACTTTGTTTTTATTGATGGCAATCATCGGTTAGAGCCTACTTTACGTTATTTTGAAATGCTCCTTCCCAAAACGAAGGAAGGGTCTATTTTGATATTTGATGATATCCACTGGAGCGAAGAAATGGAAATGGCTTGGAAGCAGATACAGGATCACCCTCAGGTTACTGTAACGGTAGATTTGTTTTTTATCGGGTTGGTATTTTTCCGTAAAGAAAATAAAGTAAAACAGCATTTTCAGATCAATTTTTAATAGCCAAACAATTCCAAACTAGCCCTGCAATTGGATTGCGTATATTTGAAAAAAAATACCTCTTGGCAATACCAGCTTCTTTGATTCATTCTTTACAAACAGCAACAGGTTTTCGGAAAGAAGCATTTGAAGCTGTGCATGATTCGGGAGAACAGGTTGTTTCGATACGTTTAAATCCTTCTAAACCATTCGACAGTTCGCATTTGCCTATTGCAGGAAATGTAAGCTGGTGTGAGCAGGGGCGGTATTTATTTGAGCGTCCTTTTTTTACCTTCGACCCTTTTTTGCATGCTGGTGCTTATTATGTTCAGGAAGCAAGTAGTATGTTTTTGTGGCAGGCGATTCAACAAATAGTTCCAGAGAGTTATGGGAAAAAAGTACTAGACCTTTGTGCTGCTCCCGGAGGAAAGTCTACTTTACTATCCTCTTATTTTAAAGATGGTCTGGTAGTTGCAAATGAGGTAATAAAAAACAGAGCTAATACTTTAGTGGAGAACTGCAGTAAATGGGGCGAAGGAAATTTGCTGGTAACCAATAACGACCCTTCCCATTTTCAAGCAATCCCAGGATTTTTTGATGTGTTGATGATCGATGCTCCTTGCAGTGGAAGCGGTTTGTTTAGAAAAGATCCGACAGCTGTAGAAGTATGGAGTGAAGCAAATGTTACACTATGCAGTCAACGCCAGCAAAGGATCCTGGCTGATGCCGTACCCTGTTTAGCCGAAAATGGGGTATTGATCTATTCCACCTGTTCCTATTCTCAGGTAGAAGATGAATCTATTTGCGATTGGTTATTGGAAGAAATGGAAATGGAATCCATAGGATTAACCTTAGATTCTCAGTGGGGTATTGTTGAAACTATCTCTGAGGCTAGAAAGGCTTTTGGGTACCGGTTTTATCCAGATCAAGTGAAGGGGGAAGGCTTTTTTTTAGCTTGTTTTCGTAAGAAAAAAGAGGTGTTTTCTGTTAAATCGAAAATTAAAAATCTTCCTGTAACGTCTAAGTTGCAGATCCAGCAACTACAAGCTGCTATTCAATTGCCTGAAAACCTATCTTTTTTTGATCAAAACGATGCCATTCGTGCGATCGAAACCCGATGGATGCATGAACTAAGCATTTTGGCCAATCATCTGTATATAAAAAAAGCAGGTATAGAAATTGCCAGTATGAAAGGGAAAGACATCGTGCCCTCTCATGAATTAGCAGTAAGTGCCTGGTTTATGGGAGGATTCCCCTCCATTGATTTAGACAAGGAAAACGCTTTGGCTTTTCTCAAAAGGAAAGATTTTAGCGCTGAAGGGCAGAAAGGATGGAATCTCATGCGTTTTGGAGGTCTGCCAATTGGTTGGGCTAAACTTTTGCCAAATCGCATCAATAATTATTATCCGGCTGAATGGCGTATACTAAAAGAGTAATTTTACGTTTAATATAGGTATTTACAAGTATGAAGAGTTTTGGTTGGTTCATCTTATGTTTCTTTACCCTATCTGCTATAGCGCAGGACCGCCTTGTTGTGTCTGGTACTGGAACCAACCTTTATGTGGCTAAAATAATGACCGGACCTCAATCGCTGCTTAGTGTTTCTGATCAGTATAATGTGCCACTGAGCGTTTTAGCTAAGTTGAATGGTTTAACGATCAATTTCGAATTAAGAAAAGGAGATGAGCTAAAGATTCCTTTGATACGTGATAATTTTTATCAGAGAAATATTATTGGGAAATTCCAACCTGTATATCATGTTTTTAAAGCAGGTGAAACCTTAGTCAAACTTGCAATTAAATACAATAACATCCATATCGATTCTCTGAGACATTGGAATAATTTACCAGACGAAATTGTAGTGGATAGTAAGCCATTAGCCATTGGATTTATCAGTAATAAAAAAGCACAATTTGCTACAGCTGCCTATCAAGCAATTGCTTATGATACCTTACCCAATCCCAATGTTCTTGATGCGGCTAAGTTCGGCGCAAAAGAATTGAAAGGGGAGCTCAAGCCCAAACCGGTTCCGGTACCTATGCCTCCTGCAATTTTGCCAGTGACAGCTGCTAATAATCCACCAAGCAAGGAGCTGGCCAATAAAAGTCAAACAACCAATACAGTTGGGTTTATCAATAAAAAACCATTATTAGTTTCCCCTACATTGGTTCAAACCGAAGGGGATTTTAGTTACCGTCCAAGATCCAATGACGAAGGCTTTTTTGCTCACACATATTATCAGCGCGTAAAAGATCGGGCTTATCAGGCTATTACAGGTGACGCTTCTATATTTAAAACCATCAGTGGATGGAACGACCGAAAGTTTTATGTTTTGATCAACGAAATTATTCCGGGCACCATTGTCCGGATTACTTCTTCCAATAAGAAAAGTATTTGTGCTAAAGTACTAGGGCCTTTACCTGAGACAAAAGGTGCATCCGGATTAGTGATTCGTATGAGCAATGCAGCAGCAGCAGCATTGGGAGTAGAAGATCAGCGATTTATTGTTTCCATCACATATGTAGAATATTAACTTTTATAATCCGTCAAAATGAAAAAAATCTTTGCAGTTTTATTGGTTGTTGCCAGTTTTTATTCATGTAATTCCGATGCTCAAAATACATCGATGGATAGTAAGTCTTTTGAGGCAGCCATGAATAGCGGTACCTACCAATTACTGGATGTTAGAACAGCTGGAGAATATCAATCAGGACATTTGAAAAATTCTTTACAAGCCGATTGGAATAATCAAGATCAATTTCTTGACAGGATCAAATACTTAGACAGATCAAAACCATTGTTGGTGTACTGTGCTTCAGGTGTAAGGAGTGGCAACGCTGCTCAATACTTAACAAGCAATGGATTTAAGACAGTAACGAACTTAAAGGGTGGTTTAAATGCGTGGAAATTAGAAGGTAAGGCAGTTGAATCTGCGGGTAATATTCCACAACTAACCATTGATGCCTATAATGTATCGACTAAACAAGCCACAACTGTATTGGTTGATTTTGGTGCAGAATGGTGCCCTCCCTGCAAAAAAATGGAACCCATCTTAAAGAATATACAAGCAGACAAAAGCTTACAATTTACTTTTGTTAAAGTAGATGGAGGTAATGATATCGATGTGATGAAAGCCAATCAGGTTAGTGCTTTACCAGTTTTTATCATTTATAAAAACGGGAAAGAAGTCTGGCGCAAGCAAGGGGTTGTAGATGAGCTAGAGTTAAAAAAGCTACTAGCTAAATAATTTAAGGTTGGGCATTGGCTAAACGATAACCTCTCAAAAAATCTTCGGTAAGCATTCTTTTTTTGCCCTCTAATTGAAGGTCCAATAAGTGGATATAACCATCCTCTGCAGCAATTTTTAAAAATGTTTTTCCGTCGCTAAATACAGCACCGGGTATTTCTTTTGTTGTGCTGTATTCTTTTTTGCTTTTATAGATTTTCAAAATCTTATCATCCAGTTTTGAAAGTGCACCTGGAAATGGAGAAAGACCTCGAATGAAATTGTGGATACTATCTATCGGTTTATTCCAATTGATGACACAGTTTTCTGTAAAAAGTTTCGGTGCGTGTTTTAGATCTGATTCATTTAAAAGGGAAGATTGTTGCGTTTCTTTTAATGAATGCTCCGCAATACCTCTAACAGTTTCCACTAAAACAGAAGCTCCAATATCTTTCATCTTATCATGAACTTCACCTGTGGTATCATCTGGTTCGATCGGAAAACTTTTTTGCAGTAGTATGTCGCCAGTATCTATGGCATGTTGTAATTTAAAAGTAGTAACGCCAGTTTCTTTCTCACCATTGATCACCGCCCAATGAATAGGTGCGGCCCCTCTGTATTGTGGTAATAATGAGCCGTGTAAATTAATCGTACCCATTGCTGGCATATCCCAAACTATTTCAGGTAGCATTCGAAATGCCACTACAATTTGTAAGTCTGCTTTTAATGCTCGTAATGCAGCAATAAATTCCGGGTTTTTTAATTTTTCGGGTTGCAATATGTGTAAGCCCTTTTCTACAGCATATTTTTTTACAGCACTCTCTGTTAATTTCATTCCTCTGCCTGCAGGTTTATCTGGTGCAGTAATTACCCCAACTATGTTGCAACCTGCATCTACCAATGCTGCCAGAGAGCCAACCGCAAATTCGGGAGTTCCCATAAAAATGATACGCAAATCTTGGATCAACTTTTTTTCTTTACCAGCATTCATAGCGCGAAGATAAACTTAGCTATTCAAAATCGGGATAGAGTAAATATTTCTTTCTGATGGCTTTAAAAGCTTTCAATTTTGGTTCCCAGCTTTTTCTTATTTCAGCTTCAGATGTACCTGCTCTGATTTGTTCCATGAAGTCTTTATTGCCAGCTAATTTGTTGAAATAATAGGCTGTTGGCTTGTCTGTAGATGGTTTTAAGAAAAAAGCTTCTTTGTCAGGAAATTGCTGATAGGCTTTGATAATCCATTGGATCTGAACTTTAGCATCTATTTGTTTTAAAACAGATGCATTGGTGCCGGAAAGATTCCATCCATAACATATTTGATCTTTTAATTTGGGTTCTTTAGCTCCTTCTCTACTAGTAGGCGTGAAAGAAAATAGCGTTTTCGGAAGCTTTGGCGAACCAAAAATTGCAAATGGATGATCTGTTCCTCGGCCTTCACTTAAAGAAGTTCCTTCAAAAAAACAAGTGCTGCCATACCAGTAAATAGAACTCATGTCTGGTAAATTAGGAGAAGGCTTGATGGGTAATTCATATTTTGATTTATGCGTATAATTTTCACAAGGAATGACTATTAAATGTGACCGTTTTTCTTTTGAATTAAAACTTGCATATTTTTCATTGGCTGCAGCATTCAGCCATTTTTCTCCAGCTATCATAATAGCATATTCACCTATCGTCATTCCATAAACCACTGGAACAGGTTGCTTGCCTACAAAACTTTTGTAGGCCGTATCTAACACTGGTCCGTCAACATAAAATCCATTTGGATTGGGTCGATCAAGGATGATCAATGGTTTGTTATTTTCAAAAGCCGTTTCAATGAATTCCTGTAAAGAAGAAATATAGGTATAGTAGCGCAATCCTACATCCTGAATATCAAAAAGTAAAATATCAATATCTTTTAGGTCATCTGCAGAAGGGTGGCTTTTTTTCCCATAAAGAGAAATAACCGGAATGCCTGTTGCTGCATCTTTAAAACTATTTATATCTTCCCCGGCATCGGCTTTTCCCCTAAATCCGTGTTCTGGTGCAAAAGCCACAACTATATTTACTCCCAACTTTTTTAGAGAATCAACCAAATGGGTGTTGCCGATGGTAGCAGTATGATTGGCAAATACACACACTCTTTTGTTCTTAAGCAGGGGTAAGTATATGTTAGTTCGATAGGCAGCTGGTCTGATCTGTTTGCTGTTATTTTGGGTATTACTTTGGGTATTTGCTATTAAAACGAATAGGAGAATCGTAAAGCCCAATATTGATTTCTTCATGAAAACTGTCTTTGTAACCGAAAGTTAACTAAAAATACTTCCGGATTTTTGTTTTAGGATTGTACTTTTGCCCCGGAAATCGGAATTCCTTACAGTATACTGAGCTCCACATTTTTCAATTACAAATAATAAACATGCAACAAGTTAAAAAAGGTGATACTGTAAAAGTGCATTATCATGGTAAATTAACCGATGGTTCCACATTTGATTCTTCAGAGGGACGCGAACCATTGGAATTTGAAGTGGGCAGTGGAATGGTGATTCCAGGTTTTGATGACGGTGTTACTGGAATGGTGATAGGTGAGAAAAAAACAATCCAGATACCCAATGCAGAAGCATATGGTCCTAAACAGGAAGATATGATCATGGAATTCCCTAAGGATCGTTTTCCAGCTGATATGGTTCCTGAAGTAGGAATGCAATTGAATATGAGCAATGGCTCTGGACAAAATTTTCCGGTGGTAATTGTTGATGTACGTGATGAAGTGGTGATCTTAGATGCTAACCATCCTTTGGCTGGTCAGGATCTTATTTTTGATTTGGAATTAGTAGCTATCGATGCAAAGAGCATGATCATTATGCCTTAATCGTATCTGATATTATGAAAAGCCTCTGAGAAATCAGAGGCTTTTTTTTGAACTTCCCATTTTTTGTATCGGCCATTGCAAACACTATCTTGCATGAAATAATAGCTATGGCTTTTGAATATGATTTTACTGTTATGGAAAGATTTCTGCGTTATGTACAAATTGATACGCAAAGCGATCCGAATAGTCAAACACATCCCAGCACAGAAAAACAGAAAACACTTTCTAGTTTATTAGCCCATGAATTGCAATCAATGGGTTTGTATGATGCACATGCTGATGAATATGGGTATGTCTATGCCAGCATTGCTGCTACTAGTGATAAAGAAGTTCCTACTATTTGTTTTTGTGCGCATATTGATACGGCACCTGATTGTAGCGGCACCGATGTAAAACCCTTGGTGCATCATTATTATAATGGTGCAGATATTATTTTGCCTGATGATCCTACTCAAATTATCAGTAGTACAAAGTATCCTTACTTATTGAATCATTTAAATAAAACCATCATTACGGCTAGTGGTAAAACCTTGTTAGGTGGCGACGATAAAGCAGGTGTTTCCATTATTATGGATATGGCAAATTATCTGATACAACATCCAGAAATTCCACATGGCAATATTCGCATTTTATTTACACCTGACGAAGAAGTTGGAAGAGGAACGGATAAACTTGATATGGTTAAACTTGGAGCTGATTTTGGTTATACATTAGACGGTGGCGCATTGGGCGATTTTGAAGATGAAACTTTTAGCGCAGACGCAGCAATCATAACGATCAATGGTGTGATAGCGCATCCTGGGGATGGAAAAAATAAATTGGTGAATGCTTTGAAAATAGGCGGTGAAATATTGGCTGCCTTGCCTAAGCATGAATGGAGCCCGGAAACCACATCCGGTAAAGAAGGTTTCGTGCATCCTGTATCCTTTGAAGGCGGATCAGAAAAAGCGGTGATAGAATTTATTGTCAGAGATTTCGATAGCCATCAACTAGCGGACTATGAACAAAGATTAAAAAGCATCGCTGAGCAGGAATTGCTGCAATACCCAAATGCTACCATGCAGTTTGAAGTAAGGGAGCAATACCGTAATATGAAAGAAGTGTTGGATAAATATCCAGCAGTGAGTCTTTACGCAATGGAAGCGTATCAAAGACTTGGAATCAGTTTGCACAATATTCCTATCCGGGGTGGTACAGATGGTAGCAGGCTCAGTTTTTTGGGTTTGCCCTGTGCCAATATTTTTACAGGTATGCAAGCCATTCATAGTAAACACGAATGGATTGGTGTTAGCGATATGCAAGATGCCGTAAGGGTTTTAATAGAATTAGTTCAGGTTTGGGAGTTACATGGATAGTGTAATATTATTTATCTTCTGACGACTCATTATTTACTTAACTTACAATAAAATATATTTTATGAATTTCCTACTCGATTTTTGGTGGGTCATTGTTTTGGCATTCATTGTTTTTAGTGGATTGGTAACTGTTAACCAGGGAACTATCGCAGTGATTACTTTATTTGGAAAGTATCGCCGTATTCTGCGCCCTGGACTTAATTTTAAATTACCTATCCTGGAGCAGGTTTTTAAAACAGTGAGCATTCAAAACCGTTCTGTGGAATTAGAATTCCAGGCTGTTACATTAGACCAGGCAAATGTTTATTTTAAAAGCATGCTGCTCTATTCTGTAATTAATCAGGATGAAGAATCAATTAAAAATGTGGCATTTAAATTTATTAGCGATAAAGATTTGATGCAAGCACTGATTCGTACGGTGGAAGGCAGTATTCGCGGATTCGTTGCTACTAAAAAGCAAGCTGAAATCTTATTGCAACGTAAAGAGATAGTGGAGTTCGTAAAAGAACAGATCGACCAATCTTTGGAAGCATGGGGATATCATTTACAGGATTTGCAGATCAATGATATCACTTTCGATCAGGCCATCATGGAAAGTATGAGTAGGGTAGTTGCCAGTAATAACCTGAAAGCTGCTGCAGAAAATGAAGGACAGGCATTATTGATCACTAAAACCAAAGCAGCAGAAGCTGAGGGTAATGCCATTAAAATTGCTGCAGAAGCAGAGCGTGAAGCAGCTCGTTTACGTGGTCAGGGTGTTGCATTATTCCGGGAGGAAGTGGCCAAGGGTATGAGCCAGGCAGCAGAACAAATGAAACAAGCTAATTTAGATACCAATGTGATATTATTCAGTATGTGGACTGAAGCTATTAAAAATTTCGCTGAATTGGGCAAAGGCAATATGCTGTTTTTGGACGGAAGTCCGGAGGGAATGCAAAAAACTATGCATCAGATCATGGGAATGGTGAAGATGGATACCGATAAAAAGTAGGGTTAGCTGAGGAATCTCATTTTTTAAACCTTTTTGTGCAAAAGCTTTCCTAAAAAAGAAAGCTTTTGTGTTTTTATTCACAGCAGTACTGTTCTTTTGTAGAAGCATTAATTTTAAGTTCACCTAAATTGATATTGAGATGTTTGATCTCCTTCAGATAGATACGCTACAAAAAGCAGCAGCTGCACTACCAGTGCCCGAAAAAATTTCGATGTGGAATTTATTGGAAAAGGGTGGGTTTATCATGTACCCTCTGTACCTCTTACTGGCAGTAGCTATTTTTGTTTTTACAGAACGTTTAATTGCTATTCGCAAGGCATCCAGAATAGATGATAATTTTATGCGTATTATACGTGATAATATTATTACTGGAAATGTAAGTGCTGCCAGGAGTTTAACAAGAAATACCAATAATCCAGTTGCCCGAATGATAGATAAAGGCATTCAGAGAATTGGAAAACCAATTGATGCCATAGAGAAGAGCATGGAAAATGTTGGGAAACTTGAAATGTATCAAATGGAAAAAAATCTGTCGATCCTTTCTTTGATTGCAGGTATTGCACCGATGTTTGGATTCCTGGGTACAATTATTGGAATGGTACAATTATTCTATGGAATTGCTTCAACTGGTGAGTATACTTTGAATACCATTGCAGGAGGGATTTATACCAAAATGATCACCTCAGGAACTGGACTCATCATCGGTTTGATAGCTTATGTGGCGCATAATTTTTTAAGTACTCAGATCGATAAGACCGTTAATAAAATGGAAATGGCAAGCGCCGAATTTATGGACATTTTACAGGAACCAACTAGATAATCTGTTCTAATTTCAATCCAATGAACATTCGTAAAAAACTTAGAAATCATCCAGAGGTACATACCGGTGCATTGAACGATATTTTGTTCATCCTGCTATTATTTTTTCTGATTGTTTCTACCTTGGCAAACCCGAATGTGATCAAGGTTTCTAACCCTAAAGCCAAGAGCGATACCAAGTCCAAACAGACTGTAGTTATTACTATTGATAAAGACCAGCAAATTTATTTAGGTTCCAAAAAAATGGGGATCAACGAATTAGAGCCGGAGTTGAAATTATTCTTAGCAAAGGAAACAGATAAACCTTCCGTGGTGATCAATGGAGATAGTACTTCACATTTAGGTACTTCAATAAAAGTAATGCAGATCATTAAAAAGTTAGGTGCCACACCCGTGATGGCAGTAGACAATAATGGAGCACATTAAATGGAAGTGTGCATCGCTTTTACCATTCTATCATTTTCCATCAGATCCTTACGCAATTCGGTTTGATAACCATATTCCTGAAATAGTTCAATCACCTCTTTCCCCAAAGTTTGATTTATTTCAAGATAGATCGTTCCACTTTTTTCTAAGTGTTGTTTACCGAGTAATGCAATTTTTCTATAAAAGATCAGAGGGTCTTCATCACTTACAAACAAGGCAATACTGGGTTCATATTTAATCACGTGTTTACTCAAAGTGGTTTTCTCAGAATCTTTGATATAGGGTGGATTACTAACAATGCAATCAAATAAAGGAAGATCATGCCAGTTTGATTCGTCAAGAAAATCAATTTGTCTCAAATCGATATTTACATCGTGATCGATGGCATTGTTTTGTGCGATGGTTAAAGCTTCGCTACTGATATCAATAGACATCACGGCAGAATTCGGAAGGTTTGTTTTCAACGTTATAGGAATACAACCACTACCCGTACCAATATCCAACACTTTCTTTAAATTCTTTTCTGGATTGTCTTTTAAGACCCAGTCGATGAGTTCTTCTGTTTCTGGTCTTGGTATGAGCACAGATGAATTTACCTGAAATAGTTTGTTGGCAAACCAGGCTTCTCCAATAACATATTGAACGGGTTCGGAATTCAATAATCGATTTGTTTTTGTATCAAGTATTTTTCTCTGTTCGTGGGTTAATTTAAGATCCTTTTGCAATAACCTGTCCATCCTTGATATACCCGTAATATGTTCCATCACCATATTTGCAATTTTAGATGATTCTCTTGTTTCATAGAGAATTTCCAGTTGATATTTAAGTTGCAAATAGGCTAATTCAAGGGTCATGCTGCAATGTTACTACCATTTGGCTATTTTTGATAATTCCTGATGATTAATATTATAAATAATTATATGCAGCGTTGCTTAGATCTGGCCTTAGAAGGGGCAGGTTCAGTAGCACCCAATCCGATGGTTGGCGCAGTTCTGGTATATAATAACCGGATTATTGGGGAGGGCTACCATGAAAAATATGGAGAAGCCCATGCAGAAGTGAACTGCATCAAATCGGTTTCCATGGAAGATAGGCACCTGATAAAGGCTTCTACACTCTATGTTTCATTAGAACCCTGTGCTCATTATGGTAAAACACCTCCTTGTTCTCAACTCATCATTGATCAACAAATCTCTAAAGTAGTAATTGCCTGTAGTGATCCTTTCTCAAAAGTTAACGGGAAGGGAATTGAAAACTTAAAAGCTGCTGGAATTGAAGTAGTGTTAGGGGTATTGGAAAAAGAAGCTATTGATCTGAATAAGCGGTTCTTTGTGTATCATCAGAAAAGAAGGCCTTATATTATTCTAAAATGGGCTGAAACAGCAGATTTTTTTATTGGTTCAGACAGTACTGATAGACTGTTGATAAGTAATGAATTATCCAATCGATTGGTACATCGGTGGAGAAGTGAAGAAACAGCCATCATGGTGGGTACCAATACCGCACTGAAGGATAATCCTGCGTTAACTAATAGAGCCTGGACTGGGAAAAGCCCCATTCGACTATTGATCGATAGGCATTTGAAGGTTTCGAGGGAAAGTAAATTATTTCAAGCAGAGTCTGCAACCATTGTTTTCAATGAATTGAAAACTGACATAGAAGAACACCTTATTTATGTGCAAATCGATTTCAGTAAAAATAGTATGCAGCAAATATTAGATTACTGTTATGCATATCCCATTCAAAGTATATTGATAGAAGGTGGTGCCAAGTTAATTCAATCCTTTATCGATACTGGTATTTGGGACGAGGCAAGAATGATACATAATGATGCATTGAAAGTAGAAAAAGGGGTTGCTGCTCCTATTTTAAAAGGGCATACTTTGAAAGAAAAATTTAAACTTTCAACAGACACTATTTTCATTTATCATAATGAATCAACATAATTATAAGGAAGCCACATGATTTATTTATTCGGCAGTATCGTTTTAACAAGCTACCTCACTCTTTCGTTTAAAGTGTGTGAGAAATATAAAGTGTCTATTTTTCAGGCGATTGTATTTAATTATATTACCTGTGTCATAACAGGATCAATTGTTAACGGGGCTTTCCCGATTAATGCAGAAGTGATTCATCAAACATGGTTTCACTGGGCGCTTATCATGGGTTTGCTTTTCATTTCTATCTTTAATATTGTGGGAATGACAGCCCAGAAAATCAGTGTTGCTGTTGCTTCAGTGGCGAATAAACTTTCTCTCATTATTCCAGTTGTTTTATCCGTTTACTTGTATCATGAAACCGTTAAAGGGTGGAAATTATTTGGAGTGATCCTGGCTTTGATAGCTGTGATTCTTACCTGTTACCAACCTGCCAAAACGAATGGCAAGAAGAAAGAGGAAAATGGAAAATTAAAATATATTTTGCCCGTGGCACTTTTCTTTGGTAGTGGGTTTTTAGATGCATTGATCAATCATGTGCAACAGACTTATGTAACTGCAGAAAATAGTAACGCCTATTTGATCAGCGGTTTTTTTTCTGCTGCGATTGTTGGAACACTTTATTTGGAATATCAATACATGACGGGCAAACAAGTTTTTATGTTTAAAAACTTATTGGCTGGAATATTAATTGGCATCCCCAATTATTTTTCTATTTGGTGCCTGGTCCATTTTTTAAAACAAAGCCCCTGGCAAAGTTCTGCCAGTATACCTGTAAACAATATGGGTATAGTTTTATTTAGTTCAGTAATGGCATGGCTATTATTTAAAGAACGATTATCTGCAATAAATTGGGTTGGGATTGTACTTTCCATGATTGCTATTTATTTCATTGCATTTGGCGCTAATTTATAATCATGGTAGATGTGTATCAAACGATAGAAAAGTCAGCCTTTGCTGAATTTAAGGATCGGGGTAGTAAGTTTATTGCCTATGCTTTTCCGATTCAAATTGCAGATGATTTCAAGGCGCAATTGCAGGTCTTGAAAAAAGAACATCCAAAAGCTGTGCATCATTGCTTTGCTTATCGCATAGGATTAGATGGAAATAATTTTAGAGTGTCGGATGATGGAGAACCTAGTGGAAGTGCGGGTAGGCCAATTTTAGGGCAGATTGATAGCAAATTGCTTACTAACACTGCCGTGATTGTAGTGCGATATTTCGGGGGTACTTTATTAGGAGTTCCAGGGCTTATCAATGCTTATAAAACAGCTACTGTGATGGCATTACAATTAGTGCCAATTGTAGAGAAAGCGATTGAGATCGTTTACGAATTGCAATTTGATTATACCAGAATGAATGAGGTGATGATCATTTGTAAACAGTTTGGGTGTACGGTTATTGGACAGGAACAACAATTATTCTGCTTATTAAAAATTGGCATTCCGAAAGCCAGGCTGGATGAAGTACTTTTTAAATTGCACGACCTACATACGGTGGATGTGAAGCAGTTTAAATAATTATGCCTTACCAGTAAGTTGATAAGCAATAGTTCCTATCATTTCTTTCAGAAAATACCTCCAATAAACGAACAGCTTCAGGTCTGGGGCAATTGTATTCTCTAAGTCTAATCTTTCATTATATACAAAGAAATTACAAGGATAGGGTTGTACATCTATCTTGGCGTGTCTGAATGTTTTTTCTGCCCTTGGCATATGCTCTGCGGATGTGATCAATACCAATTCCCCTTTAATCTGTAATGAATCAATCAGGTGCTTTGTGAAAATGGCGTTTTCGTAGGTGTTTCTTGAGTTTTTTTCCAAAATAATATCTTCGATTGGAATCCCATTTTTCAATAACTGATCGGATACGAAAATAGTTTCTGCTGGTACGTCCCGTGAAAGTGATCCGTCGCCTCCTGTCATGATAATTTTTTTAATAATCCCCTGATGATAGAGATTGGTAGCTTGTATGAATCTATCTGATACAATATTGAAATAGCCGCGATTCGCTTTATCGTAACCTGAAAATCCACCTAGTAAAATGCCTGCCTCATATACTTTTTGAGTACTTAGGTCAACTGGCTTTGGTTGCCATTGCATCATAGCTGTTCGATAGAGAAAGGGATTACTGAAAAGAATAAAAATGACTATTAAAACTATTTTCATTTTTTTCTTGGTCCTAAGATTCTTTGTAAATAAGATCAATAGTAAAACTATCCCCATCCATGTAGTTGGTGATAATAAAAAGAATAAAAGTTTAGAGAGAATAAAAAACATAATGGCTATTTGAAACGACTACTTACTACTAATTCTTTAGACCCTGCCACATATTGATAAAAGCCCTCACCCGATTTCACACCCAGTTTACCTGCTGCAACCATATTTACTAATAATGGGCAGGGGGCATATTTAGGGTTGCCAAATCCCAGATACAATACATTTAAAATACTCAGACAGGTGTCGAGTCCGATGAAATCCGCTAATTGCAATGGCCCCATCGGATGTGCCATGCCCAGTTTCATAATGGTGTCGATCGATTCAACGCCGGCGATGCCCTCATATAAGCTACTGATGGCTTCGTTGATCATGGGCATCAGAATTTTATTAGCAATGAATCCTGGATAATCATTAGCCACGCATGGCACTTTACCTAATGTTTTACTCAGTGTAACAATGGTATCTGTTACGGTTTGATCCGTGGCATATCCATTGATGATTTCAACCAGTTTCATCACGGGTACTGGATTCATAAAATGCATACCAATTACCAGGTTGGGGCGATCTGTTACTGAAGCGATTTTTGTAATAGAAATAGAGGAAGTATTACTTGCTAAAATGCAGCTTTTAGGTGCGTGCTCATTTAACTGTTTAAATATATTCAGTTTCAACTCAGCATTTTCTGTAGCTGCCTCCACGATCAGATCT
Organism: Chitinophagaceae bacterium; assembly: GCA_947371755.1. Taxonomy (GTDB): domain Bacteria; phylum Bacteroidota; class Bacteroidia; order Chitinophagales; family Chitinophagaceae; genus Sediminibacterium. Next base: position 36,731 of record CANBQT010000026.1, read on the forward strand.
GCATTTTTCACTGCATCCGCAATGCTGGTAGAAATTTGTAAGTTATTTAAAGCATTATTTTTATCCAATTCTGTCAATACGCCTTTTGTAATTTGGCGATCCATATTTTTTGAAATATTTTGAAAAGCTTTTTCTAATTGTGTACTACTCACATCGATCAGATTTACTTTAAATCCGTTTTGTGCAAAAACATGCGCAATGCCATTACCCATTGTTCCGGCACCAATAACGCTAACATTTTTGATAATCATAAGCCATTTTTATGTTTGAGTATAAAGTAAAGTTACAGGCAATTCCTACAAACAAAAAAGTGAATAGAAACAATCTATCCACTCTTCTGAAGTCATTGATAATATGTTTAATTCTTACTTTTAAAGTCTCCCCTTTTCCAGGCTTTGATAAAGTCTGCCCAAGCTGCTGGATTTAAAATATTCATAGGAGGAACCTGTCCGTTATAATAATATTTATTGGCTTGCTGGCGCATCTGAAAGTTTATCGCTTCTCTGCCATCTGCAGGTAAACTAGAGAGTAAGATCCTACGCTGTGATTCATCAGTATTCTTTCTGGCAATCTCATACAGATCATCGGGAACCTTATTATTTACAAAGTCGCGTTCAAACTGCTCTCTAGTGGGTCTTGGTTTTAAGATGGTTGCTGGTAAATAAACTGTATCTGTTACCAATAATTGAATCCAGGTATACTGGTTTTCTTTTAAGTCTTTAGGTATAGCGATACTGTAATTTTTAAAACCCATACAGGAAAATGTAATTCTATCGCCTTTTAAGACAGCAATCGAGAAAACCCCATCCTGGCTTGAAATCGTACCTCTTCCCTTGCCTTCCACAATGATACTCGCAGAGCCAATACCTCTTAAACTATCTGCCGTCATCACAACTCCGTTGAATTGAACCACCGAATCGCGATAGGGGTTAACTTCCTGCGCTGAGGACCGCGAGGAAATCAAAATGGAGGTCATAATTATAAAAAGAGGTAAAAATTTCTTCATCACGTCAAAAATACAAAGCGTTTACACATAAAATCCAGTCTTAGCCGCTTCTTTATTTAAACTAAAGGATTTAGAACAAAGTAAGGCTGTCAGCTGTTAACTTTGCGCGGTATTTTCTTTTTTAACAAAAACTTTCGTGATGACAGAAGCGGCTATTTTACAGGCTTTGAGTAATGTGCAGGAGCCTGATTTAGGTAAGGATCTGGTTACATTAAACATGATCAAGGACCTTTCAATTGATGGTAATAAGGTAAGTTTTACCATTGTTTTAACCACTCCAGCTTGTCCAATGAAGGACATGATGCGAACTGCCAGTGAGAATGCGATTAAGATTTTGGTGAATAAGGCGGCTGAAATAACTGTGAATTTCACTTCCAATACCTCGTCAATACGCAAGGATAATAAAGAAGTGCTTGGGGGCGTAAAGAATATTATAGCAGTAGTAAGTGGAAAGGGAGGGGTAGGAAAAAGTACGGTTTCTGCGAATTTAGCTTTGGCATTGGCAGAAGGTGGAGCTACCGTTGGATTAATGGATGCGGATATTTATGGACCAAGTGTGCCTATTATGTTTGGTGTTCGAGGCGAGCGTCCTATGATGAAAGACGTGAATGGTAAGGGTATGATTATTCCTCTACAAAAACATGGTATTACATTAATGAGTATAGGATTATTAGTGGATGAAAAAAATGCGGTGGTATGGCGTGGCCCGATGGCTAGTAGTGCCATGCGTCAATTTGTAACTGATGTTGATTGGGGTGAATTAGACTATTTAATTGTAGATATGCCTCCTGGAACTGGTGATATACATTTAACATTAATGCAAACTGTACCTGTTACGGGTGTGGTGATTGTTACAACACCTCAGAATGTGGCATTGGCAGACGCTAAGAAGGGTATTGCTATGTTTGGCCAGGCACAAATTAATGTACCCATCATTGGCCTGGTTGAGAATATGAGTTATTTTACCCCTGCTGAATTACCTGATAATAAATATTACTTATTTGGTAAAGAAGGTGGTAAACGTTTGGCTGATGAATATGATCTTTCTTTCTTAGGTCAGATTCCTTTAGTACAATCTATTCGTGAAGGCGGTGATGCGGGAATCCCATCTATGATTGGCAATGATGAGATCAGTAAAAAAGCATTCCGTGATTTTGCATCAGCAACTGTCAGGAATATTGCTATGCGTAATGCTGAAATGCCTAAAACACAAACTATTCAGATGACTGAACAATAGGAAATATATTTTTATTAAAAGCTCCCTGCAAAAAATGTAGGGAGCTTTTTTATGTTTAAATTCGGCACATGTATCATGTACCTTATTTTAAAGCCAACGAAAACGCAGAGGTTATTGCTTTTATGAAAGCACATCCTTTTGTTACCATCTGTGGGGTAGATAAAAACAATTTACCAGTAGCAACCCATATACCGGTATTGATTGTAGAAAGGGATGAGAAATTATATCTGCAGGCGCATATCATGCGTAAACAAGACCACCATCTTGCCTTTGAAAACAATGGTCATGTATTGGTGATTTTTCAAGGTGCCAATGCTTATGTGAGTTCCAGCTGGTATCATAACGACGATAGGGGAAGTACCTGGAACTATCAGGCTGTTCATGCCAAGGGTGAATTGCGATTTTTATCAGAACAGGAACTGTTTGATTTACTAACAAACCTCACAGCTCATTTTGAAAAGGATCCTAATTCAGCTTCGCAAGTTAAAAATCTTTCGGATGAATACATGCAATCCAATATGAAAGCGATAGTAGCATTAGAAATTGAAGTGAAGGATCTGCAGCATGTTTTTAAAATGAGTCAGAATAGAAACAAACAGAGCTATCACAATATTATTGGTGAATTAGAAAAAGGAGATCTGTCTGCTAAAACCGTTGCTGAAGAGATGAAAAAGAATGCTGATAAAATTGCTGACCAATGAGATTAGGACCTGTTTTTCTTATTCTTTTAAGTATATCATGTATGACTGCTAAAGTGCCTCATAGTGCAGGATTTGGAGCAAACTCTTTTGATAAGGAAGGTCACCGTGGATGCAGAGGACTAATGCCTGAAAATACCATTCCTGCTATGTTAAAGGCAATTGACCTGGGTGTAACTACATTAGAAATGGATGCATCTATCAGTAAGGATAAAAAAGTTTTTTTAAGCCATGAGCCGTTTTTTAATCATGAAATAACTACTAAGCCAGATGGTAGTTTTATTTCTGAATCTGTTGAAAAAAGTTTCAATATGTTTGAAATGGATTATGCAGAGATTCAAAAATTTGATGTTGGTTTAAAACCTCATCCAAGGTTCCCGCAACAACAAAGATTACCAGCTTTTAAACCCCTGCTATCAGAACTATTTGATGCTGTTCAGGCATACTGTTTACAAAAGAATATACCCGTTCCACAATTTAATATCGAAACAAAAACAACCGCCAAAACTGATGGAATCTTTCATCCTGCTCCAGAAGAGTTTGTGGATTTATTGATAGAAGTGATTGTGTCTAAAAAAATGGAGGAAAAAGTAATTATTCAGTCCTTCGATATTAGAACTTTGCAATATTTACATCAAAAATACCCGCAATTCAGAACCGCCTTGCTCATTGAGGATTTTGATAAGAAGCCTTTTGCTTTGCAATTACGGGATCTGGGATTTATACCCTCTATCTACAGTCCTGCTCATACATTGGTAACTGATCTGCTGGTAAAACAGTGCAGGGATGCCGGTATTCAAATTATTCCATGGACAGTAAACGATCTGCCAAGAATGCAAATTTTAAAGAAAATGGGGGTACATGGGATGATTTCAGATTTCCCCAATTTATTTGCTGATCTCAAATGAGAGGCACTTCCATCAATCTATAATTTGAAATAGCCTTTTTTTAGTGCAACTTTGTATGGTATTAATTATCGGTTTTTCCGAACTATCATGCGTAAAATTATCATTACCCTCGATGGATTTTCTTCCTGTGGCAAGAGTACTTTAGCCCGCCAATTAGCGAATGAATTGAATTATGTGTTTATTGATTCCGGTGCGATGTATCGTGCTATCACGCTCTATTTTTTAAGGCATCGCATTGATTGGAATCATCAGAATGAAGTAGTAAGTGCCTTACAGCATATTACACTTGATTTTCAGTATAATACAGAAACAGGAAGGTCAGACATGTATTTGAATCATGAGGATGTGGAAGTTTTTATTCGGGAAATGCACGTGAGTGATAATGTAAGTGCTGTGTCTGCAGTAAAAGAAGTTCGTGAATTTGCAGTGTTACAGCAACAAATAATGGGTAAGAAAAAAGGTATTGTCATGGATGGAAGAGATATTGGTACCACTGTATTTCCCAATGCAGAATTAAAAATATTTGTGGTAGCAGATCCTGCAATCAGAGTAGAAAGAAGGTACAAGGAGATGTACGAGAAAAATCCAAAAATCAGCATCGAGGAGGTGAAAAATAATCTTGAATCCCGCGATTATATTGATAGCCATCGGGAAGTGAGCCCATTAAGGAAAGCAGAAGATGCCATTGAATTGGACAATAGCAATTTAACAAGAGAAGAACAATTAGAAATTGTTTTAAAGTGGGCAAAAGATATCATTCACAAACCCCACTAACTGATTAATGGATAAGAATTTCCATTGATAGTTTGTAACAGGTTGTTATTGATTTTAATTTCAGTGAAGTTGGAGATGACTTCTAATGCACCATAAAACA
>CANBQT010000027.1 GCA_947371755.1 Chitinophagaceae bacterium
TTGACTCCATTTTTGGTATTTGTAGTAACAAAGATACTCTTACGAACCTCTCCAGGATGTGCTTTATTGCTATCAAATGAGCCTGATACGAATCCCACTCCACCGGGGGCAATGGCTCCTTTGGTGAAATCAGGAACGGTGCATCCACAACCTGCTTGAACATTAGAAATGGTCAAAGGTTTGGTACCAATATTGCGCATTCTGAAAGTAACTATTTTGGTTTCTCCCATTGGCATAGTACCAAAATTAACAATTGAATCCAGCCATTCGATCTCTGTAAAATTACTGGAATCTGCTGCTGAATAGGGACTTAAATGAATAACTGGGCTTGGATTTTTGCAAGCAAAAATCACAAACATTAACCCAATGCATAACAGTCTAATGCATGTTTTCATTGATTATGATTTGTTTTTAAAATTAATTTTATGAATTTCACCTTTATCCATGAACTCTTTGTGAATATTATCAAGAATGCCGTTCACGAATTGACCGCTTTGAGGGGTGCTGTATTCTTTTGCCAGATCAATATATTCGTTTATCGTAACTTTTGTAGGAATAGTTTCGAAATATAATAATTCACAAACCCCTAAACGCATCAGGATCATATCAAGTAATGCAATCCTCTCGGCATCCCAGTTTTTCAATTTTGGTTTAATCAGCTCGGCAGTGTATTCTTTTTTATCAATAGTGGTAGACAAAAGAGTTTTAGCAAATTCCCATTTTTCAGCACCAATCATTTGTTGCAAATCATAACTAGCAGGTTTATGAAGATAATTAAGCACCAGTTGATCCATCATTTCTGCGTCGTCATCCCAATTTGAATACAATTCTTCTATATGCGTAATAAAATCTTCATTGGGTAGCATATAAGCAGTAAAAATAAGCTTGAGAATCTCTTTTTCTTTACTCTTATCTCTACTTAGTTCTTGAATATATTCCAGATATTTTTCGCTTTTTGTAAGATCGATATAAACTTTTTTCAAAAGATCCTTATCAATCTTTGTGGCTGGTTTATATTGCTCAATGGCTTTTATATAAGATGCTGATTCCAGAATCTGCCATAAAATTTCGTTGCCAGCAATCTTAATATTAACGTTTAGATCTTCTTTTGACGGTAAGTTTTTTGCGGCTCTATTCGCTGAACTGGTTTCAGCATACCTAGCAACTTCTGTAATAAAATAAATCAGATATACAAACAGGTCGCTGGTTTGGTCAAGATGTTTCTGTAACTGACTTACAGGGTTTTTAAAGGGAATTGGGCTATCGCCAGACTCTATCATGTAGAGTAACTGCATTACCTTGACACGAATATTTCTTCTACTGATCATTGATAAGAACTTATTTTGGGAGCCGCAAAGGTATTGGTTTCGGACGTCCTTTCAAAATGAAAATGGCTTCATGGGGGGTAGATCAACCTCATTTTATGAGAACCTAAGTCAACTTTAGAAATGCACAACAACAACTTTATGAAAAATTGACACGGCCAGTTCCAAAAAATACCCATCTTTGCGCCGTTTCTGACAGTCTATGTATCAGCATTGCCGTATAAACTTAGGTTACTGAAAATTTGACCTAAATCTTCCCTATGGCATAATTATCGATGACTATCAGTACATTTTACTCAATCAATTAAAAAACCTATAAACACATGGCTAAAAAATTGCAAGTTACTCCGCTTCACGACAGAGTAATCGTTAAGCCTGCCGCTGCAGAAGAAAAAACTGCAGGTGGAATTATCATTCCAGATACTGCTAAGGAGAAACCTCAGCGTGGAATCATTGTTGCAGCAGGAACAGGTAAAAAAGACGAACCAATGACCGTTAAAGTTGGTGATAACGTTTTGTATGGCAAATATGCTGGAACAGAAATCACCATTGAAGGACAGGATTTGTTGATCATGAGAGAAAGCGATATTCTGGCGATTGTTTAATGCGTACAATAAAATGTGGTATTCAACCCATTTTCAGTACAATTTCAAAAATTCCAAAAATTAAAATATTATGGCTAAACAGATTTTCTTCGATATCGAAGCAAGAAATAAAATGAAAAAAGGCGTTGATACATTGGCCAACGCAGTTAAAGTAACCCTTGGACCAAAAGGTCGTAACGTGGTAATTGAAAAAAAATTCGGTGCACCACAAGTAACTAAAGATGGTGTTACAGTAGCAAAAGAAATTGAATTAGAAGATGCTATTGAAAACATGGGTGCACAGATGGTGAAAGAAGTAGCTTCTAAAACTGCTGATATTGCCGGAGATGGAACTACCACTGCAACAGTATTAGCTCAGGCTATTATTGGTGAAGGTCTTAAAAACGTTGCTGCAGGTGCAAATCCAATGGATTTGAAACGCGGTATTGATAAAGCTGTAGCTAAAGTAATTGAAAGCTTGAGAGCTCAATCTCAAACTGTTGGTAACGATACTAAAAAGATTGAACAAGTAGCTACGATCTCTGCAAATAGTGATAGCGAAATTGGCAAGTTGATTGCTATGGCTATGGCGAAAGTTGGTAAAGAAGGTGTTATTACAGTTGAAGAAGCAAAAGGAACTGATACTACAGTTGATGTAGTAGAAGGTATGCAATTCGATCGTGGATATATCTCTCCATACTTCGTTACTAATAGCGAAAAAATGGAAGCTGAATTACAGAATCCATACATTTTGATTTACGACAAGAAGATCAGTGCGATGAAAGATATTTTGCACATCTTGGAAAAAGTTGCGCAAACTGGTCGTCCATTGGTAATCATTGCTGAAGATCTTGAAGGTGAAGCATTGGCAACATTGGTTGTAAATAAATTACGTGGCACTTTGAAAGTTGCTGCTGTTAAAGCTCCAGGCTTCGGTGATCGCAGAAAAGAAATGTTGACTGATATTGCTATTTTAACTGCTGGAACTGTAGTAAGTGAAGAGCAAGGATTCAAATTAGAGAATGCAGATCTTTCTTATTTAGGTCAGGCAGCTTCTATTACAATTGATAAAGATAACACAACTGTGGTAGGTGGTAAAGGCAAAAAAGCTGATATCGTAGCACGTGTTAATCAAATTAAATCTCAAGTAGAAAATACAACATCTGATTACGATCGCGAAAAACTACAGGAGCGTTTAGCTAAATTAAGCGGTGGTGTTGCAGTATTATATGTAGGTGCTGCTACAGAAGTTGAAATGAAAGAAAAGAAAGACCGTGTGGATGATGCTTTACACGCTACCCGCGCAGCTGTTGAAGAAGGTATCGTACCAGGTGGTGGAGTTGCTTATATCCGTGCAGTAGAATCTTTGGAAAAACTGAAAGGTGCAAACCAAGATGAAACAACTGGTATTCAAATCATCAAACGTGCAATCGAAGAACCATTACGTCAAATCGTTATCAATAGCGGTATTGAAGGTTCCATCGTAGTGCAAAAAATCAAAGAAGGAAAAGCCGACTTTGGATTTAACGCACGCACTGAAGTTTATGAAAACTTGTTTAAAGCTGGTGTAATCGATCCAACTAAAGTTACTCGTGTAGCATTAGAAAATGCAGCATCCATCGCAGCTATGTTGTTAACAACAGAATGTGTGATTGCTGATAAACCAAAACCGGAAGCTCCAGCTCATGGCGGTGCTCCTGATATGGGTGGCATGGGTTACTAAATAAAATAAAGTAGGTATCTCCTACTGAAAATATAAAAGCCGTCCCGAGCAATCGGAACGGCTTTTTTTTTGAATTTTGAATTTTGAGTTATGAATTAGTATTTTGTTTTATAATACCCCATTACCAAATATAATTGTGCTAATCCATAGGTTAGCATTACAAATACATCCAGTGATGAGTCTTGCAAATTGAATTTATTGATAGCTAATAACCCATCTGATAAAACAAATAAAACTGCACCAGGAACAAAAAAATGAATGGCCGAATGATTGAATGCGCTTGATTCAGCAAGGTTTGCGGAAAGAATAGTCATTATACCGATTAAACACATATAAACTATAATTGGCACAAAGAAAGCACCTGCATTCTCTTTGATTGAAAAAACAACAAATGAACAGGCAAACGATAAACACAATAAAGCAAATTTGGCATAGTTAGCCTTTGCCATTGTGATGCCTTTTAATGAATAAAAATAAAGGCTATTTGAAATGTGCGTAACCATAAATCCCAGCATGCCGAACAGAAAAAATTGAGCACCATCAAATGCCAATAAAAGATCACCAAAGAACGATCCTAACAATGCCATAAATGGAAGTAGAAAATTTTTGCTGCTTCTATTTCCTGAATATTGTATCAAAAAAAGAAATAATAAGAATGGAACTAATAAAAGCTTTGAATAAAAACGCCATTCATTTAGTTCGAAATAAATAAAAGCACAATGAGCAAATAAAATCAAGAGATAGAGTAAAATCCCTCTTTTCCTAAGAAATTCCATGGCATGAATCGTTTTAACTGAAATAAATTTAGCTCAAAGAATAGGTAGTTTAACGTTTTGAACCAGATATTTCTGTAGGTTTTTGTAATATTGCGCCATGCCCAAAAATGCTGATCATGAATTTTTTGAAAAATGGACAACCCAAAGGCTAGTTTATAAAAAAGCATCAAGACCATTTTTTATAGGGTTATCAGCTGGAATTAGTATTGGAATTGCCATTTTACTTTCTATTTACCTTGGTTGGTACCAAAGGGCTAATATGGAATTAAATAGCAATATGAATCCAATTGTTTTTTTAACAGCCATTGTTGCCATATCAGTATTTATGGCATTTATCTATCGAAATTATCAATGGGAAAAAAACGAACAACGATATTTATCCATTTTAGCTAGAAAAAAACAAACAGAAATCCATCACCAGATGCAGCCTTAAAGCATAAATAAGCGTCTTAACACCTAAACCCCAATATGAGAAAACTGATTTTCGTACTTCCTGTTATTCTTTTTGCCTCTTTATCCTGTGGAAAAACCAGTACTTCTGGTTGCACACCTGCAACGGTAGCATCAGAACAAACTGCTTTAGTAAGTTATTGTACCACAAATTCTATCAATTATACTGCACATAGCTCCGGAATTCTATATGAAATAGTAAATCCTGGATCTGGAACTACCCCTTCACAATCATCCCGTATTTTTATCACATACACTGGTAAATTATTCAATGGCACTATCTTCGATTCGCAAAGCAACGCCTCATTAACCGGATGGACATTAAGTTCATTGATTGATGGATGGAAAATTGGTTTACCCCTCATAAAAAAAGGTGGACATATCAAATTGGTTATTCCTTCGTCTTTGGCTTATGGATGTGCCGGATCTGGATCAACCATCCCAACGAATACACCTCTTTTCTTTGATATCAGTCTAGTTGATGTACAATAATATTCGTATTTGCCCTTAAATAGGGTCAAACTGAAGCTGAAAAACATACCTAAACTACTGTTGGGGTATGTTTTTTAGCTTTTTTTGCCTAAATAATATCCTTCCTAAAACCAAAGTATTCACAGGAAGGAATAATTCATTCCCATTCCCCTATCTTTGCCGCTCTAAAAAAAATTGTAAACCGTTACTTATATGCAACTTAAAGGTTTAGTGCGCTTTTTTGCGATTGCTCTGATTTTGATCTGTCTGTATCAATTGTCCTTTACATGGATCGTTCGTAACCACGAATCTAACATGGAAGCCAAAGCTGACATTTGGATGAAGCAATTTGCCAATCCAGAACAGAAATACCCTTCTAACAAAGAACAACAATCTGTTTATGCAGATAGTTTGAAAGAATTAAAGAAAGAACGATTAACTCGTTTGCTCGACAGTACTAAAGACGTTAGCCTCGCCTTTGGCTTTACCACTTATAGAAGTGCTAAAGAAAAAGAACTTTTGTTAGGTCTTGACCTACAAGGTGGCATGAGTGTAACGATGGAAGTTGGTTTGAACGACCTGCTTAAATCGCTTGCCAACTATACAAAAGATCCTGTGTTCATTAAAGCATTGGATAAAGCAGTAGTTAGAAAAGCTAATAGTGGCGCAGATTTAATCTCTTTGTTTAAAGAAGAACTTTTATTAGCCAATCCACAAGCTAAACTAGCTCCTTATTTTGCAACAAGAAGTAATGGCAAGGTAAAGTTTGACGATAGTGATTCTAAAGTAACTGAGTATTTAAGAGAACAAGCTACTGCAGCCTTCAATAATACTTATCGTATTTTACGTACACGTATTGATCAGTTTGGAGTTTCTTCTCCAAATATCAATCCTGATCCAGCTAAAAGTATCATCAATATTGAATTAGCTGGTATCAATGATAAAGAAAGAGTACGTAAATATTTACAAGCTACTGCCAATTTGCAATTCTTTGAAATGTATACTTTGGAAAGCAAAGACGCTCAAAGTGGCATCGTTGCGGCTGATAAAGCAGCTCAGGAATATTTAAATGGAATTAAATCTACTGATACAGTTGCTGCTAAAGTAGACACTACCAAAAAAGTTGTTGCAGCAACAGCTAAAACAGCTGATACCGCAAAAACAGCTACGATTTCTACCATCGCTGCAGATACTAAAACTGCATCTGCGAAAAAAGATACTACAAAAGCTAAATTGAACGAGTCTCCTATCGTAAGATTAATTCAATTTACGCAACCTTATCAAGGTCGTGCTGGTAAAACTATTTTCCCATCAAATCTTGGATACATTCAAACAAAAGACACTGGTCGTTTGAATGATTTCTTAAGAATGGATATCGTAAAAAGCAAATTCCCTTCCAACCTTGTTTTCATGTATGGCAAAATGGATGCTTCTGATGCTAAATCAAAAGACATCTTAATGTTATATGCTATTAAGACTTTAGACAATGGGCAGGCAGAACTGGAAGGTGATCATATTACTAATGCTGGACAAGACTACGACGAAAGAGGTAAGATTGCCATTAAAATGAATATGGACAAAATCGGAACCAATATCTGGGCTAAAATGACTACACGCAATGTAGACAAGCCAATTGCTATTGTTCTGGATAATTTTGTTTACTCTGCACCAAATGTTAACGACCCTATTACAACTGGTAATTCTCAGATCAGTGGCTCTTATTCTTTAAAAGAGGCGCAAGATCTTTCTGAATTATTAACCAGTGGTAAGTTAACTGCTCCAGCGAGAATTGTTGCTGAGCAGCAGGTTGGTCCTACATTAGGTAAGGAATCCATCAAAGGTGGAGCCATGTCTTTCTTGATTTCATTCATTGTTATTTTCGCTTTAATGTTAGTTTACTTCAACACTGCTGGTTGGGTAGCTAATATGGCATTGATTTTAAACTTATTATTTACTATAGGTATTTTAAGTGCGCTAGGCTTTACATTAACTGCTCCAGGTATTGCAGGTCTGGTATTAACCATTGGTCTGGCAGTTGACACCAACGTAATTATATTCGAAAGAATCAAGGAAGAACTTACCAAAGGGAAGAGTTATCAAAATGCAGTAAATGATGGTTATCAACGTTCATTGTCTCCAGTTTTGGATGCACACGTTACTACCCTATTAACTGCTTTGATCTTAGCTTACTTCGGACTTGGTCCGGTTCTTGGATTCGCAACTACTCAAATCATTGGTATTTTATTGAGTTTGTTCTGCGGAATTCTTGTATCAAGATTAATTACTGACTGGTATACTAATAAGAATCGTCACTTCGAATATTTTACAGGTATTTCGAAACGTATATTCAAACATGCATCTTTCAAATTCATCGAATATAGAAAGATTGCATACGGAATTTCTGTTGTGGTATTTATATTAGGAGTTGCTTCTTTCTTTAATGGATTTAAACAAGGAGTTGAATTCAAAGGTGGACGTAGTTATACTGTTAGATTCGACAAACCAGTAAAAGAAGAAGATATCAGAACTACACTAAAAACAACTTTTGGTGAAGACGTCATCACAAAAACTGTTGGTTCTGCCAATCAAATTAATATTACCACTGCCTATAAGATCACTGAAAGCGGAAATAATATCGATTCTTTAGTTGAAAATAAATTGTACACTGGTTTAAAACCTTTTATTCCAGAAACAGTTACTTTCTCTGAATTTGAGAGCAAATACAAACAAAGTTCACAGACTGTGTTACCTACCATCTCAGATGACTTAAAATCAGGTGCTGCAAAAGCGGTGATCTTTGGTATGATCATTATTTGTTTGTACATCTTCATACGTTTCCGCGACTGGCGTTATTCTTTGGGAACCATTTTTTCCTTGTTGCATGATGTATTTGTAACATTGATTGTATTCAGTTTCTTAAAGAATATCGTACCGTTCCCATTAGAGATTGATCAGCACTTTATTGCGGCTGTGTTAACTGTAATTGGTTTCTCTATGAATGATACCGTTATTGTATATGACCGTATACGTGAAGATAGTAAGTTGATGAAAGGTGTAGATAATGGAGCAATCATCAATAGAGCTATTAACGAAACTCTGAGTCGTACCATTATGACTTCTTTGACTGTATTCTTAACTATCTTGATCCTCTTCATCTTTGGAGGTGAAGTAACACGTGGTTTTGCATTTGCAATGTTAATTGGGGTTATTACAGGTACCTACTCATCCATTTTCGTAGCTGCTCCTGTATTGGTAGATTTTGCTAAGAGTCGTCCTCTTGGTAAAAACACTGATGAAAAGAAAAAGTAATTTTTAGCATACATTTTTCTAAGCCCGTCTCAAGAAAAGGAGACGGGCTTTTTTGTGTTACAGAATAGTGATTTGCTGAATTTTAACATTCATTAATTTTGTACTTGCATAACTTTACATCAAGTTAACTGTGTATAGATTTAATTCACATATCATCCGTGTTATAACCCTGATTGTAGCCCTTCAATTAATGAATCTGAGTATATATGCCCAGGATTTCCATTCCCTAATTGAGGGTAATTTTAATTCCCCAACTAATATATCAGAGACTATTGTTGAATATGTAATCGAAACTGTTTTAGGGCATAAAGATGCCATTCCAGAACAAAATCAGCACCACAAAGATTTGCATTTTCATAAACATCTAAGTTTTAAGTCAGTTAGTTTTAATAAACTAGTGTTATTAACTACCTCGCAAATCAATATTGCAAATTTGCCAATTCCATTACAAGAATCATTTGACGATTTATATCAACAGGAGATCAACCCACAACCTCCTAAATAGGATTTTTTAAACTTCTTGTTTATTCCTTATATCATTTATATGTATTTGATTTTCAAATTCATATAAATATGTATGATGATTCCAAAATCATTATTTAAATCTTAAATTAATTTAAATGCGATTAGTTTTCATTCGAAAACCAATATTGGTTATTTGCTACTTGGTGTTTTTTATTTTATTTGTGCTGTTTAAAACAGAAGCTCAATCGAGTCATTCAGATACAATTAGATTGAGTCTTCCAGAAATGGAAAAAATATTCCTCGATAGCAATTTAACATTGTTAGCAGGCCATTATGGTGTTGATGCACAAAGAGCTTTAATTCAACAAGCAAAGACCTGGGATAATCCGATGTTGAATACCGATCAGGTAATTGCAGCAAATGGAAAGTTTTTCCCCTATGGCAAAAACTCGGACGGTTCATACAGCGGACAATATTATATTCAGGTACAACAACTCATTAAAACTGCAGGCAAGAGAGGAAAATTAATCAACCTTGCTACTACCAATGCTAAGTTAAGTGAGTTGCAATTACAAGATGTTTTAAGAAATCTCCGCTACCAACTTAGATCAGACTATTATACAATTCAACAGCAATTAGGAACTAAGTGGATCTATGAAACACAAAAGCTTCAGCTAAAAAAATTGCTTTCAGGCATGGACGCTCAGCTAATTGCAGGCAATATTGCACAGAAAGAGTATTTACGAATTCAAGCTCTTTTAATAGCCTTAGAACAAGATATTACTCAATTAAATAAAGATATTGAAGACAATCAACGAGACTTAAAAGTTTTATTGCAGATAAAAAATTCTGTATTTATAAAACCTATTGATCAGGCAAATAACATTCCATTGAATTTAGTTAATGCAGAAATAATGTTTGACACTGCAAAAATTTCTAATCCAAATTATTTGCTACAACTTACACAAACAGTTTACCAGGAACAAAATCTTACTTATCAAAAATCATTAAGAACACCAGATCTAACTATTAGTCCAAATTTTGATCGTAATTCTAACTTTTCACCCAATTATTTCGGACTAGGTATTTCCTTACCCCTGCCTATACTAAATTCCAATAAGGGCAATATAAAGTCTGCAGAGTATAGTATAAAACAGCAACAAACCATTACTGCAAGTGCTGAAACCGAATTATGGAATAATATCAACACTGCTTATCACAAGCTGCTTATGACATTGAAACAGAACAATAGTGATCAAAAAGATTTCTATACAAAATATCAAGCGATGTATCAGAATGTATTAATGAGCTATCAAAGTAAACAAATTGGCCTTTTAGAGTTCCTTGATTTCTTCAATGATTATACTGCATCACAACAAAGGTTATTACAACAAAATCTGAGTCTGCAATTAGCTAAAGAAGAATTGAATTATCATACTGGAGTAAACTTACTTAAATAATAAACATACGTTATTATATGAAATATGCTTTTTTTTATACCATAGTTATTGGACTTACATTTTTGGCATCTTGCAAAGAACCTGAAAAGAAAGTAGAAGAATCAAAGATTGTTTGTGTGAGTGATTCCATGCAATCTAGAATTACTTTGGACACAGCAAAACTGAGTAATATCAGTAATCAATTGCAGTTATCGGGCGAAGTAGGTTTTGACGAAAATAAAGTTGTAAAAGTATTTCCTTTCAGTAGTGGCCAAGTTTTAGAAGTAAAAGTTTCCATAGGCGATAAAGTAAGTGCTGGACAAGTTTTAGCAATCATTAAAAGTGCAGATATCGCTGGAAATTATAGCGATCTAAAAACTACAGGATCTGATGTAGCCATTGCGAAACGCCAGATGGACAATGCTAAATTGTTATTTGAAAAAGGGATTAGCAGTGAAAAAGATTTTGAAGAAGCAAAAGAGAATTATCAGAAAGCATTATCTGCCAATCAAAAAATACAGGACGCTTTAAGAATCAATGGAGGTGGCAATACCAGTGCAAATGGAATATACACCCTCAAAGCTCCAATTGGCGGTTATATCGTTGAGAAAAAAGCAAATTCCGGGAACTTTATTCGTCAGGATAATACAGAAAACCTATTCACCATTTCTGATTTGAAAGATGTTTGGGTTTGGGCAAATGTTTTTGAAACTGATATTTCAAAAATTCGTGAAGGATACACAGCGATTGTTAAAACTCTGGCTTACCCAGATAAGGTATTTAAGGGAAAGGTTGATAAGATTAGTGAAGTACTGAGCCCGGATAATAAGGTAATGCGGATCAGAATAAACCTTCCAAATGAGGGATTATTATTAAAACCAGAAATGTTCACAAATGTATTAATTGAAAACACTGAACAATTAAAAGCAGTTAGTATCCCATCCGATGCCATGGTCTTTGAGGGTGGAAAAAATTATGTAGTCATGTATAAATCTAAATGTGATTTAAAATTGCAAGAAGTACAGGTTTTGAAAACTGAAGAAAAACGAAGTTATTTAAGTTCGGGATTAAATGCCGGTGATATCATCATTTCAAAGAATCAGATTCTATTCTACAATGCGATTCTGGAAAAACAATAATCAATTTATCATCGCTCAATTTTAAATAGTATGAATAAGTTCATAAAAAATATTATTTACTTTTCGCTGAGACATAGATACCTGATTTTCTTTTTTACAGGTATTTTAGCAGTGATTGGTGTAATCAGTTATAAGAATACTCCCATTGAAACATTTCCTGATGTTACCAATACACAGGTGGTCATCATTGCGCAATGGCCAGGAAGAAGTGCTGAGGAAGTTGAAAAATTCGTGACCATCCCCATGGAAACTGTTTTGAATTCTGTTCAAAAGAAATCAAATCTAAGAACAACCTCTGCTTTCGGATTGAGTTATACGCGTATCATCTTTGACGATGATGTAGATGATGCATTTGCCCGTCAGCAAGTATTAAGCAGACTCGGTGGTGCTGATCTTCCTGATGGGGTTAAACCAGATGTGCAACCACCCTATGGCCCCACAGGTGAAATATATCGCTATACGTTAAAAAGTTCTACAAAATCTATTCGCGATCTAACCACCATTCAAAACTGGATCCTTGACCGGCAATTTAAATCAGTTCCAGGAGTTGCTGATGTGAATAGTTTTGGTGGAGAAGAAAAAGTTTTTGAACTAAGTGTAAATCCTAGTTTATTAAGTAAATACAATTTAAGTTCTTTAGATGTTTATACTGCAGTTACAAAGAGCAATGTGAATGTTGGAGGTGATGTGATTGAAAGAAACGGTCAATCCTTCCTTGTTAGAGGGATCGGTTTATTGAACGACATAAAAGACATCAATAATATCATCATCACAAAAATCAATGGCTTACCAATTCTAGTCAAGAATGTTGCAGAAGTAAAAGAATCTGGTAAACCAAGATTAGGTCAGGTAGCAAGGGATAATAACACTGATGTTATTGAGGGTATTATTGTCATGCGGAAAGGAGAAAATCCCGCCATTGTTTTAGATAATATCAGGGCTAAAATCAAAGATCTAAATGAGAACGTATTACCACGCGGTGTAAAAATTGATACATTTTATGATCGCACCAACTTAATGGATTTTTGCACTGAAACAGTGATCCATAATTTATTAGAAGGGATTATTTTAGTAACTGCCATCGTGTTATTATTCATGGCAGATTGGAGAACAACAGTTATTGTAAGTATTATTATACCACTCTCTCTCCTATTCGCTTTTATGTGTATGCGCATAAAAGGTATGAACGCCAACTTGCTAAGTATGGGGGCAGTGGATTTTGGAATTATCATTGATGGAGCAGTAGTGATGGTGGAAGGGCTTTTTGTTGCACTGGATAAACGAGCGCGAGAAGTGGGTATGGAAAAGTTCAATAAATTAGCAAAGCTTGGATTGTTTAAAAGTGTGGGAAGCGAAATGGGGAAATCCATTTTCTTTTCGAAACTGATTATCATTACTTGCTTGATACCGATTTTTGCATTCCAGAAAGTAGAAGGCAAAATGTTTTCGCCATTAGCTTATACTTTAGGATTTGCTTTATTAGGTGCACTACTTTTTACATTAACACTGGTACCGGCACTTTCAAGTATTCTTTTGCGTAAAAACGTAAGAGAAAAACATAATCCTATTGTGATATTCTTTGAAACCATTGTTTCAAGGTCTTATAAAGTAGTGATGAAATGGCCAAAAGCGAGCTTATTGATTGCCTTATCTGTTATGATGATCACTTTCTTCTCTGCAAGGTTTTTAGGAACCGAATTTTTGCCTCAATTAGATGAAGGAGCCCTTTGGGTTGAAAGTGAATTACCGATGAGTGTCTCTTTAAATGAAGCAAATTTTATCGGGAATACCATGACTGATATTCTCAGGAAATTTCCTGAAGTGAAACAAACGCTTTCACAAGTTGGAAGAACCAATGATGGCACTGATCCAAAAGGATTTTTCAATGTGCAAATTCAAGTTGATTTAAAGCCAAAAAAGGAATGGCGTAAAGGCTTGACTTCTGAAAAGTTGATTGATGAAATGGATAAGCAATTATCTAAGTTGCCTGGAATAGTGCTGAACTATTCTCAACCTATTCGCGATAATGTGGAAGAAGCTGTTGCAGGGGTAAATGCCGCATTAGCAGTAAAAATATTTGGTCCTGATTTTAATACACTTGATTCCTTAGCGAAAGCAACATTGAAACAATTACAAACTGTAAGAGGTATAGAAGACCTGGGGATTCTTAGAAACCTTGGTCAGCCCGAATTTAGAATTGAGTTGGATCAAAATAAAATGGCACTTTATGGTGTAAATATTTCCGATGCAGAATCGGTAATTGAAATGGCTATTGGGGGTAAAGCTGCAACAACATTATACGAAGGTGAAAGAAGGTTTGATGTAAGGATCCGCTATCAGAAAGAATACAGAGATGATCAGAAGAAAATTGAAAATCTGATGGTTCCAGCAAGCGATGGGGCAAAAATACCATTAAAAGAAATCTGCTTATTTAAATCAAGCACGGGTCCTGCATTCATTTATAGAGATAATAACCAACGATATATTGCTGTGAAATTTTCTATTCGAGAACGAGATCTTGGAAGTACCATTGCAGAAGCACAGGAAAAGGTAAATGCCAAAGTACAATTACCTAAAAATTATACCGAAACCTGGAATGGCGAATTTGAAAATCAAACCCGCGCATCAGAAACTTTAGCAAGAGTAGTTCCCATTTGCTTATTAGTGATTTTCGTTATTTTATTTATCACATTTGGCAATGTAAAAGATGCCATGCTTACAATTCTGAATGTTCCTTTTGCTTTAATTGGGGGTATTCTAGCATTACATATTACAGGCATCAACTTCAGTATCAGTGCAGGCATCGGTTTTATTGCTCTATTTGGTGTATGTATACAAAATGGAGTGATCTTGATCAGTGTATTCAGGAAAAACCTTGAATTAAAAATGACTTTAGATGACGCAGTTTATCAAGGAGTTATTTCAAGGGTTCGACCAGTGGTAATGACAGCGTTAATGGCTGCAATTGGATTACTACCCGCTGCCATGAGTACTGGGGTTGGAAGTGAAACACAAAAACCATTAGCTATCGTTGTAATTGGAGGTTTAATTACCTCTACTATTCTCACACTTTTAATACTTCCTGTTATTTATAGTCTTGTACACAGATTTATACATAAAAGAGAAAATATGAAGTTGTTGAAAAAAATGGGAGCTGTATAATCACAAATTAAAAACGGCCATCTATAAGCAATAGATGGCCGTTTTTTTTAATAAATTTATAATAGGCTAAATTAATATTTAGACTAATCTAAATATTATATTTGAATATGCTTAAATTATATCCCACTATAATTATCATGTTATCATGCCATATCAGTTTTGCACAAACTGATACTACTAAAAGTCAGAATCATACATTGTCCATTCACGGGCAAGTCACCATCATTCCACAATATCATTTTAAATTTAATGCAGCCTATTCAGGTGATAATAGTTTGCAGACGAGTGAACCAACGAGAACATCATTTTCAACTACCCTTTTCTTAAAATATAAGCCTTTCAAAAACTCCTATATTGTATTTAATCCGGAGGCAGCAGGAGGAAAAGGCTTAAGTAAAACCCTCGGTATAGCTGGATTTAGTAATGGCGAAGTGTATCGTGTGGGCGATCCTGCCCCAAAGCCATTTATTGGCAGGCTTTATTGGGAGCAAAGAATACCTCTTAGCACTGAGATGGAAAAAGTAGAAAACGACATCAACCAGATTGCAGAAAATACCCATAAAGATTATATTTCTATCATAGCTGGTAAATTTAGTTTGACAGATTTTTTCGACGATTCACAAATCAGTCATGACCCTCGAACTCAATTCTTCAACTGGGCATTAATGGGAAATGGAGGATGGGATTATCCGGCAAATACCAGAGGTTATACGATGGGTACTGTTGTGCAGGCATTATATAAAGACTGGGCCGCCAGAACTGCCCTTACAACGGTTCCGATTGAAGCGAATGGTCCCGAACTTCAGTTTAAATGGGGCAAGGCAATGGGCTTTGTGCTTGAATTAGAGAAGACACATTTGTTTCAAAAGAATGAACACCAATTTAGCACGCTGCATCTTGGCTATTTTATTAATTATGCCAATATGGGTAATTATAAAGCAAGTAATAATATCATTTATTTTATACCAGGAACTCCTCCAGATATAACTGCTACAAGGGCTTACGGAAGAACCAAATGGGGCTTTTATGGGAATATTGACAATCACTTTGGAAGCATCCATTTTTTTGTAAAAGCGAGTATTAATGATGGCAAGAATGAGAGTTGGGCTTTTACAGAAATCGACAAAAGCTTTACAACTGGCATTCAATTAGATGGCGATTTATGGAAAAGAAAAGAAGACAAATTCGCAATTGCTTATATCAACAATAATTTATCTACAACCCACAGACAGTATTTAGAAAAAGGAGGTTATGGTTTTTTAATCGGTGATGGTAAGTTACACTATGGGGCAGAACAAATCATTGAAGCCTATTATTCGGCACATCTTTTGAAGAAAATATTTCTTAGTCCAGACTATCAATTTGTTTGGCATCCTGCCTATAATCAAGACAGGGGGCCGGTTCATATCATTGGCTTAAGATTACACGCAGATTTCTAAAATAAAATAGCCACTCGAAAGTGGCTATCAAAATGCTATGATTTGCAATTATACTGCGAATGAAGTTCCACATCCACAAGTGCTACTAGCATTGGGATTGGTAAATGTAAAACCACGGCTATTTAGTCCACCTTTCCAATCTACCTCCATTCCATATAAATAAATCTGATGGCTTTTATTCATGATACAGGCAATGCCCGCGATTTCAAAAGTTTCATCTCCTTCTTCCTGTTTGTCAAATCCTAATACATAAGTCATCCCACTGCAACCTCCACCCTTCACTCCAATTCTTAATCTTTGTGAATGATCAAAGTCAGGCTCATTCATTAATCTCTTTATTTCTTCCACTGCCCCTAAAGTGAGTTTAACAGGTACACTTACTACTGCTTCCATATTTCATGTTTAGAAAGCAAATTTACGTTCATTCTGTTTTAAAACTGTTAAGTCTGTTTTCGATAACTGGAAAATCATGGTTCGAGGCTGCTTTATCCTATTTTTGCTGAAAATTAGGATATGTTAGATACGACCATGTTTTTCACCATTTTGATTGGCGTTTTAATTGCCGGCTTAGCTGGATGGTTGATCTTTTTACAGCGAAAAGTGCAGGCATCTGAAAAATCTGCAAGTAATCAACATAGTGGTTTACAATTACAGGCTTACGAAAGATTAACCGTATTGGCTGATCGTATAGCGTTACCTAATCTAATCAGTCGTTCCAATATCCCTGGTATGGGAGCAAGGGAGATGCAGGAATTATTGATCAAACAAATTCGTGAAGAATTTGAATATAATATCAGTCAACAGATCTATGTAAGTCCGGAAGCCTGGAAAACACTTAAAAATTTAAAGGATCAGAATCTTTTAATCGTCAATCAAATAGCAAGATCTCTACCCGAAAATGCCACCGGATTAGACCTCAATAAAAGTATTCTTCAGTTATTAATGAATGATACCAAAGCCGACATTCATATGCTTGTTTCAGAGGCCTTAAGCTATGAAGCCAAGAAATTAATGTAACTAAATTTCGATTGAAATAAATACCCTCAAAAACAGCCTTTCTTGCTTAAATTTGAGAGGGGATAATTTGTATAAGATTATCGACCTACTTCAAATGCAGTTACAATGAGTGAGAAAAAATGCTTCACAGACAGTGGTATTGAAATCAAAAAAGTTTATTATACAGAACCTACTACCAGTCAAATAGAAGTTCCCGGCGAATTCCCATATACGCGCGGTGTACAAGCAGACATGTATCGGGGCAAACTCTGGACAATGCGTCAATATGCCGGATTTTCTACTGCCGAAGAAAGTAATAAGCGTTACCATTTTTTATTATCGCAGGGTGTGATGGGTTTAAGTGTGGCATTCGACCTACCCACTCAAATTGGTTATGATAGTGATCATGCCCTTGCAGAAGGTGAAGTGGGTAAAGTGGGTGTTGCTATAGATAGTATAGAAGATATGGAGTTACTATTTGCAGGAATAAACCTTGAGCAAGTGTCTACTTCTATGACCATCAATGCTACAGGATTCATCCTCCTGGCTTTTTATGTAGCCCTTGCAAAAAGACAAGGTGCAGACCTAAAGAAGATTTCAGGTACCATACAAAATGATATCTTAAAGGAATATGCAGCCAGAGGCACTTATATCTATCCCCCAAAACCTTCTATGCGCATCATCACTGATATTTTTGAATGGTGTGCCAAAGAAGTTCCCAAATGGAATACCATTTCTATCAGTGGATATCATATTCGAGAGGCAGGAAGTACTGCAGTTCAAGAAATTGCTTTTACATTAAGCAATGGAAAAGCATATGTGGATGCAGCACTGGCAAAAGGTTTGGATATAAATGTATTTGGTAAAAGGCTCTCCTTCTTTTTCAATGCACACAATCATTTATTTGAGGAAGTTGCAAAATTCAGAGCAGCCAGAAGAATGTGGGCTAACATTATGAAAGAGCTGGGGGCTACTGATGAAAAAGCAATGATGCTTCGTTTTCATACACAAACAGGTGGTGCAACACTTACCGCGCAACAACCCCTGAACAATATTTGTAGAGTAACCATTCAAACATTGTCTGCTGTTCTGGGAGGCACACAAAGCCTTCATACCAATGGTTATGATGAGGCACTGAGTTTACCAACCGAAGCCGCAGCAAGAGTAGCCTTAAGAACGCAGCAAATAGTTGCATTTGAAAGTGGTGCTACTGATACTGTTGATCCATTGGCTGGAAGTTTTTTTATTGAATCTTTAACTGATGAAATTGAAAACAAAGCTCTTGCGCTGATGGCTAAAATTGATGCGATGGGAGGAAGTGTAAATGCTATTGAAGCAGGATTTATGCAGGATGAAATTGCTAAAAGTGCCTATGCATATCAAAGAAATATCGAGAGCGGCGAAAAAATAATTGTGGGGGTTAATAAATTCCAAGTCACAGAAACCAATACCATTCCAGGTTTTAAAATTGATGATGCTATCAGAGAGGTTCAATCAGAGAAATTGAAAGCACTTCGAAACAAGAGAAACAATCAAATAGTAGCAGACATTTTACAAAGGATTGAAACAACAGCTAAAACATCTGAAAATTTAATGCCGATTGTGGTGGAAGCTGTAGAAAGCTATTGCACACTTGGAGAAATTTCAGACGCATTACGTCGTGTATTCGGAGAATATAAATAAATCAAAAGGCAACATTCAAAATTCAAAAAAATATCGGATTTTAAACTTTGACTTTTGATTTTTAACTACCTTGAATCTTTAGTATAACCAAAATTAATTCATGAGAAAAGCGATCCTAATTGCCCTTTTTACGCTACCAATAGTGGCAATGGCACAAATCAGTTCCAGTAACATTGAGAAGTATGCGAAAGATGTAAACGACTCAGTAGTGGCATGGAGAAGACATTTACACCAATACCCTGAATTGTCGAACCGAGAAACCAATACGATGAACTACATCGTATCAAAATTGCAAGGATTAGGATTAGAAATCAAAGCTCCTTTTGCTAAAACTGGGGTTGTAGCGATCTTAAGAGGTGGTAAACCTGGGCCTGTAATAGCCTTGAGAGCAGATATAGATGCATTACCTGTAGTTGAAAGAGTAAATCTTCCCTTTGCCTCTAAATTAACCAGTGAATATGGTGGCCAAAAAGTTGGGGTGATGCACGCGTGTGGACATGATACACATACCGCCATCTTATTAGGCACTGCAAATGCACTTGCAAAAATCAAGAAAGATGTACCCGGCACTATAGTCTTCTTATTTCAACCAGCAGAAGAAGGTCCCCCGGGAACAGAAGAAGGCGGTGCACCTTTAATGATCAAAGAAGGTGCTTTAACTAATCCAAAAGTGGAAGCAGTTTTTGGTTTGCATATTAGTTCCGGTACTGAAATCGGAACCATTAAATATCATTCCGGCTCTTTTATGGCTAGCTCAGATTGGTTTACAATTAAAGTTAAAGGAAAACAAACGCATGGTTCAATGCCTTGGGGTGGAATTGATCCAATAGTGGTTGCAACACAGATCATTACAGGATTACAAACTATTGTGAGCCGTCAGGAAGACCTAACGAAAGCACCCGCTGTAATTACAGTTGGAAAGATTACCAGTGGCGTTAGAGCAAATATCATTCCTGAAGAATTGAATATGGAAGGAACCATTAGAACATTGGATGGTAAAATGCAAAAAGAAATTCATGAAAAAATAAAAAGAACTGCCACAAAAATTGCAGAAGCTTCTGGTGCAACCGCAGAAGTTTATATCGATACTAAAACATTGGTTACTTACAACGATCCAACTTTAGTTAAAATGATGTTGCCTTCTTTAGAAACAGCTGCCGGGAAAGCCAATGTGTCTGAATCAACTTGGACAACAGGAGCTGAAGATTTTTCTTTCTATGGAGAAATTGCACCTTCTTTCTTTTTTAATTTAGGTGGTATGCCTGCTGGAATGGATCCTAAAAATGCTGCACCTCATCATACCCCAGATTTTTTTATTGATGACAGTAAATTAGATGTAGGAGTGAAAGCATTTTGTAATATGGTATTTGATTACGCAAAACTTAAGTCAGGAAAATAATTTTTGAACATACCTTTTTTGAAAGTTCATCAGTTATTTACACAATAGTTGATGAACTTTTTTTATTTAAAAAGAAAGCCATGAAAACAGTTTTATTTTTTTTACTGATCAGCATCACTGCAGTTCTGCCTGCACAGCAAAAATTGAGTCCCGAAATGTTATGGAAATTAGGGCGTGTTAGCGCTTTAGGGATCTCAAAAGATAAACAATATCTGATTTACAGTGTAAATGTTCCCAATGTTGAATTAAATAAAGGGAATAATAAAACTTATCGCATTTCTGTCAATGGCGGTAATGCTGAAGAAATTACTAATGCAAATGAATTACTACCCAATGAAAAAATCTCTTCAGATGGAAAATATATTCTTAGTAGTGAAGCTGTAAAATTAAAACCGGTAAATGGTTCTGACTTCTATCCTACCCTTACAAAATCAAATGTTCAGATCTATGAATCATTAAATTATCGTCACTGGGATACATGGGAAGATGGCAAATATGATCATGTATTTTTTGCGCCACTAGTTAATGGAAAAGCCGGGGAAGCCGTTGATATTATGAAAGGTGAACTCTTTGATTGTCCTTTAAAACCATTTGGTGGCGACGAAGATTATATCTGGAATCCAGATGGCAAACATATCGTGTATAGTAGCAAGAAGAAATATGGTACAGCGTATGCCCTTAGTACCAATACCGACCTTTTTGAATATGACATCACTTCTGGTACCACCAAAAATTTGACTACAGAAAATAAGGGTTATGATATTAATCCAGCTTACAATGCGCAGGGACAATTGGCATGGCTTCAAATGAAAAGAGATGGTTATGAAGCGGACAAACAAGACCTGATTGTTTCTAACGGATTTACTACCATGAATCTAACTGCCAATCGCGATGATCTGCATGTTGAAAGTTTTAAATGGAGCGAAGATGGCAGAAGTTTGTTTTTTATAGCACCACAAAAAGGGATGGTTCATGTGTTTCAAGTAACCTATCCAGACAGAACCGGAAAAGCACCAGAAATTACACAGTTAACCAAAGGGGAGTTTGAGGTTAACGGATTAATAGCTCAAACAGGTCATGAATTGTTCCTGACAAAAGTTGATTTTAACCATGCTTCAGAAATCTACAGTCTTGACTTAACAAGTGGTAATCTCACACAAATCACCCATGTAAATGATGACAATTACAAAAATATTGCTCCTGTTAGCTCTGCTTATAAAATGGTGCAAACTACTGATGGCAAACAAATGCCAACCTGGGTTATTTATCCTCCTGGATTTGATGCCAAGAAAAAGTATCCTACACTTTTATTTTGTTTAGGTGGTCCACAAGGCACAACTCCATTCTATTCATTCCGTTGGAATTTTCAATTGATAGCATCACAAGGATATATAGTAGTAGCTCCAGACAGAAGAGGTGTTTTTGGAGATGGAACAAAGTGGACAGAAGCTGTTAGCAAGGATTGGGGCGGACAAGTGATCAAAGATTATCTAAGTGCTATTGATGCTGTTTCTAAAGAATCATATGTAGACAAAAATAAAATGGGATGTGTGGGTGCAAGCTTTGGTGGTTTCTCAGTATTTGCCTTAGAAGCTTTACACAATGGGCGTTTCAAAACTTTTATTTCACATGATGGGGTTTTTGATTTTAAAAGTATGTATGGCACAACTGATGAAATGTTTTTTGAGAATTGGGAAAAAGGAGGTGCTTATTGGGAAAAAAATAATGCAGTTGCACAACGTTCTTTTGCTCAATCACCCAGTAATTTTGTGGAAAAATGGAATACACCCATTATGATTGTTCAAGGAGGGAGAGATTACCGTGTTCCAATTGAACAAGGACAACAGGCTTTTCAGGCTGCACAATTGAGAGGCATCAAAAGTAAATTACTCTATTTACCAGATGAAAACCATTGGGTATTAAAAGCACAAGATGCATTGGTATGGCATTATGAATTTTATAAATGGTTAGAAGAAACTTTGAAATAAATTTAAAAGTCAAAATTAAAAAGTAAAAAAAGCCTCTGATAAAATTTTCAGAGGCTTTTATTTTTCTCATTTGAAGTATCTAATATTTATTTTGATTCATAATTCCTCGCACCAAATAATAGACTTCCAATTCTAACCATTGTAGATCCTTCTTCAATTGCCATTTTGTAATCTCCACTCATTCCCATACTTAAAATATTGAATGGAGCTCCTTGCTTCATTTGTAGGTTATTAAAATGTTTATGCAAGAGCTTGAATTCATTTCGTATTTGGTCCTGATTATCGCTAAAAGAAGCCATCCCCATTAAACCTTTGATTGAAATAAAGGGTAAATGAATGGAAGCTACTAAAGCCTCCTCTAATTCAGTTGCATCCATTCCGAATTTTGTTTCTTCAGTAGCAATATGCATTTGCAACAGGCAGCTGATAACACGTCCAGACTTTTGTGCCTGCTTATTAATTTCGGTTAATAATTTTAAACTATCCACTGCATGAATTAAGTGCACAAAGGGAGCAATATATTTTACTTTATTTGATTGTAAATGACCAATAAAATGCCATTGTATATCTTTTGGCAAAGAGGCTTGCTTGTCAACAAGTTCCTGCACATAATTTTCACCAAATGCCCGCTGCCCTAATTGATATAATGCTTCAATATCCTCATTAGGTTTGGTTTTACTCACAGCAATCAGTGTAACATTTGCCTGATCCAATTCTGCTTTAATTGATAAATATGATGCTTCTTGAACTGCCATTAATTTCTTTTTTCTAGTGAGTAGAAACTCTTTTTTGCCAAACAATATTTTCTAATAACAAACAGGTATTGTAGGCTTCACAAAAGTAGTTAAACCTTCCCACTCCTATCACACCGGCTGCATCTTTCAATGGATTTGGCAGCATTGAACTCATATTGGCGATAAAGAAAACAAAATTCGGATCTTCAATCAATTCAAATAATGATTTTCCAGATTGAATCGTTTTAATTGGTGGCTTAACACCCCAACGCATTAATGCTGTGGAAAGAATTGTTTGGTCTATAAAACTATTGGATTCATTTAACAATTTCAATGTATGTTCCACTAATTCTTGCCGATGAATTTCTAATTCAGGAATTGGTTGAAGACTCATCAATCGAGAGAGATGATACAAAATGATAGGCGTTCGATTATAATGCGGAGAAACACTTGAAGGGGCATTTACATACTTTTTATCTTCAATTACTTTCGTAATGAATTGGAGACTTGCAGAATCAGCTTTTGTCCATTTCAAATGATATTGCTGAACGAAATATAAAACATTAGACAGAACGGATATATCAAAATCAACCGGCATCTTTTTTCCAAACCAAGTAGAATATGCCGGAATATTTTTATAGGCTTCAAATGTGTTTTTAATTTCCTTACCATTTCCATTTGTAAAATCTTGCATCAAATTATGAACTTCAGCAGCTGAAGCCTCAGAGGTACCCATTGCCAGCAATAGAATTACCGTATCGTCAAAATCATCAGGTAGTGATTGACTATGATCAAATAAATTCATCCACCCACTATTGGGGAATATTTTGGGGGGATTTGTTGACCAAAAATTGTAAGTATTTCTTCCTTTCTGGTTTTTAAAATGGCTAAAAAAATTAAAAGAAGCGTTTTCTATCATGTCCGCCGCAATTTTTTTATCCGTTTCGTTTAAATCTTTTATTAAGTCCCTTAACGTGAAACAGATTAGGCCAGTAAAAAATGCATTCTCATCCCCCTTTTCAATTGTATTGTTTAAGGAATAAGCACGATAAGATGGGAATGACCCCTTTGAAAAAACGAGATCCGACTTCGATTGTAAAACTGCCAATCTTTGTAAAAGTATATGCGTTAGTGTAGAATCATTAGCCCACACAATGCTAAACATTGAATGAACGATGAGGTATAAAAAAGTGAAGTATATTTTTTTATAATAATTCAATGCAGTAAAATTAGTTGCAATAACCTATTTAAATGCAAAATGCCCAATGAAATTCATCGGGCATGTATGTGGAAAGTTATAGTTAATGTAATATGCTTCTGCTTATTACAATTCTTTGAACCTCACTGGTACCCTCATAAATCTGAGTAATTTTTGCATCACGCATCAATCGCTCCACATGATATTCTTTAACAAACCCGTATCCTCCATGAATCTGAACTGCTTCTGTAGTGGTCCACATAGCTGTTTCACTGGCAAATACCTTTGCCATCGAAGAACTCAGGGTATAATCTATGCCATTGTCTTTCTCCCAGGCTGCTTTCAAACACAATAATCTCGCTGCTTCAATTCTTGTAGCCATATCTGCCAGTTTAAACTGAATAGCCTGGTGGTGCATGATCTCTTTACCAAATGCTTTACGTTGCTTGCTATAGGCGAGTGCTAATTCATAAGCTCCGCTTGCAATCCCTAAAGCCTGAGATGCAATTCCTATTCTACCACCCGCCAATGTTTTCATTGCAAACTTAAATCCGAAACCATCCTCCCCAATTCTATTTTCTTTTGGCACTTTTACATCTGTAAACATAATCGTATGCGTATCACTACCTCTGATGCCTAACTTATTTTCTTTTGCTGCAACCGTAATACCCGGTGAAGATTTTTCAACAATAAAAGCATTGATACCATGACTACCTTTGGAAACGTCTGTTTGTGCAATTACCAGATAAACAGATGCAGATGAACCATTGGTAATCCAATTCTTTGTTCCGTTAATCAAATAATAATCTCCCATATCTTCAGCTTTTGTTTGCTGACTGGTAGCATCACTTCCAGCTTCTGGTTCACTCAATAAAAAAGCCCCAATATAGAGTTCCCCATTTTTAATACCCTGTGCAAGTGGCGTTAAATATGTTTGTTTCTGTTCTTCATTTGCAAATTTCTCCAATCCCCAACAAACCAAGCTATTATTTACACTCATACAAACGCTTGTACTTGCATCAACCTTACTAATCTCTTCCATTGCTAAAACATAGCTCATGGTATCCATTCCGCTACCTCCATATTTAGCATCAACCATCATTCCCATAAACCCTAGTTCGGCTAATTTCATTACCTGTTCTCTTGGAAATTGTTGTTTTTCGTCCCTTTCAATAACCCCAGGCAGGCATTCCGATGTTGCAAAATCACGGGCGGCTTTCTGAATCATTATTTGCTCTTCACTCAGGTCAAATTGCATGTAATAGAATTTTATATAGTAAAAATAAGAAATGAATTCCAAACACTAACAATTGTTAGTTAATAAAACTGGCTAATTCATATGATTCTTTTGTTCAGTATATTTAATCCTGCCAAATAAGAAAATATGCAAAACTGGAAGATCAAAACCTCACTCTTTCTTAATTATTTTGTGTTTGCTATTTTACTGAATAGCGTAGGTACTGTTATTCTGCAGGTACAAAGTAATTATGGTGTTACCGAATCTGGGGCAAGTATATTAGAGGCTTTTAAAGATTTGAGTATCGCAATCGTCTCTTTTTTTATCGCCTCTTATATCAATAGAATTGGCTATAAAAAATCCATGCTAATTGCATTGGCATTTGTAGGTATAGTGGCTCTTTTAATGCCGGCTTTTCCTGGTTTTTTAATGACCAAACTTTTATTTGCGGCAACCGGTGCAAGTTTTGCCATGATTAAAGTATCGGTTTTTGCCACTATTGGAATTATTACAAATGACAAAAAAGAACATGCAAGTTTTATGAATTTCATAGAATCCTTCTTTATGGTTGGAATTCTAACGGGCTATTTTATATTTAGTGCTTTTGTAGATGATCATAACCCTCAATCAACTACTTGGTTAAAAGTATATTATTTACTGGCAGGTATAGTTGCCGTTGCCTTTCTTCTTTTATTAAGCTCTCCATTGGATGAAAGTTCAGTCAGAAAAACAGATACCACTCCTTTGACAAAGGACTTTGCCGAAATGTTTCAATTAATAGCACTTCCCATAGTTATTGTATTTGTAGCGAGTGCTTTTGTATATGTGTTAATAGAGCAGAGTATCATGAGTTGGTTACCAACCTATAATAGTAAGGTATTGCATTTGCCACAAACGCTGAGCATACAAATGGCAAGTATTCTAGCAGCAGCTACAGCAATTGGAAGATTTATCGCAGGAATTGTACTTCGTAAAATAAATTGGCTTGGAGTTTTGATTAGCTGTTTATTATTAGCAGCATTACTTGTTGTTGTTGCTATTCCTTTAGCCAATAATGCAAATGGAGCTTTAGTAACCGGATGGTCCACCGCACCCCTTGCTACTTTTATTTTTCCTTTAATTGGCTTTTTGATTGCTCCAATTTATCCTGCCATCAACTCTGTGATTTTAAGTTCTCTGCCAAAGAAAAAACATGGTTATATGTCGGGATTGATTGTCATCTTTTCAGCATTGGGAGGTACAACTGGTTCTATTATCACAGGAAATATCTTCCAATCATATGGTGGTCAAACTGCCTTCTATTTTTCTTTAGTCCCCATCAGTTTATTAATCATCCTTTTAATAGTATTTTATAGAGTACAGAAAAAAGTAAATGATACAATAACTGCGATATAAAATATAATCTTTCGATGAATCAGGAGTTACTAGAAATATATGATTTAGGAGAACTTTTTGAAAAGGTACAATTGAATTCCATTTTAACTGATGGAAAAACTTTTGTCGATTGCATACCTTTATTTCCATTGCAAGAAATTCAGCATAAATACGAATCAACAAAAGGCCAACCCTCATTTGATCTTAAAAAATTTGTTGCTGAGAATTTTTCAATGCCCCCAATTTTTGGTTCTGAATACAAGAGCGACCTTTCAAAATCTGTAGCAGAAAATATCAAAAACCTTTGGGAGATGCTCACGCGTGATTCTACCAACGAGATCAGTTCTCTGATCAATTTGCCGAACCGATATATTGTTCCTGGAGGAAGGTTTAGAGAAATTTATTACTGGGATTCATATTTCACCATGTTAGGTTTGAGAGAAGACGGAAGAATTGATCTGATAGAAAATATGGTTTCAAATTTTGCCTACTTAATCAATAAAGTAGGTCATATCCCAAATGGTAATAGACAATATTATATAAGTAGAAGTCAGCCTCCATTTTTCGCTTTGATGATACAACTTTTAGCTGCTACAAAAAATGATGATACTATTTATTGCCAATATCAGAAGGAACTAGAAAAGGAATACAGTTTTTGGATGGAAGGTGCTGAATATTTAAATGAAGGAGAGGCCACAAATAGAGTCGCTTGTATGCCTGACGGCACCATTCTGAATCGCTATTTTGATTCAAGACCAAAACCAAGAGAGGAAAGCTTTGCAGAGGATGTGCACATTAGTAAAAATTGTACCCAAACTAAGGAAACTGTTTTCACCAATTTAAGAGCAGGGGCTGAAAGTGGTTGGGATTTTAGTACCCGATGGTTTGCAGATAATTCAACCATTGGTTCAATCGAAACAACACAGATCATACCTGTTGACCTGAATTGTTTAATCTATGTTTTAGAACAAACAATAGCTAAAGCTGCTACTCTATCTGGTGATGCATTGAAAGCTTCTGTATTTATTGAATTATCGGCAAAAAGAAGAATGTCAATTCTAGAATACTGTTGGAATAATGATATTCACTATTTCTGTGATTATCATTTCAATAAAAAGCAAACTCTGGATAAAATAACGGCTGCTGGATTATATCCCTTATTTGTTTCTATCTGTAATCAACATCAAGCCAATGCAGTTGCAAATTCAGTTGAAACAAATTTGCTAAGACCCGGTGGTTTAGTAACTACCCATATTTATTCTGGTCAGCAATGGGATGCTCCAAATGGATGGGCTCCATTACAATGGATAGCATTTGCAGGTTTGAAAAAATATGGGATCCAACATTTAGCATATAAAATTGGAACAAGATGGATACATCTGAATGAAAAAGTATTTGCTGAAACAGGAAAACTAATGGAAAAATATAATGTAGAAGATCTTAGCAAACTTGCGGGTGGAGGTGAATATGAAGGGCAGGATGGATTTGGATGGACAAATGGGGTTTATCTAGCTTTAAAAAATGCTTTAAAATAATTATCAAAGCTCTTACTCTACCAGTATTTTTTTTCTAAATTATAGAGCACAACACGATCTGTTTGATTGATTGCTTTCGTAGTGTCTTGTAAGAAATGCCTTTTAAATGATTGTATTGCTGCACTTGTATCTTTTACATCATACCCTATAATCCTCAATGCCTGGATATGATTAAAATCATAAGGAACCTCATCCAACTTTTCATCATACCATAAGCCAAAACCTTTCTCAGAGAGGGTTTTCCAGGGAAAGCGCCAATTGGGATCATTCTTTCTTACTGGAGCAATATCACCATGCCCTATAAAATTGGAGGCAGGTATATTATATGTTTTTTTTAGTCGTGCTAATAAACTAATTAAACTATTTATTTGCAAACTATCAAAATTTTCAAAACCGTTATTATCCAATTCAATTCCGATGGAAGCTGAATTAATATCAGTTAAACTACCCCATTTTGCAATCCCTCCATGCCAGGCACGTAAATAATCATTGAGCATGTGATGGACTGTTCCATCCTTACAAATTACATAATGCGCACTAACCTGAGTCTTTACCATCGTAAAGGTTTTCAAAGTTTGTTCGCATGCATTTTGGGCAGTATGATGTATGATTACGAAACTTGGTTTACGTAAATTGAAATTGGTTGTTCCCACCCAATAAGGAGGCTGTTTTATTGAATCTGAAATCCATTGTTCTGGGCTTTCTTTGATGCTCCGCGCAAACAATTTTACTTGTTTCTGATAAGACTTATTAGTATCTGCGTAGGGTTTTCTAGAGCAAGCGACACTAATAACTAATACTATTAAAAAAATGGTAAGTCGAACTAACATTCTCATGTGCATATTAAAAAACTACCGACACCATCTAGTGTCGGTAGTTATGATTTTATTAGTTTGACTTCCAAGAATTATTAGCAGAATTCATGTCTGGTAAGGAATGATCTGGGTCAATCACAACTTTTTGTAATTCTTCTGTGGTATTTAATTTAACCTTCCAAGAAGAATTATTTTGCCAAATTTCAACTGGCAGATTCTTTCTTTCTGTTTTACCAGATTTGGTGGTGTATTCAATTACAACAGGCATAGCCAATTGATCCAAATTCTCAATGGTGATGAGCGCACCATTCTTAGCATCATTATTAATATAATCAACCTTCGTTACCGCCTGGTCCAATTTATAATTTTCTAAAAACATACCTCTCCAAAACCAGGACAGATCTTCGCCTGCACCGTTTTCAATACTTCTAAAAAAATCATAGGGCGATGGATGCTTAAATTTCCAATCGCGAATATATTTTTTGAAAGCATAATCAAATCTATCCTTACCTAAGATCTGTTCTCTTAATAGGGTTAATGCATAACCTGGTTTCATATATAGTTCTAATCCGATATTTCTTTCTTGAAGCACATCCGGTGTATTCAACATTGCTTCAGAAGTAGGTCCAAAAATAAATCTGGCATATTGATGCCAATCAGTTTTAGCCCCTTTGTATTCACCTTTGTTAAAATCTTCGCCCGCTAAAGTATTGATGAAAGTATTAAATCCCTCATCCATCCAACCGTATTTCCTTTCGTTACTTCCTACTATCATAGGGAACCAGGTATGACCAAATTCATGGTCTGTAACACCAAATAATCCCTCTGTCTGTGCAGTAGACCCGCAGAATACAATACCAGGATATTCCATACCACCTACATTACTTGCCACATTTGATGCAACAGGGTAAGGAAATTCAAACCAACGTTTACTATAATTTTCTATACTTCCTTTGGTATATTCTGTTGCTCTACCCCATCCCTTTACACCTGCAGATTCTGAAGGATATACACTGGTTGCCAAACATTTCTTTCCACTCGGTAAATTAATCTTTGCAGCATCCCATATAAAACTTTTAGAAGTTGCCCATGCAAAATCACGAGCATTGCTGATGGCAAATTTCCAGGTACAGGTTGCTTTTGAAGGTCTTGAAGTTGGATCTAAAACTTCTGATTCCCCCCGTATGGTAACAGTAGCATCACTACCCTTAGCTTGATTGTAACGTTTTAATTGCAATGGTGTTAATACTTCCTGTGCATTTAATAACTCACCTGAAGCAACTACGATATGTGAAGCAGGTACGGTAAGTGTTGCTTCAAGATCACCATATTCTAAATAAAATTCACTAGCGCCTAAATATGGCAAAGTATTCCAACCCTGTAAATCATCAAATACACATACTCTAGGATACCATTGTGCAATGGCATAAATATTACCATTCTTCGTCTTAAGAATCCCTGTTCTATCTGAACCATATTGTGGGATCAAATAGCTATAATCAATTTTTACAGAAACTGCCCCTGTTCTGGCTGCCAAGGCTTTAGCCAAACGCAATTGCATTCTTGTATCTGTTATTACATAGGGAATATTTTCTGCAGGTTTCCCGGCAGTTATCAATTGAACGGAAGTGATTTTGTAACCACCATTAAATGTGCTTTTGGCATCACCATATCTGCTACGTCCGGTAGCAGGCATTTTAGCCTGACCACGGGATTGCAGATCATATAAATTCTGATCTAACTGCAACCAAATAAAAGGCAATTCCTGTGGACTATTATTTTTATAATTGATCGTAACAGAACCGGTTAATTCATTTTTATCTTCATTCAAAGATGCATTAATCTTATAGTCTGCCCTGTTTTGCCAATAGGCATGACCTGGTTCACCACTAGCCGCACGAAATTCATTTCCTGCATTTGGATAAAATAGTGGTCCAAATAATAAGTGTTGGTCGTATTTTGACTTTGTATCGGTTGTTGTTGCGGGTAAAGTAGTTTGAGCAGACAACTGAATTACCGCAGTAGCAAAAAAAGCGGTTAATGAAACTAATTTTTTAAACATAGTTCTGTTACTTTTATAGTGAATGTACTAATGAGGCTAAAGTACTGAAAATCATGCCTTCTTTTTGGAGAAAATTATAAATGGAATAAGATGTCTTTAAAACTTAAAAGAAACATATTTGGCGATCCTGCGAACAAAGGGAATTTGTTAACTAGAGATGCTGCCATGCAATTGTTTCAGGAATGGGTTTTAAACCCAAAATTGCAAGTTCATATGTTGCAAGTGGCGTATTTAATGAAATCCTGGGCTTTGGAAAAGGAAAAATTAGATGAGAAAGGACAATGGATGTGGGAAATGTCTGGCCTCTTACATGATGCTGATTGGGATCAATGGCCAGATTTACATTGTATAAAAATTATAGAACATTTAGAAAGCTTACAGATCGATCCAGACGTGATGCATGCAATTGCCTCACATGGTCCGAATCATTTTGGGGTTGACCCAATCAACAATATGGATAAAATGTTGTTTGCATTTGATGAGCTGTCTGGTCTGATCCATGCCTATTCGTTAATGAGACCAAATGGTTACGATGGAATGGATATTAAAGGAGTAAAAAAAAGACTGAAAGAAAAATCATTTGCAGCCAATGTATCACGAGAAGAAATACAAGATGCTGCAAATCGTGCAGGTATACTTTTAGATGATTTAATCACATTTATTATAACGCATCAGGCAGATGTAACAACGAAATAATCTATATAAATAAAATATATTATGAATAAAAGATGGACAGTTTTTTGCTTTTTAATAGCTATTTCATGGCAAGGATTTTCTCAACAAATTCTTGCTTTAAGAGACCAGGCCAAACTAACAGATGAAATCCTCAACGAACGATTTACAAATCTTCTTCCCAAATTAATGGAAAGGGAAAATATTGATATGTGGGTGATCATCAGCAGAGAATACAATGAAGATCCGATTTTAAAAACCATGCTGCCGGCAGAATGGCTTTCTGCAAGAAGGAGAACCATTTTAGTTTTCTATCATGATCCCAAAAAGCAAATAAATGAGCAATTAGCTATTGCCAGATATAATGTAGGTAATCAAATTAAAGCATCATGGGACATGAAAAAGTTTCCTGATCAATGGGATGCATTGATTGATCTTATTAGTAAAAGAAATCCGAACAAAATAGGATTGAACTATTCAACTGACTTCGCGCATGCAGATGGACTAACGTTTACTGAGCAAAAGATTTTCCTTCAAAAACTCCCCACACAATTTCAATCAAGAATTGTAAGTGCGGAAAAATTAGGAATCGGCTGGTTAGAAACAAGAACAGAAAGAGAAATGCAATTATATCCTCAACTTGTACAGATTACTCATCAGATTATTGCTGAAGGCTTTTCAGAAAAAACAATCATGCCTGGTGTAACTACTACTGATGACCTGGTTTGGTGGTTTAGACAAAAGATCCGCAACTTAGGTTTAGATACATGGTTTCATCCTTCCGTAGAAATTCAAAGAAATGATGAAACAAGTTTTGATCACTTATCTGCATTTACCAATAAGGACAAGGAAATTATTCAACCTGGGGATCTTTTACATGTAGATATTGGAATTAGTTATTTACGATTAAATACAGATGTGCAGGAACATGCGTATATGTTGCTACCAGGCGAAACCAATGCCCCACTAGCTCTTCAGAAAGCCTTTGCAAATGGAAATAGATTACAAGATATACTCACTAGTAAATTCGCATTGAATAAAACAGGTAATGAAATTCTTTCTTCGGCATTAGCTCAAGCAAAAGAAGAAGGAATAATCGCAAGTATCTATACACATCCCATTGGATATCACGGCCATGCTGCCGGACCTACGATTGGCATGTGGGATCAACAAAATGGTGTTCCGGGTTCTGGTGATTTTCCTATGCATTTGAATACCGCCTATTCTATTGAATTAAATGCTGCCACTGATATTCCTGAATGGAAAAAATCAATCCGCATCATGTTGGAAGAAGATGGATTTTATTCAGAAAAAGGTTTCCGGTTTATTGGGGGTAGACAAAAAGAGTTACTGCTAGTTCCAAGACAAAGTAATACAATAGGAAATTAATGTAAGATGCAACCCAGGTTTTACATTTTGATTTTTACTTTTTAAATTTAAACCTTGGGTTCTTGTTGACTTAAGCAATGAAAGCTTCCTAGTCCCCAGATAATATCTGTTGAATCAATTCCTACTGTTTCTCTTGTAGGGAAACATTCTGCTATAATCTGTAATGCCTGATCATCTTTTTTACTACGGAAGGTTGGAACTATAATATGTTTATTGCTGATATAAAAATTAGCATAAGATGCGGGTAAACGTTGATCTTCATAGATTACCGCATCTGGCATTGGTAGTTCTACAATATTCAATTGTTTATCATTCAATAAGCGCATGTCTTTTAACTGTTTCAAATTAGTTTGAAGCAGATCATAATTTTCATCCTGTTTATTGGATTCTACTACGGTTATTACAGTATCTGAATTAACAAATCTTACAGTATCATCGATATGACCATCCGTATCATCTCCTACTATGCCATCAGCCACCCATAAAATCTGATCTACTCCATAATAATTATTTAAGTAGTTCTCAATTTCTTTCTGACTTAAATGTGGATTACGATTCTTATTTAAAAGGCAGCAAGTAGAAGTAAGCAAAGTACCATTCCCATTAAATTCAACTGAACCGCCTTCCATTACAATACCGGGATGGTACACAGGAATTTTAAAATGTTTTCCAATTAATGTTGGAATTACATCATCTAAATCGTAAGGGGGATATTTGTTTCCCCATGCATTATAGTTCCAATCAACGATTACTTTTTTTATGTCTGCCTCCGGATTAATTAAAAATGCGGGTCCATGATCTCTACACCAAGCATCATTGGTAGGATGCATGAAGAATTCTATTTGAGACAAGTCTGCGCCAACTTTTTCAAGATGCATTAATGCAAAAACTTTCATAGCCTCATTGGCTATATTAATCCTAACTTTTTCGCCTAATGCTAAGTACTTTATAAATAAAGCATAGTTTGGAAAGATCGAATCAATTTTGCCCGGCCAGCTAGCTTCTTTATGAGGCCAGGAAAGCCAGGTTGCTTCATGTTCTGCAAATTCTGCCGGGAATTTATACCCCAGTGCATCCGGTGTTATAAACGATGGATCTTGTAATGACATAATTCAAAAAATATCTTTTTACTGGAAACTAATCTTCGTCAATAAATCTTTTGGTAATGGGCTGATAAGAATCAATTCTTCTATCACGCATAAAAGGCCAATGAGTTCTAAAATAATCAGTGAGTTTGGTATCGATATCAACTACAGCAATTTCTTCATCCTCATGTGATGCTTTATATAATAGGGTTCCAAATGGATTACTTACAAAAGAACCACCCCAGAATTTCATAGCACCGCCTTGTTCCATACCAACTCTATTCACACTCACCACATGTACTCCATTTGCAACAGCATGACTTCTTTGTATTGTTTGCCAAGCATTATATTGTTCAATATTGGTTGCCTCATCTTGTAATGTAGACCAGCCAATTGCTGTAGGGTAGAATAAAATTTCTGCTCCCATTAATGCTGTAATTCTTGAAGCTTCAGGATACCATTGATCCCAGCAAATCAGAATACCTATCGTTGCAAACTTTGTTTTGAAGACTTTATATCCAAGGTCACCAGGAGTAAAATAAAATTTTTCGTAAAATGCAGGATCGTCTGGAATATGCATTTTACGATACTTCCCTAAGTAAGCTCCATCTGCATCAAGAACTGCAGTTGTGTTATGATAAATACCTTTGGTTCTTTTTTCAAATAAAGAGGCAATTACCACTACCCCCAACTCAGAAGCCACTGAACTTAAAGTTTCAGTAGAGGGGCCCGGTATCACTTCTGCTAAAAGAAAATTCTCATAATCTTCTACATCACAGAAATAAAGTGAAGTAAACAATTCCTGAAGGCAAACTATTTTAGCGCCTTTAGCAGCTGCTTCTCTAATTTTAGAAATTGCTTTTGCAAGATTCTCTTCTTTAGAGGCAGAACAGGTCATCTGTACTAGACCAACTGGAACTACCGACATAATCAATGCTTTTAAAATTAATATTCGTTTAAGTTGTATGCTGTATCAAACTATCAAAGCTGTTGATACCGATCATTTTCTCAGAAATATATCCTTCTGCATATTCTACACCAATTCTTTTACCCAACATCATTGCCCTTGCTTTGACTGTTTCTATAAATTGTGGTGACGAGATATAGGTTTGGGGTTCGTTAAGATCTGGATTATAAAACTGGGTTGTATATGCTAAAACTGATTCTAATTTCTGGTCCATGTATTTTGAAATATCCACAACAAAACTAGGCTGTAAAAAGCGGTCTTGTATATAATGAAACACATATGCTGGTCGCCATTCTTTTTGCGACACACCATCTAACTCAGTCATAATTTTTCTGAGACCTGAAAGAAAAGCAGCATCTGACACCATTTTAGAGCTTCTACCATGGTCGGGATGTCGGTCTTCTAATGCATTGGCTAGTATTATGGTGGGTTGATATTTTCTTATCACCTGAATTAATAAGCGCTGATGGTGTTCATCATTCTGAAAGAAACCATCCGCCATTCCAAGATTTTCACGAATTTCAATTCCCAGTATTTTTGCGGCATTACTCGCTTCCACTTTTCTTGTTTCTGCAGTACCGCGAGTTCCCAGCTCACCTTGGGTTAAATCTACAATGCCCACTTTCTTGCCTTCCGCAATAGCAGACAATAAAGTACCTGCACAACCTAATTCTACATCATCTGGATGAACCCCAATTGCTAAAATATCAAGCTTCATACACTTTTCGTTTATTAAGTAAAGTTACTAGAGTGATTGCAATAAAAATCCCGTCCAGATAAGTACTGAACGGGATTTTAAGTATTTTGTCAAAAAGATTAGTCTTTTTTCGCGTAACGCTTTTTGAACTTGTCGATACGACCTGCCGTATCAACCAACATATTTTTACCAGTATAGAACGGGTGAGAAGTATTAGAAATCTCCAATTTGATTACTGGATATTCTTTACCATCTTCCCATAAAATGGTTTCTTTTGAATTAGCAGTTGACTTGCTTAAAAATGCATCACCATTACTCATGTCTTTGAAAACAACGAAACGGTAATTTTCTGGATGGATACCTTGCTTCATAATATTTGATTTAGGTAATACGGATTTTGCCGTATTGTTATTTTTTTGGATGGCAAAAGTAAGAAAAACAGGGTTTTAAACCAAATGAAATTTGATTTTCACCGGATTAACTTTGAAACCTAACTTTTCATATTGATAAATTGCAGTGGCAATCCTAAACTAGAATTTCTGCAAAGTGCTATAACATCTTGTAAATCATCTATTTTCTTGCCGGTTACCCTTACAATATCATCCATGATAGCTACCTGCACTTTTAAGCCACTATCCTTTATGAGTTTTACAACCTTCTTGCTATCTTCCTGTTTTAAGCCGTTTTGAACAGGCACTTCCTTTTTTATCACCTTGCCACTGGGATAGGCATCTTTTTCAAAATTAAAAGCACTCGCTTCTATCCCTTGCTTCATAGCTCTGCTGATAATTACATCTATCACCTGCTTCATCTTCATATCACTTTCTACTTCCAAATGAATGATAAAGTCTTTTTTATTCAAATCAATCTTTACTGGCGAATTTTTAAAATCAAATCTCGTACTGATTTCTTTGTTTACGGTGTTAATGGCATTATCCAAAGTTTGCAAATCGACCTTTGAAGAAATATCAAATGAAGGCATAAAATTAGTTTTGGTAAAGATAAATGCATTTGGTTAAAAGAGATACCGATAAGCTCAAATTATGAGTCAGCCTGTTGTGTTGATTTATTTTTTTCGAATCTTTTTTTTGACTGAAACACCAGAACAACACCAGCTAAAAACAAAACAATTGAAATGATCTGAGCCTGTGTTGGTTTAAAAGGAAGAGATTCATAGTGGGTATTCACTCTGATACTTTCAATGGTGAATCTTTCCATACCATTAAATATCAAATAGATCCCAAATAATTGACCAGGTACTTTTATTTTTTTACGAATGGACCATAATACGATGAACACGACGGAGCACATGATCACTTCATATAAAGCAGTAGGATATACAGATTGAATCAGTTGATTACAATAAGGACCAGAACAACCTGGTATAGGCGCGCCTTCACCAATCACATTATGCGGATATTGATAAGCCCATAACCATTCCGGCATCCAGCTAATTGGCTTTCTGTGATTATTCACAATCCCCCAATCTCCATCTCCGCTTAGCTGACAGCCAATTCTTCCTATGGCATAACCAAGCATCAGTACTGGAGCAAAAGCATCTACCAGATGAACAATTGGTAATTTAATTCTTCGAGCATAAAGCATGATTGCTGCGCCTGCACAAATTAATCCGCCATAAAAAGTTAATCCACTAAAGGAAATTAATGCCCCAATCGGATCTTTGACAAAGTCGCCCCAATTCTCCAGATTATGAAAAATTTTAGCTCCCAGAAATCCAAAACCTGCTGCATAAATCAATAAATCACTCACACGGTCCTGGGGCCAGATTCTAACCATTCGCTCTTCCGGGTTCGCCAATTTCTGTTTATTTTTTTCGTACCATTTTAGTCCTGCAAAAAATAAACCTACTAATATTCCAATCCATAAATTTCCCCGGGAAGAAAGTATGAAAGCCTGAGGATCATTTAAAGCATCTGAGATAGTAAATGCACCGATGATCTTATATCCAAAAATAAATCCAAGTAAAAAATTGATGAGCAGATCTGATATAGAAGCTGGAGCACCAATTACTATTTTTTCTTCCGTAAAATTTAATAACCCCTGTTGTTGTTTTCTCTTTAATTCAAGCGTTAACACCCATGCACTTATGATAAAACAAAGGGCAACGAAAAATCCAAAAGTATTAATGAGTTTAAATCCAGACAACTCAATTCCAAACAAATCTTTAAAGGCGTAGTAGAGGTTGGGATACATGAACGTGTGGTAGTTTGCGTTAAAACAATCTTAGACTAAATGCTACAATAATAGTCAGAAAATTCGAAAAAAAGCATTGATAACCCCCTTTCGAAATAGTAAGGCCCCACTTGCGTGAGGCCCATACTTACTAACCCATCTGTTGCGAAAATACTAAATCTTAATTACAATATTCATCAAAAACAGAAATTAGATGTTGGGCAATTACCTGAGCCGGACGTCCCTCGATCTGATGCCTTTCAACAATACTAACTAATTCCCCATTTTTAAATAGAGCAATAGCCGGCGAAGAAGGAGGATAAGGCAATAAATGTTTACGCACCTGGTTTACCGCTTCCACATCAAAACCGGCAAAACTGGTTGTTAATCTATCTGGGCGAATGGTTGCATTAGCTACTGCCATTAAAACTCCTGGTCTACAAGTGCCTGCTGCACAACCACATACAGAATTTATAACTACTAATGTGGTGCCTTCCATTGCTAAAGTACTGTCAACTTCAGATGAAGTTAACATCTCATCAAAACCGCCATCTACCAATTCTGCTTTCATTGGTAAAACTATTTCTGCTGGATACATACTGATTATTTTAATTGATTGAAATACAAAATTAAGACAAATGTATAAACATCAATCTCTTTAATTTTCGCCATTATGTCATGTATAAAAAATTAAATGCGTCATATTGACATTAAAATTATTTAAATCCGTAAAGCTGACAGCTTAAAAGGTTGATTATCCCAATGGTATAGACTTTGAGAAGATAATAGAAATTAAAAAATCAAAAATCTAATAACATGACATTCGTAAAACAACCTACACCAGTAAACAATCTTTTTGAAGAACTGCTCAACAATTTCCCTTCCAATTGGGGTAGAGATTTTGCCAACCAAGTTGGGCATCCAAAAGTGAATATTCATGAAACAACTGATGGCTATCATCTTGAATTAATTGCTGCAGGACGCAATAAAGAAGACTTTAAGGTAAATGTGGAGAAAGACCTTTTAACTATCAGCTTTGAAAAGAAGGAACTGGCAGAGAACAAGGAATACAAAACGATTCGCAAAGAATTTACATTGAACAGCTTTAAACGCAGCTTTAGTTTAGACGAAAAAATCAAAGCAGATGCCATTCAGGCAAAATACGAAAACGGAATTTTAAAGCTGTATTTGCCTAAAAAAGAGCAGGTATTGCAGGCTCCAAAAGAAATCACCATTTTATAGCAATAGTTAGTTGGTTTTGGTTTACCCCTATGTTTTTACATGGGGGTATTTTTTTGCTATAATGTAATATATTTAAAAAGATAACTACTAACCTAATGCAACATAGTATCATGAAGAGAATCATTTTGTTTTTTGCAACCCTTTGTATGTTCCTTTTTGGCCAGAGCCAGACA
The DNA here is from genome assembly GCA_947371755.1 of Chitinophagaceae bacterium. Lineage (GTDB taxonomy): Bacteria > Bacteroidota > Bacteroidia > Chitinophagales > Chitinophagaceae > Sediminibacterium. Next base: position 39,722 of record CANBQT010000027.1, read on the forward strand.
GTTGCAAAGGGTTCACTACTTTTTGAAATAAGCGGAAAAGGAATAACAAATCCTTCCTATATTTTTGGCACATTTCATATCATGTGCAAGGATCAATTCATTATCAGCCCTACCCTTGCTTCTAAAATCACATCAACAGATCAGTTCTATGGAGAATTGGATATGGATGATCCTGGTATGCAAGCTTCAATGATGCAAAAGATCATGCTGAAAGACAAAACCATCGAATCCTTGATGGATAGTAGTAGTTTTAAAACATTTAATGAGGCATTTAAAAAGATCACAGGTATTTCAGCTGTTCAACTGAATCATTACAAACCCTTTTTCCATCTAAGCCTAATCACTATCAAAACTATCCCTTGCGTAAATTTTGTGCAACCGGAAACAGAACTGATGCAGATTGCCAAAAAGAATGGAAAAAAAATATTGGGATTAGAAACGGTAGAGGAACAAATGAATGCTATCGATGCACAGCCACTAGATTCTCAAATTGTTTCATTACAAAAAATGGTTCTCAATTTTGACAGTACCAAAAATATGATGAAAGACATGATTGCTGTTTATCAGAAAAATGATGCTGCTTTGCTATATGATTATGTGCAGAAACAAGGAACAGATGGCATGGATGAAGAAATACTATTGGTAAATAGGAACAAGTCCTGGATCCCAAAAATAAAAATGATTTTGCAGGAGAAATCTAGTTTCATTGCTGTAGGCGGAGCACATTTAGGTGGCAAAACTGGTGTACTAGCATTATTAAAAGCAGAAGGTTATCAAATAAAACCAGTTAAGTATTAATTACGCTAAAGTATGTCCCAACAAGAATTTGTATCCTTATTGAAAACACACCAGAACATCGTTCACAAAGTGTGTAATCTTTATATGGATCAATACAAAGATCGGGAAGACCTTTTTCAGGAAATTACATTGCAAGCATGGAAGGCATTCCAATCATTCAGGGGTGACGCAAAATTTTCAACCTGGCTGTATCGTGTGGCTTTAAATACTGCCATTACATTTTATAGGAAAGAAAAAAGAAGCCCTTCCATTTATACTACCGACGAACTTCCTGAAATGATAAGTCAGGATGGACCAGACCCAATTGAAGCACAATTAAAAGCAATGTATGCTGCAATTGGAGAACTTTCAAAAATTGACAAGGCAATTGTAATGCTGTATTTAGAAGATTACGCCTATCAAGATATTGGAGACATGATGGGAATTACTGCAAATAATGTGGCGGTAAAAATGAATCGGATTAAAACAAAACTGAAAGAGCAATCTAAAAAATATATGGACCAAGCTTAAAATATTGTTATGGATTTAGATCAATTTAAAACAGAGCTCAAAACAAAACTCGCAACAGACCATATCAATCGGTCGGATGCAGATTTTGAGCATATATTGAAAAACAAAACCAGTTCTTTTATCGATAAGATAAAAAAGAGTTTATGGTTTGAAATTGTCATTGGCTTCTTACTGAATTTCGGTTTCGTATTTGCTGCATTTGATGCAAGCTTGCGCTCAATGAGAATTTACTTTGGTGTATTTAGTGT
>CANBQT010000028.1 GCA_947371755.1 Chitinophagaceae bacterium
TAAATATTTAGTCCGCCGCAAGTACTAATCACTTGTCCGGTTATATAATTACTCCAATCAGATGCTAAAAACAAGGTGGTATTTGCGATTTCCTCTGCTTTTCCAAACCTTCCCAATGGGATTTTTTTCAAATACTCAGTTGCAGCATCCCCATCTGTTAAATAATTGGTCATATCTGTTTCAATAAAACCTGGCGCTATCGCATTACAACGAATATTTCTGCTTCCTAATTCTAGTGCTATGGATTTTGTAAAACCAATGATTCCTGCTTTTGATGCGGCATAACTACTCTGTCCTGCATTTCCTCTAATCCCAATGATTGAACTCATATTGATGATAGAACCAGATTTAGCCTTCATCATTGGGCGAATAACCTGTTTGGTCATGTTGAAAATACTTTTCAGATTAATATCTATTACAGCATCCCACTGCTCCTCAGTCATTCGCATTAACAAATTATCTTTTGAAATACCTGCATTGTTTACGCAGATATCAATTGCTCCAAACTCTTTTAAAACGTCGGCCACGAAAGATTCACACTCTGCAAATATTGCAGCATTACTTTTATAAGCCTTAGCCTTTACACCCAAAGCCTGGATCTCTGCTTCTAGGGCAGCTGCTTTATCAGCACTGCTATCACTCACATAGGTAAATGCCACATGTGCTCCCTGTTCTGCCAATTTTAAGGCAATAGCAGCTCCAATTCCCCTGGCTGCACCAGTTACGATAGCTACTTTATTCTGTAATAATTGCATGATTATAAATTTGATCGGTAACAAATGTAAAATAATTGCGCTTGGCAACAAGACATTCGGCGAAGTTTTTAGCTTTTCGAACCATTCACCAAGTTTGCTCCTTCATATTCATAGTAATGAAAATAAAAAAATACAAAAGCTAATAATGCCACAAATACAAAAAGAAGAATCCCTAAATCATATAAAATCAAAAAGAATAGTACCGATAAAATAGTGAAAACGACTTTCATGTACTCATCTCCATTCATGATACTTGTATAGAGTATTGCATGAAAAAAAGCTGGTAAGGCTATGATCATGCATAAAATTTGAAAATAATCAACTACATGAAAATGTAAGGGATAACCTTTCCAAACAAATAAAATTTCTGGTATTAATAAAACCAAATAGAGACCAAATAACTGCATAAATCTTTTCCAGATAGCAATAGGAAGGTTTCTACCAAATAATAGAAAATTATTTTCAAAAGAACGTATTTGAAAAATGATAGTTGTGTGTGCTGCAATGATTAGCAATACACTTAATAGAATCGGTCTTATATCGTATCGATAGGGTTCATAGAATTGAATAAATCCATATAGATATACCAGCGTAAAAAATTTCGTTAAGAGTAACATCAACTTTCTTTCTTCCCAGATAAAAAACAAGGGGTATAAAAAGTAAGGCTTGCTGAACACTCGATTTGAAATTCGAAATTTTAATACAAATGATTCAAAACTGTGTAACTGTAAACATGTAAAATATACCTGAACTGATGCAAAAAAGAATATAAGATTCGTTATTAAAATTATCAAGGCTTGTTGATATTGATGAGCTTTGATAGCCACTGTGATGATAATAATTACATAGGATATAACAGGAAAATATACTTCGAAGTGCACTAAGCACATCCAACCCCAAACTTGTTTTTTAGGTAATCGATTTAAACAGGTAAGAAAGTTTAAACCCGGTTCCAGTAAGCGTTTCGTGATATAATTGATACACTTTAAAGTATACAATCCCCATATAACAATGATGATCCATAAAAATAATGGGCTTCCTAATATTGCCTGAATAATTCCCAAATGAAATTCAATCAATTGCCCACCCCTGACCACTCCAAACAATGCGAAAAATAAAAAAATAAAGAATCCGGCATTCAGTTTATAGAAATGGTTTACTAATACCAGCTGTAATATTTTAGCAATATTCTTCATCTTTCAAGGATAGTTGCAGTGTGTTCTTTCACTTCAATAATATCAGTAAATGGAAGATCATTCTGAAAGGATTGATGGGAAGAAATTATAAAGGAAATACCTGAATCTTTTTGCATCTTATTAATCCATGTACATACTAATGCCACAGCTGCAACATCAATTGTGATCAGTGGTTCATCTAATAATATCCATTCTGGTTTACCAATCAGTGCAAGTGCAAGACTCAATTTTTTTAACATCCCACTCGAATAGGATCCCACTGAATTCTGATAGGCATCAAAAATATGTAAGTCCTTTAAATTCTGAATGGATTCGTTGATATTGGATTTTTTTATAGAACAGTACAACTCAACAAGATCTTTTGCTGTCAAAAAATTGGGATAAATTGGTTCGGCTTCTGCAAAATTCACCTTATTCAAAAAATCATTTCGGTTCTTTTTAATTGAAATTCCATCTAATAAAATATCTCCCTTAAAAGGATGTAAGCCTGCTACCATTTTCATCATAGTGGTTTTCCCGGAACCGTTTTCACCTTTTAACCAATAAAGACCTTTCCCAAGTTGAAGTCTTGGAATTTGTATGGCCAGATGATTACCATAATATTTTTCTATTTGCTCAAATTGTAGCATATGCTAAGTAAGCTTAAATATCTTTGATCAGAAACAGATATGCATTTTTTATAATTTTATTAACCCCGTCTCTAATTGATCATAGAAATAATACAGTGGTTTTTCATTTAATTAGATATTTTAGACGAAATGAATAGTATACTAAACAGGAGAAGAATACTTTTAATTGCCTTTCTTATAGAGACTATTTGTGTTACTTATGCTCTTAAATTAAAGTTTCTGACGGGCATTACAAGTATTGTATTTACTGTGGCAGGGCTTTTCATTTGCTGGTTTGCTTTAGTACTTCCCAGTCCACAACAACTGCCCAATCAACCCTTAGATTTCTCAAAAAAAACGAATACCTATCGTTGGTGGATCCTTGCTATGACGCTGATTTGTATCATGGGATCTGCACTTCATTGGATGGAAGATGCCCCGCTCGATTACCATGATGCCGATATGTTACCCATCATCAAAATCATGAGCGAACGTTTTATACATGGCGCCTGGAGCCATGTATATGATGTAATCCCAGAAATCTGGGGCGGAATGCATCCTATATATCTTCCAGCCATGTGGATGCCTTTCAGTATTCCGGTATTTTTTGACGCAGATCCAAGATGGACTACTGTTATTGCTTTATTTATACTTGCAGCTTTATTTATCTGGCGTATACAACCCTTACATAGAAAATCTGGCCCTATATTTTTTGCAGCATTCTTGCTGATTTGGTGGCTTTTAAATGCACATAACTCAGGTTTATTGATTTATACAGAAGAAGGTGTGGTGATTTTATTTTACAGTTTTCTTGCGCTTTCACTCCTGAGCAAAAACGGATGGCTGATTGGCATGGCCACTTCTCTATGTGTTTTGAGTAGGTATTCATTAGTAGGATGGATTCCGGCCATGTTGGTTTTTTACATATACCTAAAGGATTATAAAATTCTTTTGCGTATTTCACTAATGGGAATTCTATTCTTTCTCATATTAGTGCTGATACCATTTGGATGGAAAACATTTTTAACACTTACTGCCATCCCTTCAGAATATATTAGTTTCAGTGAAAGGGTTTGGAAAGATGCCCCAGTTGTGTTTCACGAAAGTTTAGGATTCGCCAAATTCTTTGGTCCAAAGAATATTGCTTTACAACATCACTTATTAATTTATGCTGCACTTATTTTACCAACTTTATTTATGGTAATTTGTCTTGCTCTAGTGAAGATCTTTCATTTACAAAAAGATCATCTTCCTATTGCTACACTTAAATTTACCCTGGTTATTTTTTATACTTTGGTGGACGTGCCATACCTCTACCTTTTTTATACAGGGTCTTTTTTGAGTTTATTTTTAGTCACAAATTTACTGGTGGGAGAAAAGCCCATCTGGAGCTTAAAAAAAGCAGGCTAGTTATTTTATGATTCCTTGATCAGTAGAAGAATCTCATCCACATATTTACGATCATTGCTTAACCTTGGTACTTTGTGCTGCCCACCCAGTTTACCTTTGCTACGAAGCCATTCATGAAAAATATTCTTTTCCAATGAATGTACAATTGGCATCACTAATGCAATATCCTTGTATCGCTTAGCTTCATAATCACTATTCAAAGTTTTCAGGGCGCAGTCTAATTCATAAGCAAAAGCGTCTATGTTTTCAGGAGCTACTTCAAATTCGATTAACCATTCATGTGCTCCTTTGGTATCGTCACCAAAATAAACAGGAGCTGCTGTATAATCATTAACTACCAAGCCTGTTTTTTCACAAGCAATTGCAATTGCCTTGTCGGCATTATCTGCAATCACTTCCTCACCAAACGCATTGATATATTGCTTTAATCTTCCACTTACTTTGATCTTAAATGGAAAAACAGAAACAAACTGTATAGTATCGCCTACTAAATAACGCCATAGGCCACCATTGGTACTAATCACCAAGGCGTAGTTTTTTCCAATCTCAACATCCCCTAAACCAATTGTTTTCGGATCAGCTTTTCCATATTCTTCTACTGGCATGAATTCATAAAAGATTCCATGTGCTAAAAACAACAACATACCCTCTTCATCAGGATCATTCTGCGCAGCAAAAAAACCTTCACTTGCATTATAAATATCAAGGTATGTAACACCGGGACCAATTAATTTTTTAAACTGCTCTCGATACGGTGTAAATGAAACTCCGCCATGCCCATACAATTCTAGGTTTGGCCATACTTCTTTTAAATTGGCCTTACCGGTAATTTCTAGGATCCGTTTTATTAAAACCATGGTCCAGGTTGGAACCCCGGCAATGGATGTTACATTTTCTTCAATGGTAGACAGGGCAAGGCTTTCAATCTTTCCTTCCCATTCATCCATTAAAGCAATAGATAATTCAGGAGTGCGGATCCATTGCCCCCAAAACGGAGTGTTCTGTAACAAAACAGCACTCAGGTCGCCATATTGGATCTCTTCATTGATCTTACTGATCTGATGACTTCCACCAATTACCAAACTCTTTCCAGTTAAGAGATCACTATTGTTATTGATATTATAATAGAGCGTCAGAAAATCTTTGGCCGCCTGAAAATGGCAATCCTCCAAACTTTCATCTGTGATGGGAATGAACTTGCTTTTATCACTGGTGGTACCACTGCTTTTTGCAAACCAACTCACGGGAGTATTCCAAAGTAATTGTTCCTCTCCTTCCATTAATCTTTCGATATATGGCTTTATATCATCGTATTCATGAATGGGAACTACTTGTTTAAAATTGCGGATGGTAAAAATTTCCTTGAGGCCATATTTACGTCCAAATTCGGTATACTGACCATGAGTGATCAGATCCTGCAGAATTTCCCTTTGTGCAGCAATAGGCTCATTAACCCATGCGTCGATACGCCCTTGTCGTAGTCGAGCTAATCTTGATATCGCGGGGCTGAGAATTTTCATACAGTTAGTACCTGAAAAATAAGCAAAGGAATTGAAATTACCTTCCTATTATTCGTCAGAAATTGTGCCACTATCAATTTCAGTAGAGCCATTGGGAACGCTTGCTCCATTGTCCTTGCCCATATCAATGATCCAGTCTTTTCTTTTTAATTCGAAATTAGTACCCAGATAAAGCCTACGTACTTTTTCATCGTCTGCTAATTCTTCTGCAGTTCCATGGCGGAAAATCTTTCCTTCAATCAATAAATAAGCACGATCACAAATCGAAAGGGTTTCGTTTACATTGTGATCCGTGATAAGAATTCCAATATTTTTAAATTTAAGGCGTGCTACTACACTTTGAATATCTTCTACTGCTATGGGATCTACGCCTGCAAAAGGCTCATCCAATAAAATGAATTTTGGATCTACAGCTAAAGCACGTGCAATCTCAGTTCTTCTTCTTTCCCCACCACTCAAACTATCCCCATTATTATCTCGTACATGATGTAAATGAAATTCGTCTAATAATGACTCTAATTTATACTGTCGCTCTTGTTTGCTCAGCTTTGTCATTTCCAAAACGGCCATAATATTATCTGCAACAGTGAGTTTTCTAAATACACTAGCCTCCTGCGGTAAATAGCCAATACCCATCTGTGCACGTTTGTACATAGGTAGTTTGGTAATATTCAGGTCATTCAAAAACACATCCCCTTCATCGGGTTTAATAAGACCAACAACCATATAAAAAGTAGTGGTTTTTCCTGCTCCATTGGGACCTAAAAGGCCCACAATTTCGCCTTGTTCCACATTTACACTTACATGGTTTACAACAGTTCTTCCCTTGTAACTTTTAATAAGATCCTTGGTATGGATGGTTAGGTTCATCATTGTAATTGTAAAAATAAGATAGTTGAAACGAAGAATAATACCCCCTGGCTTTATATTTTGTTATTGTTTGATTGTATGTTTGTAGCCATTTATACGTATGAAAGTAATTGACCATATCTCAAAAGCCAGCGACACTTTACTGTCTTTCGAAGTTTTACCGCCATTAAAAGGTAAGACCATAGTATCATTATACGATCATTTAGATCCTTTGATGGAATTTAAACCATCTTGGATTAATGTTACCTACCACCGCAGCGAAACCATGTTCAAAAAAAAGGTTGATGGAACTTTTGAAAAAGTGGAAGTGCGTAAGCGACCAGGAACAGTTGGTATTTGCGCGGCAATCATGAACCACTATAAAATTGATGCCGTTCCTCATATCATTTGTGGCGGTTTTACCAAAAGAGAAACTGAAGATGCACTGATCGACCTTGACTTTTTAGGAATCGACAATGTTTTAGTTTTAAGAGGTGATGCTGCTAAAAATGAAGCCTCCTTCGAATCAGAACCAGGAGGCAATAATTTTGCAATCGATCTGCTCAAACAAGTGAGTAGTATGAATAATGGAGTATATATCGATGAAGACATCAAAAGCGGTGGAAAAACAAACTTCTGTATGGGTGTTGCTGGTTACCCTGAAAAACATTTCGAAGCCCCAAATTTGGAAATTGATTTATTGAAGTTGAAAGAAAAAGTGGATGCGGGCGCAGATTATATCATGACTCAAATGTTTTTTGATAATCAGAAGTTTTTTGATTTTGTAAATGCATGTAAAGCAATTGGTATCAATGTTCCGATCATTCCAGGATTGAAACCAATTACGAATAAAAAACAATTATCTGTACTGCCTCGCATATTTCATGTAGATATTCCTACAGAACTTTCTAATGCCATTAATAAGTGCAAGACAGATGCAGATTGCGAACAGGCGGGCACAGAATGGTTAATCCAACAAAGCAGAGAGCTGAAGCAATTTGGCGTACCTGTACTGCATTACTATACCTTAGGCAAGCCCAAAGTAATTAGAAACGTAGTGAAAGAACTTTTCTAAAATCAGTGCTTCAACTTAGTAGCGATCAAATCGTCGAACTGCTGAATGCTCAGTTGTTTGGCAATGATTCGTTTGTCTTTATCTAACAAATAAAGTGTTGGTGTTTTAAATACATCATACAATTGTTTGTAACTAGGTTGCCCTGCTTTTTCCTCTGCTGCTCTGGCAGATTTGGTTTGATACACATGATACCAGTTGAGTAACCCTTTTTCAGAGATAAACTTTTTCCAGGCTATCATTTCATTTTCATAAATATTCACAGCATAGATAGCAACACCCATTGCTTTCCATTTAGCACGATACATAGAATCTAATCTAGGAAGCTCTTCTTTACAATGCCCACAATTCGGATCCCAGAATACAACAACCGTAAATGGGGCTTTAAGATTATAAAGTGATACATTTTTACCTGTGCTATCTGTTAGATCCAATGGTGATGCAGCTAATCCAAGCTGATTAGCCATCAAACTATAGGCTCTATCAGTAATGGTTTTCTTAGAAGCTGTATTCAACAGAACTGTATCCCCTTTAGCATAAAAGTTTTCAAACAAATAAAGAAATACTTTGTCTTGCCCCATGTATTCAGGGCTTATGTATTTATTGGTAAACTTAGTAAGCAAGTAGGGATAAATTTCTTTTCCAGTTCTTGCTGACAACAAGATAAATTTCACCTCATCAATTAAAGAATCTGGTTCTGGTGAAACATAATATTTAAAATAATCATCCAGTTTAGATTCAAAAAATGGTGTTCGCAATAAACGATCGTCATTAAAAACCACGTCATCCCAAAAATGGTCTTTCACAAAACGATAAGGATATAATGAATCTGGTTTCCCTTTTACCATAGGGATACTTGGTACTGTTGGCCTTTTCATGGTATTGAACAACATAGACAATAAAGAAGCAGGATATTTTTTAATGATATTCTCTCGATATGCTTGTAATTCTTTATCTCCCTGTATAATTAAGTTCTTGTATTTAGAGGAGTCGGCATTTGTTTTTGATTGATGATAAGCTGCTTCATGCTCCTGCATCAATCTGCCTTTTTCAGAAGAATATTTTAGATATTCTTTGAACAGGTCATTATCGGGCGAACCTGTAATTACGGATTTATCTTTTTGCAGTGTATCGCCCACAATACTGAACTGCTGCTTGTTATCCATCAAAAATTCAAACTGAGGAGTCATTTGAGGTGTTACCATAAAATATACTCCACCAGTTAATTTATTACCCTTGAATACGCCTACACTTTTATCATTTAAATAGGCAGAATCAACCAGTGCTCTTCCCTTGCCATAATAACTACCCAGGTATACCCAACAATTTTTAAGTGGCGTAAGGGTAATCGAAATCTGCTTGCCAGCAGCAATGATTGGCTTTGATGTAACTGCTGATTTGGTTTGAGCCTGAACAGATTGGATCAATATTATGCATACAACAAATGAAATGATACGGTTCATATGATCTTGAATTGACCATAAAAATAGGAAAATTGGTCACAGTATAGGCATATACCAAACTCTAGTTTACATTTGCACCCGTGAGAAAACAAAAGCAAAGGGTAGTATTAGAACAATTGTTGGTAGAAGATTACGCTGCCGAAGGGAAATCTCTTGCCCGGATTGATGGCAAAGTAATATTTATTGAAGGCGCGGTTCCGGGTGATGTGGTGGATGTTCAATTATCTAAAAGCAAAAAGGATTGGGCTGAAGGTCATGTGGTAAAAATTCATACTTACTCCGAAAAAAGGGTTACTCCGTTTTGCAGTCATTTTGGTGTATGTGGTGGATGTCAGTGGCAAATGTTGCCCTACGACCAGCAATTATTCTATAAACAAAAGCAGGTTACAGACAATTTAACCAGAATTGGTAAAGTGGCATTACCTCAGATCAGAACCATCATTGGAGCTGAGCAAACAGAGGAATACCGCAATAAAATTGAATACACTTTCGGATCTAAAATTTTTATCCCGTCTAACCTCTTTAGAAAAATGAAGGAAGAAGGGGTATCCATTGATGATGTTCCGGGTGGTGCGGGTTTTCATGTGCGCGGATTCTTTGATAAAGTAGTGGAGATCGACAAATGCTATTTACAAGAGGAACCTACCAATTTAATTAGAAAAGCAGTTGCGGCTTATGCACTTGAGCGAAACTTACCCTTTTATGATGTTAGAAAACATCAGGGTTGGCTTCGAAATATGTTTATCCGTAATAGCACTATTGGCGAATTGATGGTGAATATTGTTTTTGGATACGAAGACGAAAACAATCGTAAAGCCTTACTTAACCAGTTATTACAACAGTTCCCTCAAATCACCACTTTACTTTATACAATTAATACTAAACATAACGATAGTTTGTTCGATTTATATCCCCAAGTGTACAGCGGCAATGGATATATCATTGAAAAATTAGAACAGTACTCTTTCAAGATCAGTCCGAAATCGTTCTTTCAAACAAATACACGTCAGGCTGAAAAATTGTACCAGGTAACTCGCGATTTTGCAGAACTAAATGGCAATCAGGTTGTTTATGATTTATACTGTGGTACAGGGAGCATTGGTATTTTTGTAAGCGAATTTGCAAAAAAATTGATAGGGGTAGAAGTAGTGGCAGAAGCTATTGAAGATGCAAAAGAAAATGCTGCGTTAAATAATTTAAACCAGTGCAGTTTTTTTGCTGGAGATGTGGTTGATATCTGTGACGATGTTTTTTTTGCAGAACATGGAAAACCAGATGTGATTATAACCGACCCGCCGAGGGCTGGAATGCACGAAAAACTAATCAAGAAATTGTTAGAAATCTCAGCCCCAACAATTGTTTATGTTAGCTGTAATCCTGCTACTCAGGCAAGAGACCTTGCTTTATTGGATGAAAAATACACTGTGGAGAAAATACAACCCGTTGATATGTTTCCACATACCTTGCATATTGAAAATGTGGTTCAATTAAAATTAAGAAATGACTGAATTCAGACCCAGTAGATTTGAAATATTACCAACCGTTGTAAAGAATCTACTGATTATAAACGGACTTGTTTTTCTGGCACAGAATACGCTTGGTGGACAGGGTGCCAGCTTTTCATTTGAAAATCTGTTTGCGCTTCATGCATGGCAAAGTCCATTGTTCAAGCCCTGGCAATTAATTACCCATATGTTTTTGCACAGTACAACTGATTGGGGACACATATTTGGAAATATGTTAGGGCTATACATGTTTGGTGCAGTTTTGGAAAATCTCTGGGGCCCAAAGCGCTTTCTTACTTTTTTTATCATCTGTGGATTAGGAGCGGCGTTGATGCATCTGCTTTTTTTGAGCTACGAATTAGTGCCCATGATGAAGGATTATACAGATATTCTGGTGGAACGCGCTTCCAGTAACGGGCAAACAACTGCGCTTTTTAATTTTGGTATGAAGCATCCACACGCCTTCGAACAAAATGCAGATTTAGTGAGCATGGTGGCAAATAATCCAAACAATTTGGATGCTTCCAACGCTTTATTTCAATATGTTTCTAGTTATTACGATGCAAATTTAAATACCGCTACACTTGGAGCAAGTGGCGCTGTATTTGGTATATTGGCAGCATTTGTTTATTTATTTCCAAATACCTATATCTATTTATATTTCTTAGTGCCTATCAAAGCAAAATGGCTGGGGATTGGATATTTTACCTGGGAATTATTTTTTGCAATTCGAAATTCTGCAGGCGATAATATTGCTCGTTGGGCGCACGTTGGAGGAGCCATTGTTGGCTTGATCATTGTAATGACTTGGAACAAAAAGAATAAGAAGAACTTTTATTAATCAGATACCGTTACCAGCAACATTATGTTTGAAAAATCAACAAAATCAAATCGTGGCATTTTATTAGGACAGGATAATAATGCACTGGTGTACTTGGTGGCAGTGAACCTATTAGTATTTGTACTCCTTACTTTCATAAAGATCATTTATTACCTCTCAGAAATTCCTATTGAGTTTTTCTATAAGCAGGTATTTGATTGGTTTACACTACCAGCCATGGTTGATGGTTTTTTGAGTAAGCCTTGGGTGATATTTACTTACATGTTTACGCACGAGAGTATTTGGGGACTGATCAGTAGTTTATTATGGCTTTGGGCATTTGGTTATATTCTTCAAGATCTAACCGGGAATAATAAACTAATACCAATTTATCTCTATGGGGGATTGATTGGTGGGATTGTTTTTTTAATCAATGTAAACCTGGTTCCTGCATTAGCAAATCACGTAAATAGTATTGGACCATTATTGGGTGGGGGTGCTGCTGTAATGGCGATTGCTGTTGCTACAACAACATTAGCGCCTGAGTACAGAATCTTTCCTTTAATCAATGGCGGAATCCCTTTATGGGTATTAATGGTTGTTTTTGTAGCAATCGATTTTGCAACGATGGCTGGTAGTACTGCCGGAATTGCAGCTTCTCATCTCGCCGGAGGCGCTGTTGGTTTTTTATTCATTCGCCAGTTGCGTAAAGGAAAAGATTGGGGTGCCTGGATGAATCAATTGGTTGATTGGCTGAATGATTTGTTTAGTCCAGATAAAAAATCACCAGCAAAAGACTCAAGAGATAGCTTATTTCTAAAATCAGTTATCCATAAGAAAAGTAAGACTTCAGAGATCACACAGCAGAAGATTGATGCAATTCTCGATAAAATAAATCAACAGGGTTATCAGTTTTTAACAGATGACGAAAAAGCGTTTTTAAAACGGGCAAGTAAGGAAGATCTTTTATGAACCTATTTAAGAAAATAGTTCTTAGCATTGGCATAGTAGGAAATTTTATTTATTTGCTTACCTGCCTTACTCCATATGTTGATCCTATACATGGATATTTCTTTTCTTTTGCAGGTTTATTTTACCCGATCGGATTAATCATCATGATTGGTTGGTTAATTGTTAGCCTTATTTTTTTTAGACGATATTCCTGGATATTCTTTCTTCTGCTTTTTGCAGGATATAAAAATATCGTGTCGGTTTTTGGTTTTAATATGGGCAATCATTTTGTTCAAGCCAAATCACAAAACCATATTCGCATCGTATCCTGGAATGTAAACAATTTTTTATCCCAGGATATTTCCAACTCAAATAAGATCAATCAAATGCTTGATTTTATTAAATCAGCAGATGCAGATATTATATGTTTTCAGGATTTTTCTTCTACCTATTATCCAACAGCGAATGCCACAATAGAAAACATTAAAAAAATCACAGGTTTAAAATATAGTTTTTTTAGCGAGGCAGATCCCAATAACGGAGTGATTATTTTTTCAAGATGGCCCTTTTTAAAACAAGCAAGTGTACCTTTTTCAAATATTGATTCGCCAGAATTTTTACAATGGGTTGAGATACAAACACCTAATAAATTAATACGGGTTTACAATACCCATTTAACTTCCATGGGAATTCATGTGAACCTAACTGAAAACAGTTCCAACAATCGTTTAAAATTTGTTAAGTACGACGAAGCAATCTTAATGAAGCGAGATAAATTAAGCAGGATTGCCTATTTTGATAAAATGCATTCAAAACAAGCAGGGTTGATCAAAAGATCTCTTGATAGTTGTAATGTACCTTTCATTTATACGGCTGATTTAAATGCTGTTCCATCAAGTTTTGTTTATCATCATTTAAGAACCGGCCTGCATGATGCTTTCCTAGAAAAAGGCTGGGGTTTTGGAAGAACATACGATAGCCTTTCCACTACCCTCAGGATTGATGTGTTATTCACAAGTCCTTCCATTAAAACAGTTCAATATTTTTCTCCTCATCTTCATTTATCCGATCATTATCCAATTATCACAGATATTCAGCCATAAGCTTGAATTTCATTATTTTTAGTGCATGGCAAAAAGTTTTTTGCGTCGCACATTTAAATCATTTAGTATCTCTATCACCATTTTTCTGGCGATACTTTTCTTAATTGCTTGCCTTTCTCCTTATATCAATCCAGCCAATTGGTGGTTATTTGGTTTTACAGGACTAATAGTTCCGTATTTAATTCTATTACTTTCTTTTGCAATTATATTTTGGCTGATCGCTAAACCTGTTTATGCCTGGATTCCATTGATTGTTCTTTGCTTTGGATGGCAACAAATAGGAGTGGTATTTGCCTGGCATGCTGGTTCAGGCTTTAATAAGAAAAAACATCCTCAGAATATTCGTGTGGTAGATTGGAATGTAAGGAGTTTTAATGGACTCAGTAAAAATGCAGAGGCAAAGAGGCTTACTCGTAATGAGGTGGCAGAAATCATTACAAAAATCCAAGCAGATATTGTTTGTTTACAGGAATTTAATAGTAGTACGCAAAGAGATTACGCTGATAATATCTCATTATTTACAAAGACATTTCCTTATTATTATTTTTCCAGAGACTATTTACGCAATAATGGAAATTATCATTCTGGAAGTATCATCTTTTCAAGATTTCCAATCATTGATTCTGGAAAAACTAAATTTCCAGTTGCAGAAAGCCTCATTTATGCAGATATTTTAAAAGGCGATGACACATTTCGTGTTTTTAATACGCACTTGCAATCCTTTAAATTTAAAAAGGAAGATTATGCTGATATTGAAAAAATCAGGGAACAAGATGATCAAACAGTGGTAGCATCTAAGAATATATTCAATAAAATGAAGCTTGCATTTAACAGAAGGGGAGCTCAAGCTGATATTGTAAGAAACCAGAGAGACCTCTCTCATTTACCTGTCATTATCACAGGTGATTTCAATGATGTTCCTAATTCATATACTTATTTTAATATCAAAGGAAATTGGCAGGATTGCTTTTTGAAAAAAGATTTTGGAGTTGGGAGAACCTATTTATCATTAGCCCCAACCTTACGCATCGATTATATACTTGCTGATAATCGTTTCTCTGTGAAGCAGTTTGATATGGTGGATGAAGACCTGAGCGACCATATGATGCTGGTTACTGATCTTAGGCTGATGAAATAAATCAGGAGGTCTGTTTCTTCGAAACGGCTTAATTTTCTTATCTTGCACACCATGCATTTGAGCAATTATTATACCTACAGTTGTTGTTGCTGCTATTAATTCGGCCTTTGGGCCCTTTCAGTGGCTTATAACTCTATTCACCATCTCACAAGTACCATAACATGTCTTTGAAAGTTTATAATTCCTTAAGCAGACAAAAAGAAATATTTACTCCTATTAATGCACCTTATGTAGGCATGTATGTATGCGGACCTACAGTAAGCGGCGAAAGTCATTTAGGACATGCCCGTCCCTTCATTACTTTCGATGTAATTTATCGCTACCTGATGTATCTGGGATATAAGGTTCGTTATGTTCGCAATATTACTGATGCCGGTCATTTTGAAGAAGAGGGTCGTGAAGCAGAAGATAAGATCAGCAAAAAAGCTGTATTAGAAAAACTGGAACCGATGGAGTTGGTGCAGAAATATACCAATCTCTATCATTGGGCAATGAGCCGTTTTAATAATT
The DNA here is from genome assembly GCA_947371755.1 of Chitinophagaceae bacterium. Classification (GTDB taxonomy): domain Bacteria; phylum Bacteroidota; class Bacteroidia; order Chitinophagales; family Chitinophagaceae; genus Sediminibacterium. Next base: position 14,901 of record CANBQT010000028.1, read on the forward strand.
TACCGCCTAGTATTGAACCTACCGCTACCGGACATATTGTGGAGCAAATTGAAATGATCAAAAAAATCATTGCTGATGGTTATGCCTATGAAGCTAATGGTTCTGTTTATTTCGATGTTGACAGATATAATACCGACTTCTCTAAATTGGGTAAGCCCTATGGCATGCTTAGCGGAAGAAATTTAGAAGATCAGCTCGACACAACACGTGAATTAGATAATCAGGAAGAGAAAAGAGATAAAAACGATTTCGCACTCTGGAAATCTGCACCACCTGAACACATCATGCGCTGGAATAGCCCATGGGGCGAGGGTTTCCCGGGATGGCATATCGAGTGCTCTGCGATGAGTAGTAAATATTTGGGTGAAGAATTTGATATACATGGGGGTGGTATGGACCTTCAATTCCCCCACCACGAATGTGAGATTGCCCAAAGTACCGTATGCAATCATAAAACACCCGCGCGCTATTGGTTACATAATAATATGATTACCATTCAGGGTAAAAAAATGGGTAAGAGCTATAATAATGTAATCAAGCTTACTGAATTATTCAGTGGCGATAGCCCTATTTTAGAACAAGCTTATTCTCCCATGACCATCCGGTTTTTTATACTGCAAAGTCATTATAGAGGCACCCTGGATTTTAGTAACGAAGCTTTGCAAGCCTCAGAAAAAGCTTTGAAACGCTTATGGGAAGCTTATGAATGGTATAGCAAACAAAGTATTAATGAGGGCTCTGCTGCATCAGATCCGGGTTTGAATGAAAAAGTTCAAAAACTGGTTACTGAATTCGATGAATTCATGAACGATGACTTTAGTACTGCTAAGGTTTTGGCTAATATGTTTGAACTATCATCTGTCATTAATTCAATCAAAGACAAGCATATTTCTGAAAATGCAATGAGCGGACAAACTGCCTTACTGTTGCAAAAACAATTGAAAGCTTATTTGGAAGATGTGTTTGGTTTAATTGGTGAGAGAGCATCTGATAATGGACAATTAGATGGCATTCTTCAATTACTCATTAGCATACGTAAAGATGCAAAGAGTAAAAAGGATTTTATGACCAGTGATAAGATCAGAAATGAATTAGCAGCTTTGGGTGTTCAACTGAAGGATGAAAAAGATGGTGGAACCAGCTATAATTTCAATTAGTGATCACAATCTTCTTCATGTGCATGATTGTGAATCCTACAGAATCCGAAGTTGAGTAAATGAGCCGTAACTATCAGGCTCACTGCCGGAAAAAGGAACCAGTACTGCCACTCGTGCCAAATCACTTTGGCAAATAATAAAAGTATTCCAATTGAAAACACTACAATAGGCATCAAACTATGATGGTGCCTTTGTTTTCCATGTCTTAATGCCAGTATTCCTACTAAAAAAGCAATAACAACCATCGAATTTTCGAAGTATACGTTGTCGATAATATTGATGCCGAAAATGGGTAAACTAGTCAGAAATAACGGCAATAATGCACAGTGTATAGCGCAGGCCAAGGAAGTGGCAATCCCCAAAAAATCTAAATTAACCTTCATTGTACACTGAATAAGGGAACAAATGTACGCAAATGCAACAGTGTTGCAAAATAATAAAGCGGTCGTACAAAAGCCCCATCACCCTAACTTTGTGGTAATTATTATTCTATGGGAAAAAAATTCATTGGTTATTTACTCTTCTTTTTAGTGTTATTACTGGGGTTCTATTTCTTTTTATTTCGCGGTAACGACGAGTGGAGAACCAAATTATCAACCATCAGCTACGTAAAACCTTTTCATTTCAAAACTCAGGATAACCAGATTTTTACTGAGAAAGATATGCTGGGTAAGGTTTGTGTAGTAGAGTACTTCTTTACTAATTGCAAGGGTATTTGTCCGAAAATGAATACCAATATGCGAATGATTGCCGAGACCTTTAAAAACGAACCAGATTTTTTAATCGTTTCCCATACATGCGATCCTGACCGTGATACTGTAGAAAGAATAAAAGTATATGCCGATTCACTAAAGATAGATACCAAAAAATGGGTTTTCTTAACGGGTAGGAAAGACAGTTTATATAGTCAGGCTCGTAGCTCCTATTTACTGGATGATCCCAAAAACAATGTTGAAAAAATTGAAGATCAATTCATTCATACACAATTCTTTGCTTTGATTGATAAAGATGGCAAGGTACGCGGACAGGTATATGATGGATTAAAAGCGGATGAACTGGAGAAATTAAAAGTCGATATCGGTAAGCTATTAAAAGAAAAAGCAGGAACGGGCAATTTTGTAAATAGTATTTTTGGAAATAATCCCTAATCGCATCAACATGCATCCAAGGATCGTAGATACGCTTAAGAGAAATCAGTTAAGTATAACTGATAGCCGGAAAAAAATTCTGGAAATGTTTCTTCAACGCAAGGGTGCATTAGCACATGCAGATATAGAACAACAAAGTGGTGAGGAATTCGACAGGGTTACTATTTATAGAACCCTTCAGACTTTTGTTGAGAAAGGGATCATTCATACCATCCCTTCTGCCGATAATTCCGTTCGTTATGCATTGTGCAAAGACGATTGTAGCGAAGGACACCATCACGATAACCATGTGCACTTTATGTGCGACCAATGTGGAACCACCTATTGTCTGGATCATGTGACAGTACCAGCCGTGGTTTTACCTGCAGGGTTTTTGGTGAGTCAGATAGATGTGGTAGCAAGCGGAACTTGTTTGAAATGTCAATAGCGATTCTCTTTATCTTAGCTGACCAAAATTCCAATCCATAAATAGTCCCTCATGATTTTAGTTACCGGAGCAACTGGTTTAGTTGGATCTCATCTGATAAAGGCACTTGTAGCTCAGGGTAAATCTGTGAGGGCCATTTATCGTTCTCAGATCCCCAATAATTTTGAATCAAATTCTATTGATTGGTTCAAAGCAGATATTCTGGATATTGTTGCCTTGGAAGAAGCCATGGTAGGAATTAAACAGGTATATCATTGTGCTGCCATAGTATCATTCACCGCAAAAAACAAAAAGGCATTACATCATACCAATATCGACGGTACTGCTAATGTTGTGAACGCTTGTTTAAATGCTGGTATTGAAAAATTGCTTTTTGTGAGCTCTGTGGCTGCTTTAGGTAGAATAAGAGAAGATCATGCTATCAACGAAACCATGAACTGGACACCAGAAACCAGTAATAGTGAATATGGAAAAAGTAAGTACCTCGCTGAAATGGAAGTATGGCGTGGAATGGGAGAAGGATTGAATGTGGTAGTAGTAAATCCGGTTATTATTTTAGGCGACGGCGATTGGACCAAAGGATCATCAGCCATTTTTAAATCTGCCTATGATGAATTTCCCTGGTTTACTGAAGGAAGCAGTGGATTTGTAGATGTATTAGATGTGGTAGATGCGATGATACTTTTAATGGAGAGTACTATTTCTGATCAACGCTTTGTAATAAGTGGAGGCAATTTTCCTTACAAAGATATTTTTACTATGATCGCTCATGCATTTCATAAAAAAGCTCCCCATAAAAAAGTGACTGCCTTACTAGCTGAAATTGTTTGGAGATTAGAAGGAATCAAAGGCCGTATGACTGGTAAAAGTCCTTTGCTAACAAAGGAAACTTCAAGAACAGCCAGGGCTAAGGTACAGTTCGATAATAGTAAACTCTTACAATCTTTACCCCGGTTTCAATATCGCAATATGCAATCTTCTATTGAACGGATCTGCACAGAATTAAAAAATAAGTATCATTTATCCTAGAAAATATAATTTGAAAAAAAGGGACGCAATATTGCTACTATTAGTGCCTTTATTGGTAGGTGTCTCTTGCAGCCGACCGTTGCTGAATATTCAAACGCCCGTTTATTCAAATTCAATTGTAATCAACGAAAATAATCAGACTGTTTTACTGGGATATTGTTCTCAGCACATGTTACTCGAAAAGCCTTTCAGTAATTGGTTCCTGCCCAATTATAACAAAGCTGAAACAGACAGCATTACCATTGTATCGCTCAGAACTGCGTTCAAAAAAAAGAACATAGAAATTTTTGCAGGAACATGGTGCGGAGAAAGTAAGGCTGATCTTCCTAAATTCCTGAAAATATTGAAAGAGTCTGCAGTAGACAGCAATCAGGTGAAGCTCATTTTTTTAAATAATACTGCAGCGCTCTTTAAACAAAGTCCACAACACGAAGAGGCAGGAAAAAATATTGTACGCACACCTACTTATATCATCTATGATGGGAAAAAAGAAATGGGGAGGATTATCGACTCTCCAATTGAGTCTTTCGAAAAAGACCTGTTGAAAATCTTAAGAAAGGAGCCATATCAACCTCATTTCTATGATTTGAAATTATAATTTATTTGTGTTACTATTATTTAGGAACATTAAACGGTTTTAATGCGCAATTAAAAAATGCAAAGAATAATTAGAATTGGTACAAGAGATAGTCAGCTGGCTTTATGGCAAGCAACCGAAGTTAAAAGACTGCTCGCTTTAAATGGCTTTGCATCAGAACTTGTACCTATAAAAAGTGATGGGGATCTGGATCTACAAACTCCATTATATGAAATGGGGGTTGAAGGGATTTTTACAAGAAGTTTAGACATTGCATTATTAAATAACCAAATTGATCTAGCGGTTCACAGCATGAAGGATGTTCCTATTGTCTTACCTGTTGGTCTAACTCAAGCTGCAGTTTTAGAAAGGGCTTCTGAAAAAGATATTTTAGTTTATAAGCAAGATTATGATTTTTTAAATGATGCTGATTCAACTGCTATTATTGCTACTAGTAGTATCCGTAGAAAAGCACAATGGCTGAATAGATTCCCGAATCATACCATCGAAAATATTCGGGGTAACGTAAACACCAGACTAATAAAATTACAAGAGCAAAATTGGGATGCAGCCATTTTTGCAGCTGCAGGTTTGGAAAGAATTGGCTTAAGGCCAAAACAATCAATTGATCTAGATTGGATGGTACCTGCTCCAGCCCAAGGTGCCATCATGATTATTTCTCGAATGAATGATCAGCTTGCAATCGATGCAACAGTAACCATTAATCATAGTATCACTGCAACCTGCACAAAAATTGAAAGAGACTTCCTAAGAACCTTACTGGGTGGTTGTTCTACACCCATCAGTGCTTATGCAGCTGTAAAAAATAATCAACTAGTTTTTACCGGAAATATGCTTTCACTTGATGGAAAAGAAAAAGTAAGTATTGACCTAATAGAATCTATCGATTCACTTAAACAGGACTTCGGCATCAAAACTGCAAAGCAATTATTAGAAAATGGGGGTAATGAGATTGCCCAGAAAATTAGAAATATTGAAAAATAGAATTAAAATATTATCAACCAGACCCCTTGAGCCAAGTCAGATAAATACTGCTAGGGAATTAGGTATTGATATAGACTGCATCTCCTTTATAGAAACAACTCCAATTGAAAATGAAGCACTCTCTGTAAAAATTGATGAAGTACTAACTAGAAAAGCAACCGTTGTTTTTACAAGTATGAATGCCATAGATGTGGTAGCAAGTCATCTGTCAACCTCTAAACCTGATTGGGGAATTTACTGTATGGGGGTTACTAGCAATCATTTAATTAACCAATACTTTGGCGAAAATGCAGTAATTGGCACTGCTACGAATTCAAATGATCTTGCCGAGCTGATCATAGCAGAAAAAAAATCAGGAGTGATCAGTTTTTTTTGTGGCGATCAAAGAAGAGACGAATTGCCTTCCATACTTAAAAACAGTGGTATTATTGTAAATGAAATTGAAGTTTACCATACAAAGGAAGTTGTGCACCACCTGGACAAAGAATATGATGGTATTTTATTTTTTAGTCCCAGTGCAGTTGTTAGCTTTTTTAATTCAAATAAGTTACCAGAAAAGACAGTTGTTTTTTCAATTGGAAAAACAACTGCAGCCACTATAGCAGCAAGAACTAAGAATCAAGTATTGTTAACAGATCTGCCTGGTAAAGACAAGCTCGTAAAAAAAATGATGGACCATTTCTTAGGTCCGATTTAAAAAAGAATCGGAACAGAAAGCACTATAAAAATATTATATCATGTACTTACAAAGAAGAAACAGAATCCTAAGACAATCTCCAGCTATTAGATCCATGGTTCGTGAAACCATTTTATCGCCAAACGATTTTATAGTTCCATTATTTATAGTAGAGGGAGAAAATATAGTTTCCGAGATCAGCTCAATGCCCGGGTATTTTCGACGCTCACTTGATCAAACGGTTACAGAAGTAAAAGAATTATGGGCAATGGGTTTAAAATCTGTCTTGTTATTTATTAAATGTGAAGACAAATTAAAAGATAATAAGGGAACAGAAGCGCTCAACCCAAATGGATTGATGCAACGAAGTATCCGTGCTATCAAAAATGCAGTTCCTGAAATATTAATTATGACAGATGTTGCGCTTGACCCTTTTTCAAGTTACGGTCATGATGGTATCGTAGAAAATAATGAAATCATGAACGATGCTACTGTGGAAGTATTGGCAGCTATGAGTGTTAGTCATGCAACAGCTGGCGCAGACTTTGTTGCGCCAAGCGATATGATGGACGGCAGAATTGCTGCCATCCGTCAGGCATTGGAAGAAAACAATTTCACGAAAACAGGCATAATGAGCTATAGTGCTAAATATGCATCTAGCTTTTATGGCCCGTTTAGAGAAGCTTTGGATAGTGCGCCTGGCTTCGGCGATAAAAAAACATATCAGATGGACTATGCCAATCGTTCTGAAGCCATCAAAGAAACTTTAATGGATATTGAAGAAGGAGCTGATATTGTAATGATCAAACCTGCGCTTTCGTATTTAGATATCATTCGCGAAATCAAAAATACAGTTGATGTACCTGTTAGTGCTTACAATATCAGTGGCGAATATGCCATGATTAAAGCAGCTGCTAAAATGGGCTGGATTGAAGAAGATAAAGCTATTCTGGAAACTTTGGTTTCCATTAAAAGGGCTGGCGCTGATTTAATTGCTACCTATTTTGCAAAAGACGCAGTTAGATTACTAGGTTAATTATTCCATCACTTTTTTCCAAAGCTCTGGTATACGTTTAATCCAGACCAATTCCCTTCGTTTGATAGATGCATCTTCAGCAGGATAACCGAAATAAGTTTTTCCGCCAGCTAATGAAGAAGGTACACCACTTTGAGCAAGCACTACCGCATTTGCTCCAATGGTCAGAGTTTTACTAACCCCAACCTGCCCCCAAAGCGTAACACCGTCTTCAATAATTGTTCCACCTGCAATTCCCACTTGAGCAGCGAATAAACAGTTCTTTCCAATAGTTGTATCATGGCCAATATGAACCATATTATCCATTTTGGTTCCGAAACCAATTCTTGTTTCTGCTGTTACCCCGCGATCGATGGTGCATCCTGCACCTATTTCAACATCATTTTCAATCACTACATTACCACAACTTTGCATCCGCTTAAACCAACTCTCCCTATTCTTTTTAGTGTTATAATAAAACGCATCACTACCTACTACAGTACCTGCTTGAATTACTACATTATCTCCAATGATAGTTCCATCCAGTAAACTTACATTCGGATAAATCACAGAATTTTTTCCAATTACTACATTATCTCCAACAAAAACATTGGGCATAATTACTGAGCCTTCACCTATTATTAAATTATCGCTGATCGATTTTTCTGCAGCAACAAATGGTTTAAAGTGATTGACAATTTTTAAATAGGCTTCAAAAGGATCAGCAACAATTAAAATGGTTTTACCATCTGGAACTGTAACCTCTTTTGTATTGATAATGATAAAACTGGCATCGCTGTTTAAACAAGTATCATAGTACTTTGGATGATCAACAAATACCAGATCGCCCTTCATTACTTTATGTATTTCATTGATGCCGCTTATCTGTGCACTACGATTACCGGAAATTTCGGCAGCAATCAAATCAGCCATCCATTCAACAGAAACAGGAGCAGGAAACTTCATAACTGTGTTTTTTGTGAAAATCAAAGGTAGTGTCTACTACAAAACAGAAATTTTTTTTCCTAAAAAATGAAGCTTTCAGACTTAGAATGTAAGGGTTCATGGATGATTCATTTTCTGATCACAAAACCTACTTGTATTTTTTTCATTATGATAAAACCCTTTATTCATCAATGTTTCAGCGATAATTATTTTTTAATACGCAATTTTTTATTTGCAAAATCACGTTAAATGAATTGAAAAAACATGTCGAAATAAGTGCTGAAATTCACAACCTGCTTGAAAATGTTAATAAAATTGTTTAAAAATATTTTTGCATTAGATAAAAGGTTTTTTAATATTGTGTAAGGAAAGTTGATTTCCTGGTACTTACTAACCCATCCATATACAAAGTCTCGCTTCTGCGGGACTTTTGTTTTTTATGAATTACTACTTCCAACTATACAAACCTTATCAGGTACTTTCTCAATTTTCACCGGAAGTAGGCAAACAAACTTTAGCAGATTTTTTTGATGTTCCCAAAGATGTTTATCCAGTTGGAAGATTGGATTTTGATAGTGAAGGTTTGCTTTTACTTACAAATGATAAGCAATTAAATCATCGGTTACTACATCCTTCATTTTTTCATCAACGTAGTTATTGGGTACAAGTAGACGGTGCGATAAATGAAAATGCAATGACATCATTATCGAATGGAGTAGATATTAACCTCGACGGAAAGATCTATCATACAAAAAAAGCCATTGCAAAATTATTTGAAACAGATCCTATTGTTCCAGATCGTAATCCGCCCATACGATTTCGAAAAGAAATTCCAGCACCCTGGATTGAATTAATCTTAACAGAAGGTAAAAACAGACAAGTAAGAAAAATGACGGCAAAAGTTGGATTTCCAACCTTGCGTTTAATCAGGAATAGTATCGAAGATATTTGCCTTAATAATATGCAACCCGGTGAAATGATTTCACTTTCAGAAGCAGAGATTTACCAAAAACTCTTTCACAGAAAACAGTTCTAAAAATCTAATATTGGTTTACCCCTTGTCAACCTGCTCAACAAGCGTTAATTTTGTTCGCTCTAAGCAATTATTATTATGAGTTTATCCCACTTGTCAGAACAAGAGATCATACGTCGCGAAAAGTTGACGAAAATGCAAGAAGCAGGAATTGATCCTTTTCCTGCACCGCTTTATCCTGTTTCTCACTTCTCAATAGATATCAAGGAAAACTATACAGAAGAAACAAAAGAACAATTTGCACAGGTTTGTGTGGCTGGCCGTATCATGAGTATGAACGATAAGGGTAAGGTCCTTTTCATTAAAATTCAAGATAGTAAAGGCATTATTCAGTTATATGTGAAAAGAGATGATGTTTGTCCGGAAGAAGACAAGACCTTATGGGATGTGGTGATTAAAACCGGACTTGATCTGGGCGATATCATTGGTGTTACAGGATTTGGCTTCATCACCAAAACCGGCGAAACCTCCATACACGCTCAAACCTTAACCCTTCTTACTAAATCCTTAAAGCCTTTACCAGTTGTTAAACGGGATGAAGAAGGAAATGTGTTTGATGCTGTTACCGATCCCGAATTCCGCTATCGTCAGCGTTATGCCGACCTGATCATTAATCCTGAAGTGAAAGACACATTCGTTAAAAGAACGAAATTGGTGAACACCATCCGCGAATTCCTGAATTCCCAGGGAGCTTTGGAAGTGGATACGCCTGTGCTTCAGAGCATCCCTGGTGGTGCTGCTGCTCGTCCGTTCATTTCACACCATAATGCCCTTGATATTCCATTATACCTCCGCATTGCGAATGAATTATACCTTAAACGCCTGATTGTTGGCGGTTTTGATTGGGTATATGAGTTTAGTAGAAACTTCCGTAATGAAGGGATGGACCGCACACATAATCCAGAATTCACAGTATTAGAATGGTATACCGCCTATAAAGATTATTTCTGGATGATGGAAACTACCGAGCAATTGTTTGAAAAAATTGCTTTGAGTCTGCATGGCACTACCGATGTGGTATTGGGCGATAAGATCATCAACTTTAAAGCACCTTATAGACGTATCAGTATTTTAGATGCTATTAAAGAAAACACCGGTATCGATGTTAGTGGAATGGATGAAGCTGGCTTGAGAGATGTTTGCAAGCAATTGAATATCTCTGTTCCCAATAATATCGGCAAGGGTAAGTTGATCGATGAATTATTCGGCGAAACAAGTGAACATACTTATATACAGCCCACATTTATCATCGACTATCCGGTTGAGATGAGTCCGCTTACAAAAAAACACAGAAGCAAACCAGGATTGGTAGAAAGATTTGAGCTGATGGTAAACGGTAAAGAAATTGCCAACGCTTATACTGAATTGAATGATCCGATTGATCAGCGTGAGCGTTTCGAAGAACAAGCGAAACTGATGGAAAGAGGAGATGACGAAGCGATGTTCATTGATTATGATTTCTTAAGAGCACTGGAATATGGTATGCCGCCAACTTCTGGCATTGGGATTGGTATTGATCGACTTTGTATGATGATGACGAATCAGGTATCTATTCAGGATGTATTATTATTCCCGCAAATGCGTCCAGAAAATAATAGTTCAGATATAAATACCGCTCATCAACCCTAACATTTTTTAAACAAATACCTATTGACATAGTAGTATTTTCTTAATACATTTGAATACCCCCACATTAGAAAACTTTTGTGGGGTTTCTTTTTATTAAAAACGAATACTATGCACAAAATTTCATCGCTTATTTTATGCCTATTTACATTCATTTATGCTGTAAATAGTCAGGCACCAAAATCTGCTGGTTCTGCACCACAGCTAGTTACACAAGTAGAAGGAATTAAAGAATACAAACTACAAAATGGTTTGCGGATTCTTTTATTGCCAGACAATTCACAAAACAATGTTGTAGTAAATATCGTATACCTGGTAGGTTCTCGTCACGAGGGTTACGGAGAAAGCGGTATGGCGCATTTGCTGGAACACATGATGTTCAAAACTTCCAAAAGATATAAAGACATTAAAAAAACTATTGCAGATAAAGGAGCCTCTGCAAATGGAACAACCTGGTACGATAGAACCAATTATTATGAAGTGCTTCCAGCAAGTGACGACAATTTGAAATGGGCCCTGGACATGGAATCTGATCGTATGGTAAATAGTCAGATCCTGAAAGATGAATTAAAAACAGAATTCAGTGTGGTACGAAATGAATTTGAATCAGGTGAAAACGACCCAGGTTCCGTTTTAGAAGAGCGTATCATTTCAAGTGGATATTTATGGCATAACTATGGAAAATCAACTATTGGAAGCAAAGAAGATATTGAAAGAGTTCCAGTGGATAATCTTCGTGCATTCTATAAAAAATATTATCAGCCAGATAATGCCGTATTAATGGTAGCTGGTAAATTTGATGAAGCGAAGGCACTAGCTTGGATTCAACAATTTTATAGTAATATCCCTAAACCTAACAGAGTATTACAACCCACTTATACAGTTGAGCCAGTTCAAGACGGAGAACGTTATGTGGAATTGAAAAGAGTTGGAGATATCCAATATGTAGGTATGTTGTATCACACCCCGGCTTATTCCGATAAAGCATATGCTGCTAACCAGGCACTTTTAAATATTTTAACCAATAACCCTTCTGGAATTTTATATAAAGCCTTGGTTGAGAAAAAATTGGCTACCAGTGTGGATGACCAATTACTTATTTTACAGGATCCTGGATTTACTTATTTGCAAGCAGAAATTCCTAAAGAAAAAAGTATTGATTCTGCTAAAACTGTTTTCTTATCTACGCTTGATAATCTTGGCAAATCAATCATTACGGCTGAAGAATTAGAAAGAGCAAAGAATGCTATCATTAAAAGAACAGAGAATACCACCAACAACACCATCAGTTTATGTATTAATTTAACTGAAGCAATTGGAGCAGGCGATTGGAGATTGTTTTTTATCAACCGTGATAGAGTAGAAAAATTAAATCTTTCAGACGTACAGGAAATTGCAAAAAATTATTACAAACCTTCCAATAGAACCTGGGGAATTTTTATTCCTGATAAAAATCCCGACAGAGTAAAAGTGGCTGATGTCGGTGACATCAATGCTATAGTAAAAGACTATAAGGGCAAAGAAGTAAAAAAACAAACAGAAACATTTGAAACCAGTGTAGCTAATATCAAAAAGAACGCTCAGTATAAAAAGTTATCTAACGGTTTTAAATATGCTTTGTTGAAAAAACCAGCAAAAGGTGAAAAGATCATTGGAAACTTTAAACTTCGTGTAGGCAACGAAAAAAGTTTAGAGAATAAAGATGTGATCATCAGCATCACTGCTTCTATGTTACGCAATGGAACAAAGACCCTGAATAAAAAACAGTTAAATGATTCTTTAGATAAAATAAAATCGCAGATCAGTATTTCCGGAAGCGGTCAGGTAGTGAATATTGGTATCAATACAGATAAGGCACACTTCAATACCTGTATGAATTTGTTGAAAGAAATCCTAAGTAATCCTTCATTTGATCAAAATGAATTGGAAAAACTAATTGCACAAAATAAAGCATCCCTTGATGCCAATAGGAACGATCCTCAATATCGTGCATCCATTTTGGCATCTCAAAAATCAGAGCATTATCCAAAAGGAAGTATCTATCATACAATGGATGCTGATGAGGAAACTGCTGCTTTAAATCAATTAAAGAAATCAGATCTTGAGGAATTCTTTACGAGTCATTATGGTGCAAATAATGGAACCGGCGCACTAGTGGGTGATTTCGTTCCTGAAGAAGCAGATAAGGCAATTGGTAATGTTTTCCAACCATTGGTTTCAAAAACAAATTTCACAAGAATCCCACGACAACATTTTGATGTTCCTGGTAGCGATGAAACCATTCTTACACCTGATAAAGCCAACGCCATGGCCTTAGGATTTATGAATATTCCTATGAATGATGGAGATGCAGATTTCCCGGCACTTACAATGGCAGATGAATTGTTGGGCGGAGGTGCTTTTCTTTCTTCTCGTATTCCACAGCGCTTAAGAGAAAGCGAAGGAATGAGTTATGGTGCAGGATCTTTCTTCCAGGCATCTAGTGTAGATAAGACAGCACAATGGGGCGTATACGCGATCTTTAATCCAATCTATAAAAATCGTTTAGACAGTGCTTTAAAGCAAGAAATCAATAAAGCAATTGATAAAGGATTTACAGAAGAAGAATTGAAGAAATCAACCGATAGTTGGTTACAAGGACGTAAGATCACACTAGGTGTAGATGGACAACTCGCAAATTTATTAGAGTCATACCTCTATATCAATCGCGATCTTACATGGTATACTGATCTAGAGAAAAAAGTAACCTCATTAAAATTAGCAGAGGTAAATCAGGCTTTAGTAAAATATATTAAACCTGCAAAACTGATCCTGGTTTATGGAGGAGACTTCAACAAAAAATAAACTCTTGTAGAGTTACATTTTCTAAGAGTCATCACCCACCCCAGCTGTATGCCGAGTCAGGCATCAGCATCCCCTCCATCGCATGCGATGGAGGGGAAATTTTTTTATACCCAACCCTACTTCACTAGTCACTTACATGTTTTTACCCACCCCATGATTTCGCTAACGCAAAATCATTTCCCCTCCCAAGAGGGGATCAATCTTTTTACTTTTTACTCTTTACTTTTTACTTTTAATTAGTCCCTATAATTCAAAGCAGGCTTTCTATCGCCTAACAAGGCCTTGTATTGATAGTCGCCTTTTGCAACTTTAAATTCATCCTTTGCCTTTTGAATCAGGGCTGGATTTGTATATAAATCAATCGCGGTTAATGCCATTGTTTTAGCTGCAACCATCATTCCTTTGGTACCAATTTCTGTTCCATCACATGCAACTGCCTGCCAGCTATGTGCAGGTGTTCCCGGAATCCAGGTAGCTGCTGCTAAACCTACTGTAGGTACTGCATAACTTACATCACCCACATCTGTAGATCCTTGTCCAACTTGCTTATCCGATGTTTTTTTCAAAGGCTCGATACTTGCAGCTTTTTCTATAGCAGGTGCTTTAAAAGTAAAACTGGATTGCAATTTTTTTCCGAAAGCTATTTCATCAGCAGTATAAGAAACACCACCTACTTTTTCAAGATTCACTTGCATGGCTTCTCCCAATGTTTGGTTGATTAAGAGGTCATGCGTACCACCAATAATCTCATAGTCCATGGTTGTTTCAGTTCCTAATGCTGCGCCCTTTGCGGTTTTAACTAGACGCTCAAAAATTGATGTAACCTGTTCTCTCTGTGGATGACGCACATAATAAAATACTTCAGAATAATCTGGAACTACATTGGGTGCTTTACCTCCATTTGTAATCACATAGTGTATTCTTGTTTCTTGAGGAATATGTTCACGCATCATATTTGCCATATAATCCATTGACTCTACGGCATCCAACGCTGAGCGACCTCTTTCTGGTGATGCAGATGCGTGAGCAGACAATCCATGAAAACGAAACTTCGCAGAAGTATTGGCCAACGCGCTGATCATAGTTACTTCGTTAGCATCGCCTGGATGCCAATGTACAGCAACATCCACATCATTAAACAAACCTGCTCTTACCATATATACTTTACCACTTCCACCTTCTTCTGCCGGACATCCAAACACTTTAATCGTTCCGGTAAATTTTTTCGATTCGATTAATTGTTTGATTTCAATACCTGCAGCAACAGAAGCAGTACCAAACAAATTATGACCGCATCCATGTCCGGCATCTTTACCTGCAATACCAGATTTTTCAGGAACAGCATTTTGTGCTAAGCCAGGTAATGCATCGTACTCAGCCAAAATGCCAATGACAGGTTTGCCAGAACCATATGTAGCTACAAATGCCGTAGGTATTTCGGCAACTCCAGCCTCAACTACAAAGCCAGCATCTTTCAATGTTTGTTGTAATAATGTGGAACTCTTAGTTTCCTTATATCCAACTTCGGCATAATTCCATATTTGCAATGCCACATTTTTATATCCACTGTAGCCAGCTTGAATATCCTGAATGGCTTGCGTTTTTAAAACTTCAACAGTATTCACTGCTGCTATTTTTGTTTTTGCTTTCTGTGCAAATAATAATCCAGTTGCAAGGCATAGAGCGCCTGCAGTAACAATCTTCTTTGTGCTCATGAATGGGTATTGTTTAAACAAATAAATCGGTATATAAATGTGCACCGGGAACAACAGAATATTTTTCAAGATCTGTGATGCCTTCTCCGGCTAAAACTTCTTCATCAATAAAAGTATGACCAGTACATTGTGAAGCATTTTTCTTTAAGATAAAATAAACAGCATCTGCAATGATCTCTGGTGTTCTGCTCATTTTTGCCAATGCTTCCCCACCTAATAAATTTCTTACAGCAGCTGTATCAATGGTAGTTCTTGGCCAAAGTGCATTGGAGGCAATACCAGCTCCTTTAAATTCTGCAGCCCATCCCAATGCCAGCATACTCATATTGAACTTTGTAATGGTATAGGCAATATGACCACCCATCCATTTAGGATTTAAATTTACTGGCGGTGATAAAGTAATGATATGCGGATTTTTTCCTTTGAGTAAATATGGTAAACAATGCTTCACCACTAAGAAAGTACCTCTCACATTGATACTTTGCATCAGGTCGAAACGCTTGGTTTCTGTTTGCGCTGTTCCTGTTAATTGAATAGCAGATGCATTATTAATCACCACATCAATGCCACCAAATTTATCAACAGCCTGTTGTACCATATTTTGGATCTGCTCCTCATTTCTGATATCAACTTGCACCGCTAAAGCCTTACCACCAGCGGCTTCTACTTCTGCCGCAGCAGTGTAGATAGTACCTCCTAATCTTGGATCTTCATCCACACTTTTTGCTGCAATGATAATATTAGCTCCTTCTTTTGCAAGGCGTATGGCCATGGCTTTGCCGATTCCTCTGCTGGCACCAGTAATTAAAATGGTTCTGTTTGTAAATGGCATAGTAAAAATGTTAGACAATAAATTTCAGTAAAACATGGTTACCAACCTAAGAAATCTTTAATAACGGATTCTGTCTCCTCGCAAGCTTTACTTAATTCATCATTTACGATGGTTTTGCTAAACCGATGATTAAAAGAGATCTCATAACTTGCCTTATTGATCCTTGTAGCTATGCTTTCAGGAGTTTCTGTTCCCCTGCTTTCTAACCTTTTTTGCAATTCCTCTATAGATGGTGGTTCAATAAATATAGAAAGACAATTATCTTCAAATTGTTGCTGTACATGAATGGCTCCCTTCACGTCAATATCAAGCATAGGAACTTTACCGGCTACCCAGATCCGATCTAATTCAGATCTTAATGTTCCGTAATACTTTCCTTCATACACCATCTCCCATTCTAAAAAAGCATCTTCGTGGATCTTTTGCTTGAATTCCTCCTCACTAATAAAATAATAATCTACCCCATTTTGTTCTTTACCCCTGGCACTTCTTGTGGCTGCAGAGATAGAGAATGATAACTGCGGATACTTATTCAACAAATAATGTGTAATAGTAGACTTGCCTGCTCCCGATGGTGCTGTAATGATAATGATCTTGTTTGGAGAATGGATCATGCGTCTAGTTTCGTGCAAAGAAACAATTTATATAAATATCCCGTAGTTAATTCAATTAATTACTGTGCTCAATTGGTAATTGGATACTTGCGACAACTCTATCTTCTTTAACCTGCTGTAAAATCAACTCAGGATGCGAAGGATAGAACAACTTTAAGCGCTTATTTAAGTTAGAAATACCAATACCCTGTCTGCCTTTATCTTCATTCACTGTGATTTTACCACTATTGGTTACCATGATAAAAACATGAGTTTCCATCTTTTTTACCTCCACTACAATTGATCCACCCTTCACTAATTTATTAATCCCATGCTTAATCGCATTTTCTGCAAGAGTCAATAATATACTCGGCGGTACTGTTACATCTAACAATTCCGATTCAACATCCACACAATACTCTAACCGCTCTTCAAATCTAATTTTCTCAAGAGCCAAATAATCTTTTACAATTTCCGATTCTTGTTGAAGAGATATAAAACTCTGTTTTTCGTAGTTCAAAGTATGTCGCAAAAGCTGCGATAATAAGGTGGTAGCATTTCTTGCCTGCTCCCCATCAGTGATGATCAGTGAGCGGATACTGTTAAGTGCATTAAATAAAAAATGGGGATTTAACTGTAATCGTAATATTTCTAATTGTGCTGTCTGTAATTCAACCACAGTATGTAATTGCCGTAAATCTGCTTTTGACTTTGAATATAAAAATTTAGAGATGTGATACATCAGTAACCATACTGCCAGGTACCTGCTCCAATTGATCACATTCATAAAAAAGTTGAGGTTAAGAAAGTTGAGTTTTACCTTATGAAAGATAAAATAAAACAGCAATGTACCGGTTAGTGGAATGATTAATGATAAAGCAACCCAACTAATGAGCATCCAAAAAAACTGGATGATATATGCTTTGCTATTAAAATTAGAATGATTGATAATGTACCTGTACAGATGCGTGAATAGCATGGCGATTACAGTTAGACCCATCAACGACAAAAAATCTGGAATGGTAAAGAAACCTAGTCCAATATAATTGATCAGTTCATAAAAGAGCATGGCAAGCCAACCACAAGCCTGGAAAATCCAGTAGAGTTTTTTTCTGCTAACCTTGTCAATTCTAAAATACTTATTCATTTTTATAGATCGTCCTTTATCAACAATACAAATTTGCTATAAAATTGAGAGTTCAAATAATACTTTATTTGAATGCTACATAAAAAGGATAAATGTGAAGATTCAAGGATTAATATAAAGCTTATTCGCGCTCTATCTCTAATTTTTTACTGTTTCTGCCTACAGCATAGAACGGCTTTAGCAAATGAACGATTTTTTCAAAGTGAACATCCCCGGAATCTGCACCATTCTTCGCATTTTGAAAATATGAGCGGGTTTGTTTTAAAATTTCATGGCCAACCAATAACCTTGCATCCTCTAAATGACGCTTAACTGCTTCCACTTCCTCCATTAATTCTGAGTATTGCTCAAATAAAAGCATATAATTATTACAAGCCTGTATATCTACAAAACTCGGTGCTGAACTTGGACTTTTCCGCATCATCGCAATGGCTTTTATCGCAAAGTCTTTTCTTTTCATGTGCAACTTAAACAGGCTGCGCCTTTCGGAAGGTGCTAATTTTACTTTATTAGGAATAGCGCTTTTGATGGAAGCCAGATGTTGTTTAATGGCCAGCAGCTCTGAGCCGATGAAGCCTCTGAAATTAGCCATTGTAGGGGTTTTAGCGTTAGAGTGTAAACTAATATAAAATTGTACATTTTCATCAAATTTGCCGAATTTTTTTGTGTTTAAAATCAAAAGCAAATCTTAACTTGTTACTCAAAGATTGCTACGTATGAGATTTCTCTGGAAACTCTATTTTCGTCTTATCGGATGGAAAATAAGTGCCCCCTTTCCTATCAACACCCCCAAAGCAGTTATTATAGTTGCGCCTCATACCTGTGTAGACGATCTGTTTATTGGCCTCTCAGCCAGGAGTATTCTAAGACTCAATACTTTACAATTTTTTGGTAAACAGGAACTCTTCAAAGGGCCAATTGGTTTTCTATTACGCCATTTTGGTGGACACCCTGTAGATCGCTTCAGCAAAAAAAATATGGTGGATCAGGCTGTGGATCTTTTTAATGAACATTCCGAATTTTTATTAGCACTATCCCCTGAAGGCACTAGAAAAAAAGTAGAGCGACTTCGCACGGGTTTTTATTATATCGCTAAAAAAGCAAATGTGCCAATTGTAATGGTAGCATTTGACTTTGCCAACAAAGAAATTCGAATTGAACAGCCATTCTATACCTCAAATGACGAAGCCGCTGACTTCAAAAAGATCATCCAATATTTCGCACCTGTTCAGGGAAAATATCCTGAATTAAGTCTTTCCCATTTACAATCTATTTGAAATGCAAATTTTATGACTGAATCGCATAACCCCCCATCCATTATTGATAGCTTTTGTGGTTTTGAACAAACTAAATCGCAAAGTCTTTTTTTATCGGAACCAGTAAATCAGGTTTATCAGAATTTTACCTGGCAATCAGCAGGAGAAGAAATTAGAAAAATGGTGAGCGCCATTCATGCAATGGGTATTCAGGAAGGTGATAAGATTGCAATACTCAGTAAAAATTGTGCTTACTGGATCATGGCCGATTTAGCCATTATGATGGCTGGTTGCGTTTCTGTTCCTCTTTATCCCAATATCAGTCCGAACTCATTAAATGAATTACTCCTTCATAGTGATTCAAAATTGATTTTCCTTGGCAAACTAGATCAGCCAGAAAAAATGCAGGCAGCTGTTCCTAATCATCTGGTTCAAATATGTTTTCCATTTTATCCCATTAAAAATTGTCCTAGTTGGGTCGATATTACAAAAGACCAACAACCATTTATAGGCAAACCTATTATTGACGTAGACTCCTTAGCCTGTATTATTTATACCTCCGGTACTACTGGTCAACCAAAAGGAGTGATGCATACCTATCGTGCTATGAATTTTGCGGTTGCTTCTTTTCTAAAAGCCAATCCAACCATTCAATCAGAAGTGTTTTTCTCCTATCTACCCCTATGCCATGTAGCCGAAAAAATGTTAGTGGAATGTGGCACCCTATTCACTGGTAGCACCATGTATTTTGTAGAATCGATGGATCGTTTTTCTATTAATCTTCGTGATACACAACCTACCATGTTTCTTGCTGTACCGCGAATCTGGGAAAAAATGCAGGAAGAGATCCTTAAAAAAATGCCGCAGAAAAAACTCAATCGCATTTTATCAATTCCCATTGTATCTGGTTTTTTCAAAAAAATTATTCAGAAAAAATTAGGTCTCTCTAAAGCACATTTTATCTTCACTGGAGCATCTCCAATTAATAAAGCCCTGCTTGTTTGGTATGCTAAACTGGGAATCAATATCATGGAGGCTTATGGGATGACAGAAAATTTAGCCCTCTCTCACGCAAATAGAAAAAACAATACCAAATTCGGAACCGTTGGAAAATCTTATGGTGGGGTGGAAGTTCGATTATCAACAGATCAGGAAGTGCAGGTAAAAAGCGAAGCATCTATGAAAGGCTATTATAAAGAACCAGCTTTATCTGCTGCATGTTTTGAAGATGGATTTCTGCGTACCGGAGATCAGGGTTCAATTGATGACGAAGGCTATTTAACAATTACCGGCAGAATAAAAGACCAATTCAAAACAAGTAAAGGCAAATACATCAGCCCGGCACCCATAGAAAATCAACTTCTTGCCCATCATTATATCGACCAGGCTTGTGTAGTGGGCCATGCAATGCCTCATGCATTCGCACTTTGTATACTTTCTGAATCAGCTAAAAATGTAGAAAAAATTCAACTTGCAAATGATTTAATAGCATTTTTAAAAACAGTTAATACAGAATTGGAACACCACGAAAGAATTGCCAAACTCATCATCCTTTCTGAAGAATGGACCATTGAAAATGGCGTACTAACACCTACTCTGAAAATTAAACGAAACGTCATTGATGGCAAATACCAAAACAATTATGTAGGTTGGAGTATTGCTAATGAAACGATAATATTTTGTGACTGAACAATTTCATAATGTATGATTTATGAATTCATTAGCGATATACAATTTTTGATTCAATTTTACGTTTACAATCTTATCAACAGTTTAAAACAAACAGATATGAAATTTAGAAACTATGTTGGGCTTAGTCTGAGCGCATTAATGTTGTTCTCTTGCGTAAGCCAGAAACAAATGAGACAAGCTGAAGCAAAGTATGGTGAATTAAATGGTGCTTACCTGGAATTACAAGGTAAATATCGTACCCTACAGGATGATCAAAACAAGTGTAATAACCAAGTAAGTGAACTTAAAACAAATAAGTCGGCTTTGGAATCAGCCAATGCTGATTTAAAAGGTCAGATTGATTACTTAAAACAAAACAATAACACTGTTTTGAATCAGTTGAAAGACCTTTCAGTTGTTACAGGTTCTCAGGCTGAGAGTATTAAAAAGTCATTAGAAAATATTGGTTCTAAAGATATTTATATCAAAGACCTTCAGGGTTCAATTGCTCGTAAGGATTCTTTGAACATGGCTTTAGTAATGAATCTTAAAGGTGCTATTGGTAACTTAGATGATAAAGACATCAATATCAAAGTTGATAAGGGTGTGGTTTATGTAGATATCTCTGATAAACTTTTGTTTAAAAGCGGTAGTTACGATGTAACTGATAAAGCTAAAGATGTATTAGGAAAGGTTGCCAAAGTTTTGAATGCGCAACCAGATATTGAATTCTTAGTAGAAGGGCATACAGACTCTCTTGCAATTAAGAGCACAGGTATCTCCGATAACTGGGATCTTAGCGTAAAACGTGCAACAACTGTTGTTCGTATTTTACAAACTACTTACGGATTAGATCCAAAACGTATGACTGCAGCTGGTCGTGGTCAATACCTTCCTCTTGCAGACAACGCTACTGCAGAAGGACGTGCAGCTAATCGCAGAACAAGAATTGTGATCCTTCCTCAATTGGATCAATTCTTCAAATTATTAGAAACTAAGAAGTAATAGATAGGCTAACCCAAATTCTACTGCCACCCTACAAAATAGGGTGGCTTTTTTTATTTGATCTCTTCAAAGCCACCAGTTTGCTTATTCTTGCGCACATTATCCCAGGTAAAGAATCGCCCATTCATGGCAACATAAACACCCTTTGGTAATGCCTGTACAAATGCTAAGGCACTTCCCAAATTGAATAATCCATCTGAGCTTCCAAATTTGTAGGGAATCATAGCGCCTGTTAGTATTATCGTCTTATTGGAAGTTTCTTTTGCTAAAACTGCAGCAGTTTCTGCCATGGTATCGGTGCCATGTGTAATGATAATCTTGTCTTCATCTGAGTTCTGACATTGACGTGCGATCAATTGCCTGTCGTCATCCGTCATCTCCAAACTATCCACCATCATGAGTGTTCTAATATCTACATCCACTCTACACCTTCCCAATTTCAAGAGTTCGTTGATATGTGTGTCTTTGAAATACAATTGTCCATTCAATTCATTGTATTCCTTATCAAATGTACCGCCAGTAATGAAAATACGTATTGACATATTACAATATTTTTAAAGAACCAATTGATTATAATTTATCGTATAGTGCGCGTAATTTTTCGCGGGTCATGATCTTTTCCCAATCCTTACCCAAAGCATTCTCCCATAATGGCTTCATGCCCATTGAAACATTGATCATCTTTTCAAAATCTTCTTCAGATAATCCCTTACAAATACCAACAGGTATATCGATATTATTTTTCTCAACCATCCATTTGAACTCCTTCACACCAGCAGGATAATATTCTTCCAAATGATTCATCACGATACAGTTCCCTATTCCATGTTTGGTACCTAATAAATAACTTAAGCCATAACTTACAGCATGAGCAACACCCACTTGTGAATAAGCAATACTCATTCCACCTGCATAAGAAGCCATCATTAATTGATCATCACTTTCATCATCCCAATGGTCTTTCTCCACATAAATTTTCTGACACAATTGTAATGCCTTTTCACCGTAACTTTTACTGAATTCATTTAGAAAGGTTCCCTCTAAACTTTCGATACAATGGATATAACAATCCATACCCGTATAAAAACGCTGATTGATCGGCGCATCTTTAGTTAATTCAGGATCTAAAACGATTTGATCAAAAGGAGTAAAATCAGAATTCATCCCTAATTTTCTAACCGGACCAGTTAAAACAGTTGTTCTACTTACTTCAGCACCTGTTCCACTCAAAGTAGGTATGCCTACTTTATAAACACCTGCATGTTTTACGAGATCCCATCCTTGATAATCAGCAGATGATCCGGGATTATTCATCATCAAAGAAACCGCTTTTGCTAAATCCATTGCGGATCCACCACCTATTCCAATCACTCCACTAATGGTACCAAACTCATCTTTCAATCCCTGAGCTAACTTATCTACTTGTGTTGTTTTGGGTTCATGAGTAACATCCACAAATATGATCTTATCCTTTCCTCTCAATGGTACACGACTTGCTAATGGCTTGCCTTCAAAGAAATGATCTACTAAAAAGATCATAGGCGCTTCACCTTTACGTTGTGGAGCTAAAATTTCATCTAACTGATTAAAACTGCCGCGGCCATAAACCACATAGCTTACCATTTTAAAATTGCGGAAACTTGCCATTGTTTTCTATTTAAACTTAATTGATGGCGCAAAGATACATGAATTCAAAAAGAAGGAATCAATCCCAACTTTTGTTTAAAACCAAGTCGACTTCATTTTCCAATATCGAACATTTTCGTACCTGATTTCAGAGCCATTACTATAGAACTGCATTCCATTTTCTGATTTGTCAGGAAAAACCTGAGAGGTAAATACAACAGTTCCATCAGCCGTATAAATTTCAACTATTGATTCATCAAAGTAAATATGTAACCGAATCATACCTGTATACATTTTAAGATCGGCCTCCTTTCTATTGATAGACGCATATTTACTATTGAACGAATGATTGGTATTACTTCTATCTATAAATAATTTTTCTCTTGCAGCATCATAGCCAATTTCGAAATAATGACCATTACCCACTGCTATTTTAATTCCCCCAACTGCATTTTTCGCAGGAATCATATCAAATGACATTTCAAAGCAGTTACCTTTTTGAAATAGATCATACTCTTTTGAAACAGAATTATTTGAAATAGCTTCTTTTTTTAATCGCAACTCCTCCAGTGTACTCAAAGGATGCTGAATCAATACCCAATCATCCCCCCTCTTTTTTACTGATAGTTTTCTTGGCAAAGACATGGCACTCTTCCAGGGCTTGGTAGGAATTGTATTCGCATATTCCCAGTTATTTACCCATCCAATGCTGATTGGTTGCTTATCAGGACTATTATGATACGTTACAGCAGCATAATAATCGGTACCATAATCTTGTTTATGAATTTTAGTTTGGGGCTTGTCTTCGATAAATTTGGTGCCATCAAATTCACCCACAAAATATTGCATGGTACTATTTTGTGAAGTAAACAAAACCCATTTAGTTTTTCCCGGTTCACCTTCAATAGGAACTTGCATCAGATCAGGACATTCCCAAACACCGCTAAGATCTCCTGCAGGACCGAAATTGCTTAACAGTTTCCATTCTTTCAAATTATTTGAACTGTAAAATGAAATTTGATGTTCAATTGGTTGAGATACTGCCATCACCCATTTTTTTCCTGCTTCATACCAAAACACATTGGGATCCCTAAAGTCTTTTTTATGTAAGTCTAACACAGGATTTCCTTTATATTTTTTCCAGGTCAACCCCTTATCATTACTAAATGCCAAAGCCTGAGTTTGTAATTTTTCGGTATGTGCTGTATAGATCGCTACTAAAGATTGCTGATCGGGCTGTGTAGAAAAACCGGTACTATTATTTTTATCTACTACTGCAGAACCAGAAAATATGGCCACTCCATTTTCTTCAGCAATAGCCACGGGCAATTCTTTCCAATGCATCAGGTCTTTACTCGTAGCATGTCCCCAACTCATATGCCCCCATTCATTTCCGAAAGGGTTGTGCTGAAAAAATAAATGATACACTCCACCATAATATACCAAACCATTGGGATCGTTTGTCCAGTTTTTAGCCGGACTAAAATGGTATTGCGGGCGATAGGTTTCTTTAAATAATGATTGCTCCTGTGCCACATTTTTTCCTGCCAAAAACAAAAACATTATAAAAATACTCTTGCGCATTATTTACTATTTAGTTGATGAGTTTCTTTTCTAATTCCTCCAGAGAAATATTCTTTGTTTCAGGCATACTGGTTATTACCCATATTAATTGTAAAACCATCATCCCGGCAAAAAAGGCAAAAATAGGCCATGGATTTTCTTTGAAAATTCCATTGTCTTTATCTAAAAAATACGGAGTAATCAGTGTTATGATGGCAGCAAAGACCCAGTGAATACTTGCTCCAAATGATTGACCAGCAGATCGAATCTTATTAGGAAATATCTCAGAAATAAATACCCAGATAACTGCACCTTGTCCAACAGCATGTGATGCAATAAACAGTAATAAAAATGTCATTAAAAAGATTGGTCCAGAATGTGCATAGAATGCATATGAAACTAATGATAAACTGATGATATAGCCGAATGAACCAATTAATAAAAGTGTTTTTCTTCCCAGCCGATCAATCAAGTATAAACCTACAAAAGTGAAGATCAAATTGGTGCCACCTATCGCAATAGAGTTGAATAAAGATTCTTTCGCAGCCAGTCCTGCTTTTTCTAAAATTTCAGGGGCATAATATAAAATAAAATTGATACCCGATACCTGATTAAAGAATGCAATCAAAAAGGCCAGGAAGATGATCTTTTTATGTTTTGCATTAAAAAATTCAGA
>CANBQT010000029.1 GCA_947371755.1 Chitinophagaceae bacterium
CCTGATTGTTTGGCTTTTTTACTTCGATGAATGCCAATGGCATTCCATTTATCAGCAAGGTTATATCCGGTCTAAATTCATCCTCACCGTTTTTGTAAGTGAGTTCTGTAACAACATTAAAAGTATTATTATTGAAATCTTTGTAGTCTATTAGTTTAACACCTGATGTTTCATTGAGCATGTTAGAGAAAGCCTCGCCCAAATCTTCATTGTCTAATGCCAGGCAAATATTTTCGTAAGTTCTTTTTATATCGCCATCTTCAATGTCTGGATTAATTCGTTTGATGCTATCATTAAAAATATCGGTGAATATGTTTGTAGTAACATTCCATTTAGCCTTTGACAGCGAAACGTAACCATACCCTAACCTGCACAGGTGCAGGATTGCCGGAATTTTTACTCTTGTATTTTCGTTAAAGGCCATACTGACAATTTATTCGAAGTTATTAGCTATTTGTAATATAACAGTAAAAGCTTATTGATCTGTGACTAAAAGGGTATTTTCAATAGAACAATGTGAACTTCAAGAAGATTACTAAACGATTTCGTGAATATGTAACTAAAAACGGCGCAAAAATTGTGAACCGGGTGCATGGAAGAAATCTCTTTCGTGGATGAATTATGGGGTGTATAGGGAAGTCAAGCTTCGTAGCAGTCAAGGTTCGAAATTCGCAGATCAAATTCGAGTGATAAACCCGGTATAAGCGATCCGCACGACCTGCTCTTTCATTTGAATCATGCGTGTATTACTTTTCTAGCTATGTTTTTAAACCCTAGATGAGCACCTTAATCATCACTCATAATCGCCTTGCCAAATGGTGTTTATATTGCTTCAGCTATTTGAAATCGAGGGTCATTAGTACCAAAGAGTAAAATCCTTCTGTTAAAGAGGCCTCCAGGGAAGTAAGACATAAAAACCTCTGATTCTGAGGAGAATTCCCAATCATATCAGGTTCCATTCAAATATCCAGAACCCAAAGAATTGTAAAGTCTAAAAACGACTGGCAAGTTATTAAATTCCATAATGACAGTTTCAACAAATCAAATGGGCGCCTCTCAATTTGCTTTTGAATAAAACACCCTTTATTGGCCGGGTGAATCTCGCATTTTTTGGTTTTAATGTAATGCGCTAAATTTATCTCAACAATTTGGTCTTTAAAAGCATTTAGTAATCATGCTTCGATACTCCATTAAGTAGTCAAAATGACCTATGTATGACCCTTTTCAAAAATGACAATCTAATATATTGATAATGAGCGTATAATGAATTATCGTCGAATCCGCTCGGGACCTCTTTTTAAAATAAAAGCCCCAAATTTTTTTGGGCTTTTATTTTATTGTAACTCAAGTAATTAAGGTCTGAATGGTTATTTCCAGGGACAAGGAATTCCCTTTGGTCCTCTTTGCGGAGATCTTAAAATCAACGAAAATTCATAGGTCTTTAAGGTATTTAAAGCAGTATTTGAAGTAGATGTAGGAATATCATAAGTTAATCCTGCTTGAATATTTCGATAAGATAATCCCAAATAAGGAATAATTGCTTCATTAGTGCGGTACCAAAGACCTGTATTTAATATAGTTGGAGTTTCTGAGTTATCTAAAAAGGTTCCCAGATTAAGTCCGAGTGTAAATGAATGCAAATTGCTTTCTATTGCATAAATGGCATTTGTATTTAGCACCAAACGTTCATTGATATAAGTTTGATAACCAGCATGGATATTATATCGTGGTGGATCTAATTGAGTGGGATCATTTAAAGCACTACGATTTGTTTTCATAAAACGATATCCAGCTATGCCAATATCAAAATTGTTATTTTCTGTGCTGTAGGTATATGAAATACCTGCAAACATGGCAAAATAGGGCTTCACGTTTGTTAAATAAGGTTCTAATGTAGGTAGTGATCGATTAAATCCACCCGAACTAATCTGTTGCGCAAAAGTTAGCTGCGAAAAATCTATCATAGTATTTGAATAGGTACCACCTAATCCCACTGATAATCCATTTTCATCTTCAGCATCTAAACTCACGTGTGAACTCAACACCAGATTCAAAGAATTGGTTTTATAGGCACCAGCTAATCCTTTGTCCTGAAGAAACATAATTCCTCCACCTATATAATTTGATTCATTATTTTTCGACCTGAATAGTTTGCCATCAAATGAAAGTGAAGTAGTGGTTAATGGATCTAAACCCTGACCGATCCACTGACTTCTATTATTCCCCACAATGCGCCAACTGGCATTGCCATTACCCGCCAATGCAGGATTCATACTCATCGGAGAGGAATAGAATTGAGAAAAAACAGGATCTTGTGCAAACAATGGTTCCTTATTATAAAAGGAAACTAATGTGAACAGAATAATATATTTCAATTTGTACATAGACTGATTTGATTAACGTAATAATAAAGTTTCACCTCTTTTCTCTACAAGCGTTCCATCATTGCCAATGCCTGCAGCAACCCATATATAAATTGCCATTGGTTGTGGTGTTCCTCCAACTGTTCCATCCCATCCTTCATCATAATTTCTGGTTTCAAACATGAGTTTACCGAATCGATTATACACTTTATAATATTGGAATGTTTTAATGCCAGTTAAATAAGGAAATAATTTATCATTGATGCCATCTCCATTTGGTGTAAATGATTTAGGAACCAGAATGTTTACCAAACTATTGTCGAATACTCTTACTAACACCGTGTCTGAAGTAACACATCCAGATGGTGCAATGAGTTGGAAGAGATATTCCTGTGTTTTCTGATAATTGAAATTCACAGAAGAACTATCAGGATGATCAATGCCCCAGGCAGGACTCCAATTATAGGTATATGTTGGCAGGTTCCTTCCAATAATTGGTGTGTTCTGACCTAAGTATGCACTTACTGAAGGCATTCGAATACCTGGTGTTGGGAACTCAATATTGATCACAGAATCGAGTGATGTGGTGTATGCTGGACAATAGAATTGAAAAGCTGTTAAAACAATTTTTCGATGCCCTGCTGAAGGGTAAGTGGTAGCAGCATCAAATCTTGTTCTGGTAGTACTATCACCTAAATCCCAAAGCCAACTTGTAGGACCTGTATATGTTGTATCAGTTAAATTTTTAAAGTTGATAATATTGTTGATACAATAATTATCAAAACTGAATTTAATAACTGGTTGTGAAATATAGGTCAGTGTTTCAGCAACTGCAGCAGTATCGGTACATCCATATTTATTGGTGAAGATTGCATTGTATCTGCCGGGTGTTAAAGTGGAGATGGAATCGGTTGTTAAATTAGGCATTGGAACACCATTCAAAGTCCATTGAAAACTTAAGGTATCTAAAGTATGTCCAATGAATAAAGTATCTGGGGTATTATTACAGATATATTGTCCATGCAGATTAACAATATGCCCCAGTGGCAATGGATTTAAAATCTGATTGATGGAACTATTGCTTACACTATCCACACAGGCAAAATCATTTACCCTGGTAATGACCAAAGATTTTGAGGTTGACAAAAGTGGTGAAGGAACTATCCAGGTGTAAGGATTACTGGTGATACCAGTTTGTGTTTTTGCAACTCCATTGTCTAAGTAATTAAAACTCCAAGGACCTGTACCTGCAAATGAAACTGAAAGCGTATCATTTATATAGGCACAAACAGTAGGGGGTGCTATAATGGTAGCTTTTGGAATTGGTCGAACGTTGATTGTCGCTAAAAATATATTTCCAGTACATCCGGTATTAGAAGGTGTTACTGCATATACTGCTGTTGCAAGTGTACTTGAGATATTAGCAATGGTATCACTTACTGTTGTCTGAGGAATTGATTGAGCCCTTGTTCCTGCGAGTGTTCCGGCAGGTGTAACCGATTGAACAGCCCAGGCATACTTTGTATTTACTGGTACCCCTGTTGGAGTTGCATTGAATGGCACACTGCTACAAACAGTTGCTGTAGTATTAGGTATCTGAGGAAGTTGAACTCCAACTGTTTCAAGCAATGTAAATGGACCACCTGTACATCCATTTGCAACAGGTGTTACTGTATACAAAAGTTGAGCAGGGGTTCCTCCGGTGTTTACAGGTGTTTGAGAAATAGCATTTACAGGAACATTATTACCCGATCCTCCAACAATTCTACCAAAAGGAATGCTGGTTGGTAAAGACCAGGTATATAAAGTATTTAATGGAACTGGGCTAGGGGATACCGAGAATGTGGTACCGCTACAAATAGTGTCAAATAAATTAGTAACAACAGGAACAGGTTTAACTGGTACCGTTAATGTAAAAGTGGCACCTGTACAACCTGCACTGCTGGGTGTTACAGAATATGTGGCTGTATTTATTTGATTATTGCTGCTGGTTAATGTTTGACTAACTACATTCTGATTAAAAGCCTGTGCACTTCCTCCACTTAAACTATTGGCAGGTGCTACCAATGGATTGCTCCATGTATAGGTAGTGCCAACTGGAACAGCAACTGCTGAATAACTAAATGCTGTATTACTACACACTGCTGCGATACTTTGATTGGCTACAATTGGAGCTGGTCGTACTGTAACAGCTAAAGTAAAATCAGAGCCCAGACAACCATAAGCATAAGGTGTTACCGTATATGTAGCTATTGCATTATTGATGGTAGTGTTACCTAAGAGTTGACTGATACTATCCTGTAATATAGGTTGAGCACTTCCTCCTGAAATTGATCCATTATTACTAGTTGGTAAAGTCCAGGTGTATTGTGTGCCAGGGATCACATTTATAGGTGTTACACTAAAGAACACATTACTACATGTAACGGCAGTTTGATTTGGAACAACTGGTTTAGGATTTACAATTACAGAAACAATTTGTGAATTAGAACATCCATTTACAGTTATCGTAAAATTATAGGAAACAGTAATTGGCAAAGTACTGGTGTTGACTAATATCTCATTTGGGAAAAGAAGTCCAGTCCCCGAATTAGCTGCATTGCTAATGCCAGCAATAACTGGTCGATTCCATGAAAATGTGGCACCAAGTGATAGGGAAGTTGGTGTATAACTAAACAAATCTCCTGTACAAATAGGGGTAGCCACTAACCTACTAGATAAAACAGGAGCCGGGTTAACGTTTACATTAATTGTTTGTGTTGATACGCAACCAGAAGGTGTAGTTAAAGCAAACAAATATGGTACCGTTACCACAGCCGTACTAGTATTTACAAGAGTTTCATTTGGATTTCCAATGCCACTTGCAGCAGCATTTGCAAGCCCTATAATACTAGGCCTTGTCCATCCGATGATTGTTCCGAATGTATTACTTGTTGGATTATAAATAAATGCAGAATTGCTGCAAATAGCAGCAGGTGTTAAATTGCTGGTTAAAACAGTTGGAGCAGTAACTGAAACAGTTAAACTAAAAGTAGAACCTGTACATCCGTTTGCTGATGGTGTAACAATATAAGTAGCTGTTGCTGGTCCTGTGGTTAAACTGCTTAAAACACCACTGATACTTGTTTGTGCTGTGCCTTGCGCAATTCCACCTGAAAGTGATATTAAAGGATTTAAAGTAGGTACAGTCCATGTATAAAGAGATCCGGAAGGTACATTTGTTGGGGTAAAATTAAAACCCGAACCACTGCAGATACTTGTAATTTGATTGCTAATGATTGGGATTGGATTTACCAATACAGTTACTACTTGTGAATTGCTACAACCATTTGCTATCAGGGTATAATTATAGGGTACAGTAACGGGATTTATACTAGTGTTAATTAAGATCTCACCAGGGTTCCCAATTCCAATCATAGAAGCATTACTAATATTCGGTACAATTGGTCTTGACCATGTGAATGCAGAACCTGGCGTGGTTGATAAAGGAACGAAATTAAAAGTGGCCCCACTGCAAATCGGGTTGGGAGATGCACTACTTAACACAGGTATTGGATTCACAAAGACAGAGACAGTTTGTTGATTGACACATGTGCCCGTTGTAAGGGTGTATACATAATTAACCTGTATAGGAATATTACTGGTATTGATTAAAATTTCATTGGGATTGCCAATTCCGGTGGCTGGCGTATTAGATATGCCAGCAATTGCAGATCTTGACCAACTATAAATGGTACCGCCCGTTGTACTGTTAGGTGTATAGCTAAACAGAGTATTGCTACAAATGGCTGGAGGTGTTAATGATCCACTTAAAACTGCAGGACTATTTACTACCACGTTCACCTGAAAAACATTACCTGTGCAACCGGCTAAAACAGGAATAACATCATAGGTTGCCGTTCCTGTAGCAGCAGTATTATTCACTAAAATTCCCGAAATATTATTTTGAGCTGTGCCTTGTGCTGTGCCGCCAGATAATGACCCAGCTGGACTATAGGTTGGCGCACTCCAGATATATTGTGTTCCTGCTGGAGCTGAAGGATTTGTAAAACTGAAAGTACTATTATTACACCATGAAGTATTGATAGATGGTAATGCAAGACCCGAACCCACAGTATTTACTGTAACTGTTGCATTGAAATTTGCACCTGTACAACCAGCTATAATGGGTGTGATAGTGTATGTGCCTGTTGCAGGTACACCAGAACTATTACTTAATGTTTGATTAACGTTATTTGCTAGAGTGCCGCTTGTTGCACCAGAAATTCCCGCAGGAAAAGTTGGAAGGGCCCATGTATATTGTGTTCCTACAGGTGCATTGGCTGGACTTATGATAAAAGAACCATTATTGCAGACCGTTATAGATTGATTTGCAATTGTTGGAGTTGGATGAACTGCTACAACTACTTGCTGAGGACTAGAACAGCCTGATGAAGTTGAATTAAATACATAGGTAACATTGATAGTAGCATTTGTAGTGTTTATTAAATTTTCAT
The DNA here is from genome assembly GCA_947371755.1 of Chitinophagaceae bacterium. Classification (GTDB taxonomy): domain Bacteria; phylum Bacteroidota; class Bacteroidia; order Chitinophagales; family Chitinophagaceae; genus Sediminibacterium. The sequence continues at coordinate 6,860 of CANBQT010000029.1, forward strand.
TAATGGCACCTGTTCCACTAACAATTGGATTACTTATTCCTACCTGAGGGCTTCTCGACCAAGCAAATATTGCCCCTGCGGTGTTGGAGCTTGGGCTATAAGTAAATAAATTCTGACTACAGATTGCCGGAGGATTTAAAGTACTGGAAAGACTAGGTGTTGGATTTACAACATCATTAATAGTTGCCTTGCTTACACATCCACTCCCTGTTGTTAATGTAAATACATATGGAACTGTAATCGGACCTGTAGTGTTATTGATTAAAGTTTCGTTTACTAAAAAACTCCCAACATTTGTTGGATTACTAATTCCGGCTTGCGCAACTCTTGTCCAAATAATATTTGTTCCGGGTATATTAGAAGTTGCTAAATAATTCTGAGAAATAGCTGAACAAATGGGTGTAACAAAAGCCCCTGCATTTGCTAAACTAGCTTCAGGATTAACAGTAACAATTAAAGTGAAAGTGGTAGCTCTGGAAGTTGTTACATTATAAGTTACAGTTCCTGCTGTTGTTTGGGTATTAACCAATGTTTCGGTAATTGCGGTAAGGCCTGGAACAGCACTATTTGTAAGGCCAGTAATTACTCCACTAGTAACGGATGATGTCCAAGTATAAGTCTCACCAGGAATATGCCCTGCCTCACTGTTAAAATTAAATGTAACATTCGAGCATGTGGTAAGGGAACTCTGCGCATTCAATCCAGAAAGAGCAACAAAAAATATCAGCAATAAACTTAAAACACTCCTACATTTCAACATACTGTTCAATTTTCCCAATTTGTGATATATCAATTCCATGGTTTTTATAATAATTATTCTGCTACTTTACTTGGGGACAATACAAAAAATAACAATTGGGATGCCCAATTGTAGCGTTTACTGAGTTTCATGTGGGGGATTTGAAATAAAGATACTTGCTTTGGACTTTACGTTGCCCCTTAAAGTTTAATATTTAAAATATGTTAATGGGATAGTGGATAAGTGCAAATATTGGGCCATATTTTTGTACTCTTGCATGAATTTTATTAAAATATACCATGAAATACTCTCAATACATTGGAATGGTTGCTTCAATAGCTTTAGTAATTGTTTGTACCCTTCCCTGGATTTATATTCCATCATTACAATTGTATCTATCAGGACTTAATGGAAGATCTAGCGCAGAACTTAGCTTTGGCAACCAGATACAAAGCCACGGATTTTTGGCTACAGCCATGATCATTTGCTTTTTTGTTTCCAGGATCTGGTCAAAAAGATTGAACGTTTTTTTAGGTGCCATCAACCTGGCATGGGCTTTCAAAAACTTCTTGATATTTTCGATGTGCAGAGGGGGAGAGTGTCCTGAAAAACAGATTGGACTTTACCTTTTAGTTGTATTTGCAGTCATCATGTTTATCATGAGTTTATTGCCAAAATTGGACGTAAAAAAATGAAGACCGTTGCGATAAAAAAAGCCCTCCAATTAATAGGGAGGGCTTTTTTTTATGCCAGAATTTGAAGTGATCGGTGTATGATATCAACAGATTCCAGGATCTGATCCTTTGTGATCAATAATGGTGGTGCAAAACGTATTTTATCACCATGGGTTGGTTTAGCTAATAAGCCGTTTTCTTTTAATTCTAAACAAAGGTCCCAGGATGCTTCAGGATTGGCGTGTTTAATTACAATGGCATTGAGTAAACCTCTGCCACGAATAGTGGTGATATAAGGTGATTGTAATTTTGCTAATTCTGATCTGAGTAATTCTCCCATTACAGTAGCATTCTCAGCCATTCTTTCATCTTTTAGAACAGTTAATGCTGTAATAGCCACTGCACATGCCAGTGGATTGCCTCCATAAGTAGATCCATGTTCACCCGGATGAATATTCATCATGATATGGTCATCAGCTAAAACTGCAGATACGGGCAATACCCCGCCACTCAGGGCCTTTCCGAGAATTAGTATATCCGGACGAACACCTTCATGATCGCAAGCCAGCATTTTTCCTGTTCTGGCCAAACCCGTTTGAATTTCATCCGCAATGAATAACACATTGTACTTGGTACATAAAGCTCTCACTGCGGTAAGGTATCCATCATCAGGTAATACAACACCAGCTTCACCTTGAATGGGTTCTACCATGAAAGCTGCTACATTAGGGTCTTTTAAAGCTACTTCCAGAGATTCAATATCATTATAGGGAACCAAACCAAAGCCAGGCATGAACGGACCAAACCCTTTATAACTACTTGGGTCAGTAGAAGAAGAAATGGCGGCCATGGTTCTTCCCCAAAAATTTCCTTCTGCAAATATGATTTTAGCTTGATTTTCTGCTACCCCTTTTTTTGTGTAAGCCCACCGACGAGCTAATTTGATGGCAGTTTCACCTCCCTCAACACCAGTGTTCATCGGCAACACTTTATCATAACCAAAATAGGAGGTTATGAATTTTGAATATTCACCTAGTAAATTATTATGAAATGCTCGAGAGGTAAGGGTTAATTTTTGTGCCTGATCTACTAATGACTTGATAATGGCAGGGTGGCAATGTCCTTGATTTACAGCTGAGTATCCACTTAAAAAATCAAAATACCTTTTGCCGTCAACATCATATAAAAAAACCCCTTCGCCTCTTTCTAAAACAACTGGAAGTGGATGGTAATTATGTGCACCATATTTGAGTTCCGTTTCCAAAAAAGCCGCTGTTCGCGCTGATAGATCATGCGTCATCATATAAAAAAATTAATAGTAATTAGATACCGAAATATCCAGAATGAAAAAATAAAATAATAGTTGATAAGAAATAATGCTGATTTGCTAATATTTAGTAGCAACAAGGATGATCGAGGAAATCAAGATTTAATAATAGAAAACGCATGGTAGTTATTTCGTTGGAAAGATACAATTTACCTATTAATTGACTAAAATTATTTAGCATAGCGTTAATTGTTGAATTAATTCTAGTGTGAAAGGCTTGCATTTGCTAGCATACCTTATTTTCGCACAAATTATTATTTTGGTATTTCCCAGTGTAGCAATTGTAATACTCAACTTCAACGGAAAAAAGCACCTAGAGAATTTTTTGCCTTCGGTGTTGGCGTCTACTTATACCAATAAAAAAATTGTATTGGCAGATAATGCCTCAACTGATGATTCTATTGCATTTGTTGAATCAGCATTTCCAACAATTGACATAATCATTAACGATCAAAACGAAGGGTTTGCAGGGGGATATAATTGGGCATTGTCGAATGTAGTTGCAGATTATTATGTGTTATTAAATTCTGATGTATCCGTTACACCAGGTTGGATCGAGCCCATCATTCAATTGATGGAATCTGATCCGAAAATAGGAGCTTGTCAACCAAAACTATTATCCTATTTCAATCCACATTTATTCGAATATGCAGGAGCTGCAGGTGGATGGATTGATAGTCTGGGTTATCCATTTTCGCGGGGTAGAATTTTTGATGTTTGTGAGCCTGATGCTTCTCAATATAATACCACTCAAAGGATCTTCTGGGCATCAGGTGCAGCGATGTTTGTTAGATCAAATGTGTATCACGAAATGGGGGGATTGGATGCCAGTTTTTTTGCGCATCAGGAAGAAATTGAACTTTGTTGGAGAATGCAATTGAAAGGATACAGTATTATGGCTTGTCCTGCTTCTGTAGTGTACCATGTAGGCGCCGGTACCTTACCAAGAGGAGGTAGGAAGGTATTTTTGAATTTCAGGAATAACCTAATTATGCTCTGGATGCATTTGCCCTGGAGTGAAAAACTATGGAAAATGCCCGTTCGTTTTGCTTTAGATGCCATTTCTGCCTGGAAAGGCTTATTTACGGGCGACGCTTATTTTTTTACTGCCATCATGAAAGCCCATTTTGCATTAATCCTTTGGATTTTCAAACCCAATAAATCTAAAAAGCTAAGTCCTAAGCCTTTAGCACAGTTAGACGGCGTATACAAAGGGTCGCTTGTTTGGCAATATTTTATACGTCACAAAACAAGTTTTCAAAAAATTGTTGGAAAATAGGTTTTAATATTTTGAATGGGAACCCTATTTTTGCAATCCAATAGATAGATATGTCAAACGAAACTAATAACGCATCTGAGAAAGATTTTACTTCAAATTGGGTAAGTTCTTCCAGATTTTTATTTTATTTACAGGTGTTCTGTATTCTTTCTTTCGTATTAGGAGGTTGCTTCCGTATGTACCATCAAAAATACCCGGGAAAACCTGATATTGAAATTCAAGGAAGTACAAAATATACTCCTGAGTATAAGTAATTTGAAAAAAAATTTTGTCAGGAACTTCAGATTGCTATTTTTGCACTCCTAATTTATTAGTTCTTTACAAATTTATCCGCCGAAACTGAAGTGTAGGAGGATGAAAAAATCGCGAAAGTAGCTCATTTGGTAGAGCACGACCTTGCCAAGGTCGGGGTGGCCGGTTCGAGCCCGGTCTTTCGCTCAAAGTCCCGTCCGCGTTGGCGGCTCGGGATTTTTTTTTGGGACGCCTTGGTGGTGGAACTGGTAGACACGCAGGACTTAAAATCCTGTTCGCCGCAACGCGAGTGCGGGTTCGATTCCCGCCTGAGGCACAATCGATAAGCCACATTAGATTGAAATTCAATTTATTGTGGCTTATTTTATTTCTATACTTCTTTGTTACTAATTATTTATGCTTGAACCAGCATGAATTGTCTTCAGAATAACTTTTAAATTCTGTATTGACGGGTCTTCCATGTATCAGTTTTTCGCGATACTTTTTGTTAATCAAATAATTAAAGGCTCCCATATCACCTGTATAAGGGGTGTTATTATCTGTATTAAACTCTTGGTGAATCGAACTCAATTCTTTTATGAATGGATGCATGATTGAAATAGCTCCTCCCATGATGCCACAATTTAATAAAGTGTAGTTTTTGAATTTTGTTTCATGAACAAAATAATCGGAAATTTTACTCCTCAAGTGTTGAGAATGTAATTGCATCCACTCATTGTCTAAAATCTTGGGTTCGTCTCCACAAAAAATCGAAGATGTATTATTTAAATATAATTCTTCTACAAACGGATTTAGTAAAACCTTGACATCGGATATATCTGTGAAAAATATATTTTTAATAAGGCTTGAGCATTGCTGTAGGAATTCAGCATAGATCAAATATCGAAATACATTGGGATTGTATGGTGCCTGATAGTCAACTTTTATAAAATGGATATGATTGCTTTGATATAATTGGCACGTTTTTTCAGAAAAGTTGTTGTGAAAGATAATGCCTTTCAAACCTAATGCTGTAATAGAATTAGCCCATTCTGATACCAGCATAAAATCATCGTTTGCTAAGGTAGTACTTCTATTTACGTCATAAATACCAGAGAAATGAGACGCTGCTATTAGATTTTCCGGAATTTCAAAATCAATTTTCAATGGTACTATTTGTTTTAGTTTTTGCAGTCAAACTATCTTGATTATTCCTATAATAAATATAGGTTCTCAAATCTAGTTTCTTTACAAAAAATTGCTGCTCTGCTCTTTCATAAAAATGAGCATCTGCCGCATACATTTTTTCGAAATTCAGCCTTTTAAACACTTCTTTTTTGCCAAATAAAGTTGCAAACAAGACACAATCATCTACATGAATGACTTGATTATTATCGAAACGATCTGGCACATAATAATCTGATTCGTTCTTTACAATGGTTTCGGTAGTTGAAGCAATTAAATCGTAAGTTTTTATTTCAGCTAAACACTTACTCAAATGGTTCGGTTTATATTCATCATCTGCATCAATTACAGTAATGTATTCGCCGTTGCTAAAGAGAATCCCTCTGTTGATAGATTCAGATTGACTCCTGTTTTTATGCCTCATATAAGTTATTTTATCCTCATACTGAATGGTATAATTTAGGATCTGATGCTGTGTATCATTATTGCTTCCGTCATCTATGATAATTAACTCGAAATTTTGAAAGTCTTGATTCAATACAGAATCTATTGCCCTTTTTATCAAATGAAAAGGACAATTGTAGACAGACATTATCACTGAAATTTTATTTTTAAAACTCATGGTCAACAAATTTCTAATGTAATGCACAAGGTACCACTGTTCATTGCTCCTTTGAGTATTTTCTGTCTGATAACAGTTATTTAACCTGGATCAGAGGTAATTAAAGGCAGTGAAACGAGTTTTATTTGATATATGATGTCTTTTATTTATTAGAATTCATATCTGTATTCGATATTTCCCACCAATATTTTTTTATTGTCCCTGCAGGTTTCAGATATTTTTAAACCTTTGTCGTTATACCCATATTTCCAGATGAAATATTTGCCATTTGCAGCTAATTGAGTCATTTGTATGGGTTTGCCTACTTCGTCATATTCATACTGATAATCCGGAATTAATTTCTTTAATCGAGTATTGTAACGAACGATATCAGTTAATAGATGTGCCTTGTTATAGTAGTAATAATAGGTTTCAATTTCTTTATTTTTCTTTTTCCAATGTTCCTCAACTAAATTTCCTTCCTCATCGTATATTAAACTGGCCATACTAGTATCTATTCCATTCTTTATTTTAATGATATCGGTATAATGTCCACTTGCATTAAGGTGCCATTCACGGGTTTCAACCGAATGATAGTTCATGGCGGTATCAAGTGTTGTTAGGGTAAATAAATTAATTGAGCCATTGGCATCATACCCGTATTCCATTTTATTTTCAATGCCATTGCTATAAGACTGAGTACTCATTAATTTTCCTTTTTCAAAAAAACTGGTTGTTTCAGTGGTTTTTCCAGATATATTGGATGTGCTGGTCACTAATTTTTTACCGTCATTACTTAATTCCTGGGTCAGGTTAAAACCTTCTGTAGGAGTTCTGTCGTCTTCATAGCTTGTTGCAACTATTTTTTTTACCTTGTTAGCCCTCAATAATTGATATTGCGACTGACTTTGTTTGGTTGCCAGTATATCATTATAATAATATTGACCCATTACAGAACCGCAAAAGAAAAGGCCAATAAATACCGAAATTACTCTCATGTCATTGTTTTAATGGGTCAAATGTACAATTTTGAGTTTTCAACATTCAAAATAACATCATTGCTTAACGCCATTCCAATCAATTAGTTCTGTATTTTTAGTCAAACGTTAACAAGTGTCACACTACCAAGAAAGAAAAGAAAAGAACTGTCTCAATTGTAATGCAGAAGTAGCTGGCAGATTTTGTCAGGTATGCGGACAAGAGAATATTGAACCAAAGGAATCCTTCTGGACTTTGGCCACCCATTTTTTGCACGATATGACACATTTCGATGGCAAGTTTTTTAGTACGCTCAAATACTTGTTGTTTAAACCAGCATTTCTTTCTAAAGAATATTTAAAAGGTAGAAGAACCAGTTATCTGCATCCGATCAGGATGTATGTTTTTACTTCATTTATTTTCTTTTTGATCTTCTTTAATTTTTATCAGAAAGAAGAATTGCAAAACGAAAAAGAAGAAAAGTTACAAGTAGCTTCTGTTATAAAGCAATTAAAAAACAAAAAAACAACTTACGATAGCTTGATTTCAAGTCATGATACTACAGAGTTAGAGATATCATTAGCAAAGGCAAAATTGAGAGTGGATAAATTGAATAAAGAGATTGCTTTATTGCAAAAAGATTCCACAAAAAAGGATAGTATATATTTAGTTAATAGCAATTTTACAATTTTAGGAGGAAAGAGTGATGAAGATAATCCTGTTGCAAGTTCTAGTAAACAATACGATTCTATTCAAAATGCTCTGCCAATTGCAAAAAGAGATGGATTCTTTTTACAAAGAATTAGTCATCAGCGAATTCATTTATACGAAAAGTACAAAAATAATGGTGGGGCAATCTTAAAGGGAATTGGAGAACGTTTTCTACATATGTTTCCTCAGATGTTATTCGTTTCACTTCCTTTTTTCGCTCTAATCTTACAATTGTTATATGTGCGGCGTAAACATTTATTTTATGTGAATCATGTGGTATTTACCATTCATTTATACTGTGGCACATTCATACTTATATTAGCAACCTTGTTGTTAGGATCGATATTTCAAGTAATTCATATTAATCTTGCAGCATATGCTGTATTTGCCTACCTCTTTATTTTATTTTATTGGTATAAATCGTTTCGTAATTTTTATAGTCAGTCAAGAAAGAAAACAATTTTTAAGTTTATGATATTGTTCTTTTTGACCATGATTATGATGTCATTTTTATTTGGATTGTTTTTTGTTTTTTCTGCATTCTTAATTTAATTTTTTAAAATGGATCCTTTATCAAATAGTTTTTTAGCCCTGGTTAAGATCATGGATGAATTGCGGGAGCAATGTCCCTGGGATAAAAAGCAAACCATCGATACGCTTCGCCCACTAACTATTGAAGAGACCTATGAATTAGCAGATGCCATTACAGATCATGATTGGAAGGGTATTAAAGAGGAGCTAGGGGATATTCTATTGCATCTTTTATTTTATGCCAAAATTGGATCTGAGCAAAATCAATTTAACCTGCAAGAAGTGATTGAAGGTATCAGTGCCAAACTAGTGCACCGCCACCCTCATATTTATGGGGATGTGAAAGTTGCTGACGAGGAAGATGTGAAACGAAACTGGGAGAAATTGAAGATGAAAGAAGGTAAGAAGTCGGTATTAAGTGGGGTTCCTCCATCATTGCCTGCCATTGTAAAAGCCACAAGGATTCAGGAAAAAGCGAAGCAGGTTGGCTTTGAATGGGATAAAAAAGAAGACGTATGGAAGAAAGTAGAAGAGGAGATGGGAGAGCTACAGGAAGCTGTGGCTGGAGGTAAGCAGGCAGAAATTGAGGACGAATTTGGAGATGTTTTGTTCAGTTTGGCAAATTATGCACGGTTTTTGCATATAGACGCGGAAGGTTCGTTGGAAAAGACCAATAAGAAGTTTATCCGACGCTTTCAGGAAATGGAAACAGTGGCAATGTCCTCAGGGAAAGCACTTTCTGCTATGACCCTTGAAGAGATGGATGCCATCTGGAACCAAGTAAAAATTCAAATGAGAAATTCTTGATACAAACTATACGACAAGGAGTATTTAAACATGGGTATCTGATTCTAACAGCAGCATGGCTATATACATTGTCGTTCATATTCATCAATTACTGGAGCTATAATTCCTCGCCCCAGAAAGTTAAAAGTAAACTAGAGCAAAAAATAGCCAAAAGCGAAAACGAGTTTCAGCAGGTTTTAAAGAATACTTCTTTTTTTAATGAAGTTACTAGGGATACAGTAGGGGAACAAAAACGCAGCATTGCTACAAAATCACTCGGAGTTTTTCTATACCAGTTAGACACCAGTTCAGGTACCACACTGGCTTATTGGAATACCAATACTATTTATGTAACACCACAGGAACTGCTTTATCCCGAAGGTGCTTATTTTATTGAGCACCAGAACGGTGATTTTGAAATGCTGGTACATAAACTTCAATTTCAGGACAAGAATTATCTATTAGTTGGAATGATCCCAATTCGCTGGGAATATTTCAGGGAAAACAAATATTTGAAACCAGGCTTTGATGGATTCCCGGATCTGAGTAAGCAATATGAATTGGGAACTTCTAATAAGTCAATACCTGTTTTGAATGGTCGGGGTATGGAGTTATTTCGAATACAGCCCATAGAGGGTAAGTCCTTTATTGGCTATGATTCCTTCACTTTATTTTTAAGAACATTTGCCATCATACTATTATTATTATTCTTTCAGGCGATTGCAGAAGAATTAATTAGGCATAATAGTTTTAAAGAAGGATTTGGATTTTTATTCGCTGTTGTATTTCTGTGTCGCTTGATGAGCTATTATGTGTCATTTCCATTTGATTTTGATAAGATTCCGCTTTTTGATCCTACTATCTATGCTTCAAATTTTTTGCATCGATCATTGGGTGATCTTTTAATTAATGCGGTATTGTTTTACTGGCTAGCTAGGTTCTATCAACATAATAGCACTAGAGCCAGTAATGTTTTTAAATTCATACCAGAGCAGGTTAGATTTGATATTTCAAATATTGTGTTAACCCTTGTGGGGTTGCAGATCGGTAATATAATTAAGAGCCTGGTTAAGGATTCTAAAATATCTTTTGATATTACCAATATTCCAAGTCTTAGTATTTATACTTTAATCTCTTTTATTATTTTATGTTTTCTCATTCTATGTTTCTACCACGTTTCTCAATTGCTGTTGAAACCTCAGATTGAAAAAGGAAATAGCGTATATAGGCAATTGATCGTTTCCGCTATTGCAGGAATCATTTATTTTTTCTCGTTCGTGCAACCTCAGGATACTGTGATTAATATGTGTATTCTTGGTTGGGTACTGGCCTATTTGATTTTGTTGAATGTTAGAAAAAATGACCTGAATATTCCACTATTGCGTTCGCCTTTCTTTATTTTCTGGGTGATGTTATTTGCTATGTCAGTTGCTGCCATTGTAGTATACGAGAATAGATTTGTAGAGCAGGATCAACGCAAAAGAATTGCAGAGGAGTTAACTATTCAAGCCGATCCTTCTGGAGAGAACCTCTTAAAATTTGCAGCAACTAATTTTGATGATGCCTTCTTAAGAAATAATTTTTCTCGTTTTCAAAGTGAATATTCCAATAAGTTTATTAAAGACAGTTTAATAACTGAAAATTTTTCCGGGTACCTCACCAAATACGATACTAAGATCTATACATTCGATGAGGAATTTCATCCGCTTTTCAATGATGACAGTGTTACTTATGCATCCATAAAGACCATCATTTTAAATAAAGCAAAGCCAACTCAGGAGCCAGGATTTTTTAGTTATGAAAAAAACTCAGATGGCTTTAGTTTTTTGTATCAAAAGGAAATCAAAGATGTTGATACTATCAAGGGGTATTTATTTGTAATTATTAATTCCAAACGTTACAAAAGCGAGGCATTATTCCCGGAATTATTTAAAACTCAGGAACTTTCGGTCGACCTGAACAGTAATTATGCCGTTGCAGTGTATAGTGGAGGAAAGTTGATCAATCATTATAATAATTATAATTTTCCCTCTGCTTTAGACGTTAAGAAATTCCCTGGTTTTGAATATACTTATAAACAGAGGGGCGAGTTTAATGAACTCTGGTATAACAGTGGAACTGGTAAATTGGTGTTGGTAGTAAAGAGAAGTGTTTGGTTATTGGAATCAATCACACTATTTGCTTACCTATTTGTTTCATTTTTAATCATCATTTTTGTATTTCAAGGTGGAAGTTATTTACTTACACATAGGTTCCGATGGTCGGTGATCAAATTATCTTTCAGGTTTAATATCCGAACACAAATTCAGGCAACGATTATATTTCTGAGTGCCTTTTCTTTTATAGTAATTGCCATTGCCACCATTTCATTTTTTATCATTCGGTATAACCGCAATAATGAAGAACGTTTATCTAAATCCATCCAGGTAATGGCTAGTGAAATTGATGGACGTATTCGATCTCAATTGGTTTTTGATGATGTACTTAATGTTAACAATATGGGGTCTTTAGATAATTTGGAGAAAAAAATCTCTGAAATATCTGATTCACATAATGTTGACATCAATTTTTATGATACCAATGGAAGTTTAAAAATTTCTACTCAACCCTATATTTATAATAAGCATTTGGTGAGTGAAAAGATCAATCCCAATGCCTATTTTGAATTACATGGTAATAAAAGCATTCGTTTTTTTCAAAGCGAAGAGATTGGAAGTTTTTCATACTTAAGTATTTATGTGCCACTTACCGATGAATCGGGTTCAGTATACGCTTATTTGAATATCCCATACCTTAATTCGCAATTAGAACTATCGCAGGAGATCTCAGGATTTTTAGCAACCCTGATTAATTTAAATGCTTTTATATTTTTAGTGGCAGGTGGTATAGCCTTCTTTTTAACCAGCAGAATTACCAATAGCTTTAGTTTAATTGGACAAAAAATGCAACAGGTAAACCTCGAAAAGGTAAATGAAGAGATTGTCTGGAGTAGGAATGATGAAATTGGTATTTTAGTTACGGAATACAATAAGATGGTGAACAAACTAGAGTCTAGTGCAATGGCTTTAGCAAAAAGCGAACGTGAAGGGGCATGGAGAGAAATGGCCAGACAAGTGGCACACGAAATCAAGAACCCTCTTACGCCCATGAAGTTGAGTATTCAATACCTTCAAAAAGCGATAGAATCTGGTTCCCCTAATATTAAAGAGCTTTCTCAGAAAATGGCAATAACACTGATTGAACAAATTGACCAGTTAACAAAAATTGCAGGTGATTTCTCACAGTTCGCCAACATCGGCAACACCAAGAATGAAAGATTTGATATTAATGAAGTAATCCTTTCTCTAGTTAATTTGTATAAATCCTATCCTAATGTTCAAATTGATGCGTTGGATTTGGATGAGCCTTCTTTTATATTCTCCGATAAGTTACAATTCAACAGGTTGCTTACTAATCTGATTAAGAATGCAGTTGAAGCGGGTGAGAATGGCATCAATGCTGTTTCCATTCAAGTTGGTGCAAAAAGAGAAGTCGACACTGTTTTAATAGTTGTCAGAGATCATTCCGGAGGAATACCGGAATCCCTCACAGAAGAATTATTCAAACCAAATTTTACTACCAAAACCTCGGGTACCGGTTTAGGGTTGGCCATCTGTAAAGGAATTGTAGAAAAAGCCAATGGAACTATATGGTTTGAATCAAGCATTGGGGAGGGCACTAGCTTTTTTATTCGACTGCCACTTATAACCTAATGTCGTTTTTCATGCTGTTCCATGAGAAACTCTTCAAAATCGGCTAATGTATAACTGCTGAGGTTTTGATATTTCGTTAACCCTGCTTTCTGGGCCACAAGTACCCCATATTTGCAATCATCGAACCCCTCTATGGAATGGGCATCTGGGTTAATAGAGATCAAAACGCCCTTATCTGTGGCTTCTTTGATCCACCTCCAGTCGATATCCAATCTTCTTGGATGGGCATTCAATTCAATCACCACATTATTAGCCACACAAGCGTCAATAATTTTTCTGTGATCCACAGGATAGCCATTACGGCTTAGCAGTAAACGACCCGTCATATGACCCAAAATAGAAGTAAAAGGGTTCTCAATGGCATTCAATAAGCGCATCATGGCTTTTTCCTCAGTCATCTTTAAATTAGAATGGATACTGGCAATTACAAGGTCGAAGCTCCCCAAAACATCGTCGCTATAGTCTAAACTTCCATCATTTAAAATATCGCTTTCTATACTTTTGAAAATTCTGAAGGGATGTAATTTTTTATTGAGTTCATCTATTTGTTGGTGTTGAGCAACAATGCGTTCATCTCTTAATCCATTGGCATAAAATGCAGATTGAGAGTGGTCGCTGATCACCAGATATTCGTATCCTTTTTCTTTTGCAGCTCTTGCCATTGACTCTAAAGTTTCTGCACCATCACTCCAGTTACTATGACTATGAATGATTGATCTGATATCATTCAATTGGATCACAGGTTTCATTTTTTTCAAAATAGCATCTTGTATGATGGATGCATTTTCTCGTTGGAAGACTGGTATGAAAGGAATGTTTTTCGACTCAAAAATATCTTGTTCGGATCTAAATTTTTCAGATTCATTCCATCCTGTTTGTTCTTTCCAGGCAGTTAAAAAACTATCACTACAAGCATGTGTAAATACACAATTATAAAATTGTTCTTCTGTAGTTTTTATGAAGAGAATGGGTAGTTTTAAACTGTTAACAACTTGTAAATTACTCTCAGAAATTATTTTTGAATCGAAGCCCTGAAGCGCAAAAAAATCTTCTAAAATAGGGATTGGTGAAGTAGTAATGAAGCAAAGTTCGCTTATGATTTCGGTTTGTAAGGCATATGAACCAGCGATTGAAAAGCGAAAATCAGGGAACTGTTTGGCTAAAATTTCTTGTAAATGCTGTACAAAATTTTCTGTCTGTTGGTATAAATAACTACCCTGACTTCCTAAATAAAAACTGATAGCTTCTTTAATATTTTGTTGAGATTTTTCTCCGAAGCCTTTATAATTTGACAATCTATTTTCTTCGCAAGCGTATAATAATTCTCCGATTGTTTCTATTTCTAACTCCTTCCAGATGGTTGCAATTTTTTTGGGGCCGATACCTTTTATTTGCATCATCGTTAATATTCCTTCAGGTGTTTTTTGAATATATTCCTGCAGTATGGAGAAGGATCCGGTTTGAATTTGTTCCACTACATTTTTGCCAATACTTGCCCCGATACCTCTTACAGATTGGATCTTGTCTAGTGGCATTTCGCTTAATTGCATGGGTAGCTTCTCTATCGTGAAAGCCGCGGCAGCATAGGATTTGGCTTTAAAGCTATTATCTCCATGAATATCCATCAGTTTACTAAGAATGGAAAAGTTGTCTGCAATTGTATAATTATCCATGAAATAAAAATAGGGCTAAAGATTTTAAAATGTAGAACAAAAAAAAGCCTCAGGAAAAATCCTGAGGCCTGAACTATTTCTGTAAGAAATGATTATTTCTTAGCAGCTTTTTTAGCAGCTTTTTTAGGAGCAGCTTTCTTAACAGCTTTTTTAGCTACAGCTTTTTTAGGAGCAGCTTTTTTAACGGCTTTTTTAGGAGCAGCTTTTTTAACAGCTTTTTTAGGAGCCGCTTTTTTAACAGCTTTCTTAGCTACAGCTTTTTTAGGAGCCGCTTTTTTAACAGCTTTTTTAGGTGCTGCTTTTTTTGCAGTTGCCATGTTTTTTAGATTTAATGGTTAGTAAATAATACATTAAAATTAAAAAACTTATTTGCAAATGCAAAAAATATTTTTTATGCAACTACTTCAACTGGTAAAACTGATACCGTTGCCTTGTCGTTTTTGCCTTTTTTGAATTCAACAATACCATCAGATAATGCGAACAAAGTATAGTCATTACCAACACCAACATTTTTACCTGGGTGGTATTGAGTACCTCTTTGACGAACGATGATATTACCAGAGATAGCAGGCTGACCTCCGTAAATTTTAACGCCTAAACGTTTTGAGTGTGAATCACGGCCGTTCTTTACACTACCTTCACCTTTTTTGTGTGCCATAAAATACTTTTTTGAATTTTTTGATTTTGTTTCTTAACAGAGTATTGAATTTGAACTCAAGTATCCTGTTTAAGAATACCGTCTTAAAATTTAAGCGATGCTTTCAATTTTAATTCTGGTATAATGGGTTCTGTGACCATGCTTCTTGCGGAAGCCCTTTCTTCTTTTCATTTTAAAGGCGATCACTTTTTCACCCTGCACAAGTGCACTGATGATTTCTGCTTTCACAGTAGCTTTTACATCACTACCTACTGAGATCGTTCCGCTGTTGTCTACCAACAATACGTCACTAAACTCAACCTTGTCACCGGTATTACCTTGCAGGTGAGGAACGTACAAACTTTGACCTGCTTGTACTTTAAATTGTTGACCTGCGATTTTTACAACTGCTAACATAGCTTTCCAAAATTAGGACGGCAAAGGTAGGGATTTGCCTTTAATTTGTGCAAACATTTCAGAAATATATTTCCCTTTTTTTATCAAGGCTTGTGGAAATACCTATAATAAGTATAAAATTGCCTAATTATCAGTTCAAAAAGGGCGTTCAGCCCCTATTTTTGCCCGATAAACGAGTTCTCTAAGCTTTATCATATGAATCTTAAATCGCTTTTGGCAAAGCCTTTTGCCAATTATATATATCATAAAACTCAAAAATCAGCCCTAACTGCCCTGGCAGATCAGGATGAGATCTTAAAAAATCTCCTCAAAATAGGAAAGTCCACCGCATTCGGGAAAGACCATCAATTCTCAAATATCAATACGCATCAGGAATATTCCCAGGCGGTTCCCATTCGCGATTATGAGCAAATGAAGCCCTATATCGAGCAGATCAAAGAAGGGAAACACAATATACTCTGGAAGGGCAAACCCATCTATCTGGCCAAGACCAGTGGTACAACGAGTGGGGTTAAATACATTCCCATCACCAAAGAATCGATCCCTAATCATATCAATACTGCCAGAAATGCCCTTTTATGCTATATGGGTGAAACTGGCAATACAGCTTTTGCGAACGGGAAAATGATTTTCTTAAGCGGTTCTCCGGAATTAGAGCGTGTTGCGGGAATTCCAACAGGAAGGTTAAGTGGTATTGTGAATCATCATATTCCAAGTTACCTCCGCTCCAATCAATTGCCTAGTTATGAAACAAATTGCATAGAGGACTGGGAGACCAAACTGGATAAAATTGTAGCGGAAACCTTTCATCAAAATATGACGCTCATTAGCGGTATTCCACCCTGGATGCAGATGTACTTTGATCGGTTGATCGAAAAAGGGGATAAGAAGATAGCTGAGCTTTTCCCAAATTTCAGCATTATGGTTCAGGGCGGGGTTAATTTCGAACCCTATAAAGCCAAACTTTTCGAAAGCATTGGCAAAAAGATCGATTCCATCGAACTTTTCCCTGCCAGTGAGGGATTCTTTGCTTTTCAGGATAGCCAGGAAGCGGAAGGATTATTATTGAATACCAATAGCGGCATTTTCTATGAATTTATACCAGCTGAACAGATTTTCTCTGAAAATCCTACCCGATTAACCCTTCGGGACGTTCAAATTGGCGTGAATTATGCCCTTATTATCAATAGTAACGCTGGTCTCTGGAGTTATAATTTAGGTGATACCGTAAAGTTTGTGAGCCTGAATCCTTATCGCTTAGTGGTGAGTGGCAGGATCAAACACTTTATTTCGGCTTTTGGGGAGCATGTAATTGGCGAAGAAGTAGAATTTGCACTTTTAAAAGCCGCCGCCGATTTAGGGGTGAGTGTTACTGAATTTACAGTTGCTCCTATGATACAACAGGGTGAGGGCAAAAGTTATCACGAATGGTTCATTGAATTCGAAAAAGAACCAGCTTCCTTGTCAGACTTTGCAGAAAAGATTGATCAGCAAATGCGCCTCAAAAACGTTTATTATGATGATTTGATCACTGGTAATATTCTGGAAAAATTAAAAATCAGTCCGGTTCGTCGAAATGGATTTATAGATTATATGAAGAGTATTGGGAAATTGGGCGGACAAAATAAAGTACCCCGATTAAGTAACGACAGAGCAATCGCAAATAGTTTGACTGCATTTCTTCAGGTCTAAAAGCCATTCAACGATAAATAAACAGTTTCCAATGAGATTCACTTATTTTGCAAGAATCTTAGAGGAACGCACAAATCAATTTAATGAAGCAAAAACGAATAGCCATTTTCGGGTCAACCGGATCGATAGGCACCCAAGCATTGGATGTGATTGCCGCGAATAAGGATTTATTTAGCGCAGAGGTTTTAACAGCTCAGACAAACGACGAATTGCTCATTAAACAGGCTTTAGAGTTTAGTCCGAATATTGTTGTAATCGGAGACGATCATAAATATTTAAAAGTAAAAGAAGCTTTATCCGGCACTGATATCAAAGTATTTGCAGGTGAGAAAGCACTGGAAGAAGTGGCCGCATTGGATTGTTATGATATGATGCTGGCTGGAATAGTAGGTTATGCAGGATTGCGCCCTACATTGCAGGCAGTTAATTTAGGAAAAGCCATTGCGCTGGCAAATAAAGAAACATTAGTAGTTGCAGGAGATATTGTAATGCGGCAGGCAATGGAAAAAGGAGCCGCCATTATTCCAGTGGATAGCGAACACTCTGCCATATTTCAGTGTTTGGTAGGTGAATCAAATAATAAGATTTCAAAAATTGTTCTAACTGCTAGCGGTGGTCCATTCTTTGGCAAGAAACCTAATTTTTTAGTCAATGTTAAAAGAGATCATGCTTTGCAACATCCTAACTGGACGATGGGAGCAAAGATCACCATCGATTCTGCTACGCTGATGAACAAAGGTTTGGAAATGATCGAGGCAAAATGGTTATTCAATTTAACCCCTGAACAAATTCAAGTAGTGATACATCCACAAAGTATCATACATAGTATGGTTCAATTCGAAGATGGAAGTTTAAAAGCACAGATGGGTTTACCTGATATGAAATTGCCTATTCAATATGCGATGGCATTTCCTTATAGAATCGCAAACGATTTTCCGCGATATGATTTTAAGAAGCCCCAATCGCTCAGCTTTGAAGAGCCGGACGTTAAGACTTTTAGAAATTTGGCATTGGCAACAGAAGCATTGAATAAAGGTGGGAATATGCCTTGTATTTTAAATGCAGCTAATGAAATTGCAGTGTATGCATTCTTGAAAAACAGGATAGGATTTTTAGACATGACAGAAGTAGTAGAGCAGACCATGCAAAAGATCAGCTTCATAGAAAAGCCCAACCTATTAGAGTATTTTGAAACAGATGGAGAGGCACGTAACTTCGCCGCTTCTTTAATTCACATGTAGAAAATTATATTTAAAAGCATTCCTAAATAAATTCCCTAAGGGGACTCTGAACTATGAATTTATTAGCAATCGATTGGATAAGTATAGGTGTAAAGACAGGACAATTTATTATGTCGTTCTCTATACTTGTTGTGTTACACGAGTTGGGACATTTTATTCCTGCACGAATTTTCAAGTGCCGGGTTGAAAAGTTTTACCTGTTTTTTGATCCTTGGTTTAGTCTCTGGAAAAAGAAAAAAGGGGATACTGAATATGGATTAGGCTGGATTCCTTTCGGAGGTTATGTAAAGATCTCTGGAATGATTGATGAGAGCATGGATAAGGAACAAATGAAATTACCACCAGAGCCGTATGAATTTCGTTCTAAACCAGCTTGGCAAAGATTGATAATTATGATTGGTGGGGTAGTGGTAAATGTAATTTTAGCTATCGTAATATTTATTGGCATTACCTGGGTTTGGGGTGAGCAATATTTGCCGGCCAAGAATTTACAATATGGTGTTCACGCAGATTCTTTGGCTAAAAGTATTGGCATTATGGATGGTGATAAAATTGTTTCCATCGATGGAAAAGAAGTAGAAGATTTTGGAACCGTTGTTCCAGAGATCATTACTACGGATGCTAAAAAAATGCAGGTAGAAAGAGCAGGTGCAAAAGTTGATATCAATTTACCAGAAGGACTCATCAAGAATTTATTCAAAACAAAGAAGGGTAGAGAATTGGCCTCTGATTTTGTAACGATGCGTTATCCGGCTATTGTTGATTCTGTGGCAAAGACAGCTGTATTTACAAAAGATAAATTTCAAAAAGGAGATACACTGATCGCATTTAATAATCATTATTTCCAATACTTTCACGATTACGAAGGATTGAATAAAGGTTATGCTGATTCAGTTGTGACTTTTAAAGTGATCAGAGTAAAAGACACTGTTGATGTAAAAGTGTTGTTGAATAATAAAGGCGCAGTTGGATTTTTCCGAAAATCGCCCTTTGAAATGTTTGGAACTGTTAATAAACAATACACACTGGCGCAAGCAATACCGATGGGATTCAATAGATGTTTTGAAACATTGGATCGCTATATCAATGGGATCAAACAGATCTTTACTGGTAAGGTAAATGCAAGTGAATCTTTGGGTTCTGTAATTAGTATCGGCAATACATTCCCTGGTGTTTGGGATTGGCAGAAATTCTGGACACTAACAGCCATTTTTTCTATCATTTTAGCATTCATGAATATCCTTCCTATACCTGCATTGGATGGGGGGCATGCATTGTTTACTTTGTATGAAATGATAACAGGCCGTAAACCAGGGGATAAGTTCATGGAGTACGCACAGATGGTGGGTATGGTTTTATTATTAGGATTAATGGCTTATGCGTTAGGGCTTGATTTCTGGCGCTTGTTTAAATAAGCATAACTTTGTAGAATACTGGGGTCGTATTGGTTTTGACAGCATATGTCACGGTTGGTGTAAGCATGCAGTGCGTTGGATAATTAGCACTTTAATCTGAATATTCAAAACTCAAATGGCAATACACAGTATGCCATGGCTGCTTAATCAGTGATTAAGTAACCATTCGGGCCGCGGCTAAGGTTCGCCTGTTACCTCTTGCCCCCGCCGACTTAAACCAAAAGAGGATGCTGCAACAGAAGGCTGTGACTGTTGCTTAAGACTATTCAGCTAAGCGTTGTGTTGGTTTGTTTCTTTCCTGCATAGTGCCTACAATTAATAAGAAAATAAGCATGTAGAAAGCTAATGGTAGCGATGTTTGGACAGGGGTTCGACTCCCCTCGACTCCACAAGGGTTTTATCCTTCCCCAAAATTAGGAACTAGGCCCGGTTAAATCCGGGCCTTTTTATATTTTTGAAAAAAAAGGATTTTATATGACTAAAGTGTGTGTAATTGGTGCTGGACCATCTGGCATAACAGCTTTGAAAAACTTAATTGATCAAGGGTTAGATACTGTTTGTTATGAATTAAATACGCAAGTAGGAGGAAACTGGATCTATAATGAAAAGATGGGACACTCGAGTGTTTTTGAGACGACGCACATTATAAGTTCTAAAACGCTTTCCCAATACGAAGACTTTACCTTCGATGATTTTGAAAAAGGGATGCCAGATTACCCATCTCATGATCAATTGAGACGATATTTTCAGGGCTATGCCAATCACTTTAATTTATATGAGCATATCCAATTTCAAACGTTGGTAAAATCTTGCGAATTAAACGAAGCAAAAAACTGGGTGGTAAAAACGGAGAAGAACGGCATTGAAAAAACAGAATACTTTACATATTTAGTTGTTTGTAATGGCCACCACTGGCTACCAAGAATGCCGAAATATCCAGGTGAGTTTACGGGTAAATTAATGCATTCACATGAATTCAAGAAGGCAGAACCATTCAGAGATCAACGCATTCTTGTGATTGGTGGTGGAAATTCTGCCTGTGATGTGGCTGTAGAAACAAGTCGTGTGAGCAAGCAAACGAGTATTAGTTGGAGAAGAGGTTACCGAATTGTTCCAAAATTTTTGTTTGGCAAACCAAGTGATGTAGTGGCATCTAAACTAGCTTTTCTTCCCACTAAGTTGAAGTTTTTTCTATCAGAATTATCTGTCAAAATTTTCTCTGGATCGAATAAGCAATACGGACTTCAAGAACCAGAACACGCGATCACAGGAACGCACCCCACCATTAATGAGGAACTTTTATATAAAGTAAGGCACGGCAAAGTATTTCCAAAAGTAGATATTGATCATTTTGAAGGAAAGTATGTACACTTTAAGGATGGATCTGTAGAGGAATTTGATACGATTATTGCTTGTACTGGCTATATTTTAGAGCATCCTTTTTTTCGCAAGGACTTTTTGAATTATAGCGAAGGCGATGTGCCATTATATTTAAAAATGCTACATGAAAAATTTGAAAATCTTTTTTTTGTGGGCATGTTCCAGCCGCTAGGTTGTATTTGGCCAGGAGCTGAATTACAAAGTAAGATAGCCGCTAGGGCGATTAAGGGGCTTTGGCAAAGGCCAAAAAATATAGCAGCATTATGTCAAAGAGAAGTTACCCATCCTCATTTGCAACAAATAAAAACGCCTCGGCATACCATTACGGTAGACTTCCATTTATTTATAAAACAATTGAAGAAACACCTTCCATCTAACTACGTGAGCAAATTCCCAGTGTAATGAAAGAAACAATTGTTTTTGTTCATGGTATGTGTCACGGCGCTTGGTGTTGGGAGCAGCAATTTATTCCTTATTTTAAGAAGCTGGGGTATCACTGCATTGCATTCAATCTACCTGGACACGATACCGAAGGAAGTGCAAGGCATATTTCTTACCCGCTTAGCGATTATGTTCAATCGCTTCGCAACGAAGTAGAAAAGTTAGACGAACCTCCCATTATTATTGGACATTCCATGGGAGGAATGATTGTACAACATTTTCTAAAAACTGGATTATGTAAAAAGGTCGTTTTAATGTCATCCGTACCGCCCACTGTCGTTTTAGCCGCAAGTCTTCGCGTGATATTTCGTTACCCTGGCGTGATTCCATACTTATTTCGAAGAAATTTATTAGGAGCCTTTAAAAAGCACCCTCATTTGATGTTTAATAAAGCAAAAATTACCGCAAGATATGTGCACCGAATGTGCGCTGAATCATTTAGCGCGTATGTAGGTTTGTTAATTCCAATATCATATACCTCGTCTATACCGATATTAGTAGTAGGAGGTTCAAAAGATGGACTCATCACTGTTCGTGAATTTGCTAGCACAGCAAGCTACTACAAAGCCAAACTTACAATAATTGAAGGAGGGTCACATGACCTAATGCTAGATGAAGATTTTGAACAATCGGCACAAGCAATAGAACAGTGGATTTAATTATTATCTAGTTTACAGTCACTATTGATGCCATTCAATCCCAATACCATTAAAGGAAAAATTAAATACGGGTTTTAAAAAAATATCGGTCGTAAAAGAGTGTCTCTTTTGTTTTTACGAAAACCATAGTTATTTCATTTTTAATCATTAGAAATTTAGATAATTTATTATATTACTCTTTCATTTTAAAGTTGGAATATCAAAACCAATGATAGATTTTAATACACGGGTTATTATCCTTGACTATGAAAAAAGTAAATACCATTATACTTCTCTTGATACTTTCTATTACAATTTCATTTTGTAAGAAATCAAATTCATCCGCACCAAACACTCCCGTAACACCTATTACACCGGTAGCTCCTACGCCAGAAAAAGATTTCACTAATAGCACAGCGGTTGAATATTATGGACCACTTAAGGTTTCGGGTAACAGGATTACAGGGAAAGCAGATGCTGCTGTTCAATTAAGGGGAATGTCTTTTTTTTGGAGCCAATGGATTGGTAAATACTATAATGCTAGCGTTGTGAAGTGGTTAAAAGACGATTGGTATTGTAATGTAGTTAGAGCTGCCATGGCAGTAGAAGAAGGGGGGTATTTAACCAACCCTGATGTTGAAAAGCAAAAAGTATTTGATGTGGTAGACGCAGCTATCGCAAATGGCATGTATGTGATCATAGATTGGCACGACCATCATGCTTCAGACCATCAAGCTCTTGCAACCAAATTTTTTGCAGAGATTGCGCAGAAATATGGTGACAAGCCCAACATTATATATGAACCATATAATGAACCATTACAAGTTTCCTGGAAAACAATTATTAAGCCTTATCACCAGGCGGTGATTGATACCATTCGTAAATATGATCCAGACAACCTGATCATTTGTGGTACGTCAACCTGGTCGCAGGATGTAGATGTAGCAGCATATGATACACTTGTAGGAACTAACATTGCATATACGTTACATTTTTATGCCGGTACACACAAGCAGTCTTTAAGAGATAAGGCAAAAGTGGCACTTGATAAAGGTATTGCCTTAATGGTAACAGAATATGGCACTACCGATGCAACTGGAGATGGTTTTGTAAACCAAACTGAAACGAATCTTTGGTATGATTTTTTAGATGCCAATAAACTTTCCTGGTGCAATTGGTCTATCGCTGATAAGGCTGAATCTTCCGCTGCATTATTTTCCGGATCTTCTGCATCCGGGAATTGGATGAATGTACAATTAACTACTTCCGGGTCTTTTGTGCGTCAGGAAATGCGCAATAAAAATCTAAGATTTAAATAGCATTATTGATGAACAAGGATTCATTATCTGCTTTCTCAGAAAGGTCTTGAATGGTATTTGTTTGAAATAAATGAATCAATTCCTGTTTGATTGGTTTATACTGAAAATGAAGCGGGCAGGGTTTAGTTTCAGAACATTTCTTTAATCCCAGAATACATTTGTCGAAGAGATCATTTTCATTCACTGCTTCCAAAATTTTTTTTAAAGGAAGATGTTTGTCTTTTTCTGTTATATAAAAGCCGCCATTAGGTCCTCGTACTGAATGAATCACACAATTATCTTTAGTTAATAATTGTAGAATTTTAGCGGTGAAAGAAGGTGGTGAATCAATGGCTTCAGCTATCTCTGTTAAACTTAATTTCTTCTCCACCGAACTCTTCTGTGAAATATAGATGGTTGCCCTTAAAGCATACTCAGTGGCTTTTGAAAACATGGTGTTTGTTGTTTTTATTACAAGAAATTGAAACTTTTCAAATTTAATTGTCTGCAATCCATTCCGCAAATGAGTCTTTTGTTTCGTATAATTTTATTTGAAGCAACCTGATATCAGGAGGGAGTTTTGAATTCAATACCCCTTGCATGTACAGAAGAATGTTTTCTGCACTTGGCTCTACTTCCCAAATGATCAAATTGTCATGAATATTATTGGTGGGATGTTCTTGTAAATATGCTTCCGATAAAATCAAACTATGATCAAACTTTTCTACGAGGGCTGTATTTACCAGATTTTTGATTTGTTTAAAGTCAATTATTAATCCAGGCGATGGAATATATTCTTTCTGAATAGTTGTTGTACCAAGTGTTACATGTAATTCGTATGAGTGCCCATGAATGTTCTTGCAGGCACCTTGATAACCATGAATGGCATGTGCCATTTCGAAGTGAAAAATCTTTGTGAGACGTAACATATCAATTAATTAAGGACAAAAATACCTTTAATTAGTATATTTGCCAATTATAATGATAGAAAGAGAGATAGAATTATTATCCCCCGCTGGATCTTTCGAGTCCATGCAAGCAGCCATCAATGCGGGCGCTAACGCCATTTATTTTGGTGTGGAACAACTCAATATGCGAACCAGGTCTTCCAATTCATTTCAAATAGCCGATCTAAAAGAAATTAAGCGCATTTGTTCTACCAATCATATCAAATGCTATATCACCCTGAATACTGTGATGTACGAACATGATATGCAATTGTTGCAGACAATTTTGCAAGAAGTAAAAAAACAAGGAATTGATGCAGTGATAGCAGCTGATTTTGCAGTGATTCAGTATTGCCAGCAACTTCAAATTCCATTACATGTTTCTACACAGGCTAATGTGAGCAATATTGAAGCGGTGCAGTTTTTTGCACCCTTTTCTGACGTGGTGGTTTTGGCAAGAGAGCTCACTTTAAAACAAGTAGAACATATCAGTAAAGAAATAAAAAGACGCAATATCAGAGGCGTCTCAGGTGAACTGATAAAGATTGAGCTGTTTGTTCATGGTGCCCTTTGTATGGCTATTTCAGGTAAATGCTATCTCAGCTTGCATACACAAAATGCAGCTGCAAATCGAGGAGCATGTATACAAAATTGTCGCCGATCTTATACTGTTAAAGACACTGAAACAAATGAAGAACTGGTAATTGATAATGAATATATCATGTCGCCCAAAGATCTATGTACCGTAGATATTCTGGATCAATTGATTCATAGTGGTGTAGATGTTTTGAAAATTGAAGGTCGTTCAAAGGGTGCCGATTATGTACATGAAGTAACTGCCTGTTATCGCGAAGCTATTGATGCAGTTATTGCAAATGATTATACGGAAGAAAAGAAAAAAGATTGGCTGGAGCGCTTATCCAAAGTTTATAATCGCGGATTTTGGGAAGGATATTATTTAGGAAGAAAATTAGGAGAGTGGACATCTTCACCAGGTTCTATAGCAGAAGAAAGGAAAATTTATTTGGGAAAATCAACCAACTATTATCCAAAAATAAAAGTAGGAGAGTTTTTGATTGAAGCAGGAAATATCAAAGAAGGTGATGAATTGATGGTGATTGGTCCTTCCATTGGTATGTCAAAAGAAGTGATGAATACATTAGTGGTAAACGGTGAAAAAGCAGAGCTGGCTGCTAAAGGTGATAAAATTACTTTTCCATTCCCTTCTAAGTTAACCGGACAAGACAAACTCTATAAAATTGTGAAGTCCTAATGCCCAAAATTATTCACTACCGCGATAAATGCATTGGATGTGCTGTTTGCTTTGAGATGCAACCAGAAATTTGGCGTATGTCTAAAAAAGATGGCAAAGCAACATTGTTGAGGGCCACAGAAAAAAAATCAATCTACATACTTCCTTTACATCTTTCAATGGAAACTTTAACAGTTGAAGTTGCAAAAGCATGCCCGGTTAAAATCATCAAAATTGTATGAACGACTATATCGACAGTTTTATTAAAGAGCACACATGTGCAAATATTTCCTGCCTTGATGCAAATGGCAATCCGTATAGCTTTAGTTGTTTTTATGCTATAGATATCAAAGAGGCGCTACTTTATTTTAAATCATCTCCGGATTCAAATCATGCTGGATTTTTACTTGCCAATCCAATAGTTGCTGGAACAATTTTACCCGATAAACTTAACAAATTGCAGGTGAAAGGTATTCAGCTATCTGGAACTGTTTTAAAGTTCGATGATACATTAGCTCAACATGCATCACTGCATTATTATAAAAGCCATCCCATGGCAATGGCTATGTCGGGCGAAATCTGGACGATTAAAATCAATTGGATCAAGTATACCGACAACACATTAGGTTTTGGCAAAAAGATAATTTGGGAAAGACCTGTTAATTAACTTGTTAGGTTACTAAACGGGGCGTTTTTTATCTAAATCTGTATGACAAAAATCATATTTAATCCTTGCTCAAAGATTTACATTTGTATCAGAATGCAATAGCCAGGTTATTATCGCAGGTAATAGCCTGTTTTTTTGTAATCAAACAAATATTATTTACCCACATAGATTTTATTGAATGTATCAATCACCTTATCACAAATTTCATATTCCAGTAATGGGATTGGCATACACTATTGACAGCCCTATCAAAGTGGCTCAATATGGTATTTCTTCAGTTATGTCGATTGTTGAAGATCGTTTGATTGAAATGATGCGTAGTCATTATTATCCTACCATCAATCAACCTTATATTCCAATCGATACAGATGTAGAAGATTATAGGGCAAAGCGTATTACCGATTATTTAAACCTGGTGAATACGATTGTACAACAGCAAATCGAAAAAATAAAACAAGCTGCATTTGAAGCTGGTTCAGAAATCGTGAAGTATTTTGAAATGCTTCCTGATGAAAGTAAACTTAAGCAAATGTATCATCAAATGATGCAGACTACTGAGTTGAAAGAAAAGGCACAAATGGAACAATACCTACGTGATCATATCAAACCCGGAAGTATTGATGTAAATATCATGACCAAATTGGACAGAAATATTTACGATAAGTCGGGTGAGCCTGTAGCTGATGGTTCTGATGCTGTTACTGCTTTGAGGGGTTATGTGAATAGCGATTTAAAACATTCTTCTATCGTTTTCTCAGCTGGATTAAATCCAAGATTATACAATTATCTGGAGCATTGTTCACAGTTTGATGCAAACGAAGATGGAAGCTTTGATAAAAAAGTGATCATTAAGGTAAGTGATTATCGTTCTGCTTTGATCCAAGGAAAATACCTGGCTAAGAAGGGAATCTGGTGTAGTGAGTTTAGGGTTGAATCTGGTTTAAATTGTGGTGGGCATGCATTTGCAACTGATGGATATTTGATGGGACCCATTTTGGAAGAGTTTAAATTGAACCGTCAGGAATTAACAGACACTTTGTTTGAAATTTACAATGCTGCACAATTAAAAAAGAACAACAAAGAATTCAAGAATCCTCCTGAAATTAAGTTTACAGTTCAGGGTGGAATTGGTACACATGAAGAAGACGCCTATTTGCATGATCATTATAAATTCGACAGCACTGGTTGGGGTACTCCTTTTTTACTGGTACCAGAAGCAACAACTGTAGATGAACCGACTTTGAAATTATTGGCTGCTGCAAAGGATAAGAATGTAATGTTGAGCCATAATTCACCATTAGGTGTTAGATTTCATTATTTGAAAGGAACTAGTTCGGAGATTGAAAAATATGAAAGAATCAGTATTGGAAACGCGGGTAGCCCATGTACAGAAAAACACTTGAGTTTTAATACTGAGTTTACCAAAGAACCAATTTGTACAGCTTCAAAGAAATATCAAAAATTAAAATTAGAACAATTAAAGTCGTTGAATTTACCAGTTGCTGAATTAGAAAAGAAAGTAGCTGAATTACAGGATAAAGAGTGCTTATGTGTTGGATTAAGTAATTCTGCTGCAATCAATTATTCAAAGACTCTTGTGAAGAAAATGGATGCAGTAACCATCTGCCCTGGACCGAATATTGTTAATTTCTCAAAGGTTGTTTCATTATCAACCATGATCGATCATATTTACGGCCGTGATAATGTGATGTTGCAAAGCAATCGCCCACATATGTTTATCGCTGAATTGTATTTGTATATCGATTATTTGAAAGATCAGATTCAAGAAGACATCGATGCTGATCAATTTGAAAAGAAGAGTAAATTCTACAATACATTCTTCCAGAATCTACGCAGTGGTATCAATTACTATAGAGAAATGCCAGGATTATCAGAAGACACAAAATCTAGGATGTTGAATGATCTGGATAGCGTAAGTTTAGAATTAGACTCATTGAACTATCAGCACGAGATCATGGTGAAATAGGCCAGACTTTTGTATCTGTCATATGATTTGTATTTAACTTTAACCATTACAAGCTGAAAACTTGTAATGGTTTTTTTTATGGATTTTAATCAGCTTAGTTATAATGATCATACACTATTTCATATGCTAAGGCATTTTGAGTATGTGAATGAGCAGGCAAGAATATGTTTAAATGATAGGGGTTACAGCATGGAGTCCATTGATGAAAACCTTGCTATGCCAGGATCGAAATTTCATTCAAGTTTTGCAACGGATATCAAATCACTGGTTGCACAATTGAAAATTGGAAAGCAGATTCAAATACAAGAAAGAAAAAAATACCAGGAAATAGTGCTCAGTTTTGAAAAATTTAATTTGGCAGATGGGATAGGGAGTATGGGAATTTGTTTACTTAATGAACTTGATACACTTAATGCAAAACAACCAGTCTTAAAATTCAATAGAGGTGTACAACTTTGGCATTCTCTAGTTTCAAAATTGCCCAACACCTATGAAATGACCGTTGTTCTTAAGAAGCAAAAAAATTCTTATTTTTTAATCACTGCTTTTCCAGGATTACCAGCACTTCCGATTCCTCATAAGAAAATGAATTTAGTAGAATTGGAATTATCTAAAGAATTTTGGAAGGATAAAGTGTTTTTAGAAAAAGTAAAAAGTAAAAAGTAAAAAGTAAAAAGTAAAAAGTAAAAAGTAAAACAAGAACAATTAATAGTTCGAAATTTTCAATAATTGAAAGAATTTACTTTCCTCCAATTCCATCACTTCACCAGCTTGCATATTACCCAGTTCAATATCTTCAATCGACACTCGAATCAACCTTTTACATTTATGATGTAGGGCTGCCACCATTTTTCGAACCTGATGAAATTTGCCTTCCGTTAATTGTATCAACAGCCAGGTATGGGGAAGATGTGAAGGAATCTCATAAGCTGGAGAGTCTAAATGAGATGGTTTTGCTACTATTTCAACATGGCAGGGTTGTGTTATATATTCCCCACCGCCCTTAATTTGAATAGAAACCCCCTCTCTTAATTTTTGCAATGTTTCATTCTTTACGCAATTCTTTACTTGAATCAGATAGGTTCTGCCATGAGCAGTTTCTCCCTGAAATAAAAGCCTTGTTACTTTGGGATTGGTGGTAAGTAGGAGCAAACCTTCAGAATGGTTATCTAGCCTTCCAATGGCATGTATGCCTTCAGGGAAGGGGAAATTCAAATCGCCTAGAAGCCGAACCTGATGAGAACTGATAAATTGCGATACCATGTCATAAGGTTTATGAATTACAAAATATCTATAAGCCTTATCCAACATCTGCGTTTGTATTGATAAAATGAAGATATAAAAGAAATCCTGTTTTCATTTCACATAAAAACTACCTTTATGTTCTATTAAATTTCAATCATGCTAACTAATAACGATATCCTCAAAAAAATACGCGTAGCACTTTCATTACGTACCGAAGACATGATTCATATTCTATCATTGGTAGATTTTAAAATTACCAAAGGTGCATTAGGCGATCTGTTCCGTCACGAAGATCATCCAAATTATGTGGAAGCCGGAGATCAGGTGTTACGAAATTTTTTAAATGGGTTAGTCATTCATATGCGCGGGAAACAGGAAGAACAGCAGAAAGAAAAATAAATCCTGTTTAGCTATATCAAATTTGTTTCTCAAACGTTTGCGTTACTTGCTGTGTATTATTTCAAGGAATAATTACCCTTTATTTTCCTATATTCATTGCTGATTTTGTAACAAAAACTTAATCAGGAGATCACGAATTTTTTAAGAATGACTGCAGAGCAACAAAGACTGAAAGTAAATGCGGGAAAGAAAGTGCCATTAGAACAATGGGGGCCTTATCTCTCTGAAAGGCAATGGGGTACAGTTCGGGAAGATTATAGTGGAAATGGTGATGCCTGGAATTACTTTCCGTTTAATCATGCTCATAGCAGAGCTTATCTCTGGGGTGAAGATGGTTTGGGTGGCATTTCGGACTTTTTTGGAAATATGTGTTTTGCAATTTCTTTATGGAATGGTAAGGATGATATTTTAAAAGAGCGATTATTTGGACTTGGAAATTATCAAGGGAATCACGGAGAAGATGTAAAAGAGTTATACTACTATTTAGATAATATACCATCGCATTATTATATGCAGATGCTGTATAAATATCCTCAGGAAGCTTTCCCTTATCAGCAATTAATTGATGCAAATGCTAGTCGCTCTAAAAACGAACCTGAATTTGAAATTCTAGACACTGGAGTATTTGATAACAACAAATATTTCGATGTATTTATAACCTATGCGAAATATAGTAAAAGGGATATTGGAATAAAAATTGAAATTATAAATCGAGGTAAGGAAGCAGCCCCAATTACATTATTGCCCAACCTTTGGTTTTATAATCGCTGGCAACAAAATGACCTCAGTAAGAAGCCAGTCATAGAAGAAGTAAAAGAAGGAGTTGTACGTGCTACACATGAACGTTTGGGAAGCTATTATTTGTATTATCAAAAATCGAATGATCGTTTTTTTACAGAGAACGAAACAAATACAGAAAAACTTTACGGGATACCAAACGAATCAAAGTTTTTAAAAGATGCCTTCAATGATGCCGTAATTGTACAGAAAGATGTACAGGCATTAAGAGATAAAACATCCGGTACAAAATTCGCACCAGTTTATAATTTAAAGATCCCAGGAGGGGCTTCTAAAACCATTTATTTAAGATTGGGTGACGTATTAATTGATGCACCTTTTTCAAAAGGGTATGAAAGTATATTTCAACAAAGAAAATCGGAGGCGGATGATTTTTATAATGAAGTATTGCCAGATTATCTGAATGCCGATACCAGAAATATTCAACGTCAGGCTTTAGCTGGTTTATTATGGAGTAAACAATACTACCACTACGATATCGAAAAATGGATCAGTAATAGTGATAAGATTGCTCCTAACACCGATCAGAGAAGAAATGGAAGAAACCACGATTGGCAACACCTGAAAAATCAGGACGTTATTTTAATGCCAGATAAGTGGGAATATCCATGGTATGCTGCCTGGGACTTAGCCTTTCATTGTGTGCCGATGGCTATGATCGATCCCACATTTGCCAAACATCAATTGAGTTTGGTGATGCGGGAATGGTACATGAAACCAGATGGCCAGCTCCCCGCTTATGAATGGAATTTCAGTGATGTAAACCCTCCAGTTCAGGCGTGGGCAGCATTGCAAGTATATAATATAGAGAAGAAACAAACAGGAAAGGGAGACATAGTATTTCTTAAAAAAATCTTTCAAAAGTTGATCATCAATTTTACTTGGTGGATCAATCGTAAGGATAAGAACGGTAATAATATTTTCGAAGGAGGCTTCCTCGGGTTAGATAATATTGGTGTGTTCAATCGAAGTATCCAATTACATAGTCAGGCACAATTAGAACAAGCAGACGGCACAAGTTGGATGGGAATGTATGCATTGAATTTGATGGATATGGCCATTGAGATATCTATGCAGGATGAATCATTCGAAGATTCGGCAACCAAATTCTTTGAACATTTTGTACTGATTGCAGAAGCCTTGAATGAAATGGGAATGTGGAATGATGAAGACAAGTTTTATTATGATACACTAGGTTTGCCTGGGAATAAACCCATTCAATTACGGATCCAATCTATTGTTGGGTTAACTTCTTTGTTTGCAGTATCTATAATCAATAAAAAGGTATTTGAAAAGCTGCAGGATTTTACAAAACGTATCACCTGGTTTGAACAATACCGGTTAAAAAACAAAAAATTCTGGCCTAATGAAGAAAAGGCAGAAGAAGATAAGATCCTGATCTCTCTGATTCCTAAAGATCGTTTGATTGCCTTATTGCAAAGGCTATTGAACGAAACTGAATTTTTATCTCCCGGCGGTATCAGGGCATTATCAAAATATCACGAAGCCAATCCGTATAGTGTAAATATTGAGGGTACAGATTATTCTATCAAGTATGATCCAGGAGATAGTACTTCTGATTTCTTTGGCGGGAATAGTAACTGGCGCGGTCCTGTTTGGATGCCCATCAACTATTTGATCATTCAGAGTATTAAGAAATTCGGAGAATTTTACGATGAATCATTAACGATTGATTATCCAACAGGGTCTGGAAACTTTATGTCGCTTACCGAAGTTTCGAATGAATTAACCAAACGTGTGATCAGTTTATTTGAATTGGATGGAGCAAATTGTAGACAATTAAATGCGGAGCAAAACTGGTTCTACTGTTTGCCTGAAAATAAAGACCTGATTTTATTTTAT
>CANBQT010000030.1 GCA_947371755.1 Chitinophagaceae bacterium
ATTGATAAAATATAGACTTTAAAATTGCTATAGATAGACATATCTAACATGGAAAAAGCCACTTCATTGAGTGGCTTTTTCCAAAAAACAATATTTAAAAACTCCTTATTTCATAGGCTTTTTCAGGTTCATTTGTATACATGAACTGAAAGCCCAACAATTTTCCATTCATGATCTATCTTTTCAAGCATCTTCATTTCATAAGAATAGGATGCAATTCCATCTTTAGGAGTTGACACTTCATCATGACTAACCCAGGCAGACTTTCCTTTAATACTTATTTTCAAATTGCTGATTGAATAGGTGCCGTTACCCAAGGATTTTGGGTCTGTTTGTATCATACTTGAAGGGGGCACATCAATCGTAACACCTTCTTTAGTTGAAACAAGAACCCTACTATATGGTTGGATATGCCAGCAATTAGCATGAGCTAGTGCATCTCCATTCCTGTAGGTAGCACATTCTTTTTCTATTAATGCTTTTATTTCTGCAGTTTGATTTTTACTGGTTACGCATCCCAGGATTGAGCTACATAAAAAGAAAAAGAAAGTTAGTTTTAAAACCAAAGAATTATTCATAGCCATTATCATTATCATTTAAATTATACTTTACAATTTAGAAAGCGCTTCATTGCTGATTCAGTTTTCAATGATATTATAGGATCATATTATTTACCTGATGCTACAAAATAATCAACTACAAAAACCTTATCCATATGTGGTTTTAAAATTGTTTGAAAAGCTTTATGGGCTGGATGTTGTTGGTAATCAGCCAAATCTTTTTCAGAATTAAAGGTTAAAGCAAAGCAATGAGTAAATCCCTGATCAAGGTGTTCTGGACTCATGTTCAATCCCCACTCCATTTTTTTTACCTGAGGAACTGTTCCGTATAAGTGATTAAATGCTTTTACTACCGAATCAATTGAAGTAGCACTTGAACTTGATTTGAAAGTGAACAAAACAATATGTTTTAATTCCTTTTGAGTTGATTGTGCTCGTAATTGTGTGAATCCTAAAAATGTGATTACTAAAATGAAGGCAAATTTTTTCATAGTTAATTTTAAAAAATTATAAAAATTGAATGGGATCATCGCAAATTCTAAATCCCTCAGAAAAGGAATTCATCAATAAGACATCATCTGATTCCAAATCGAAATTTGTGGCGTCAAAATTTTCTTGCAGACGTTCCACTTTTACAGATTTCGGAATAGAAGATACGCCTAATTGAATATTCCAATTGAGTATAATTTGCGCTGGTGATCTCTGATATTTGTTACAAAGTTCGATTAGTCTCGGGTCATTAAATTTAATTCCTCTGGTAAGGGGTGAATAAGATTGTAGTTGAGTTCCCTGTTCTTTACATAGATCTAATACGTCTTTTTGATAAAGCCATGGCGTAAACTCGATTTGATTAACCGCTGGAATAATCGAAGCATAAGTTTTTAATTCCTGTAAAAATGGGACTGTATAATTAGCTACACCAATGGCTCTAACTCTTTTTTCTGCATACAATTTCTCTATCGCCCTCCATGATTCCTTCCTTCCAGATTTAATTGGCCAGTGAATCAAATACAGATCAATATAATCTAATTGTAATTTTTGCAAACTCAAATCAAACGCTTTTAAAGCTTGATCAAAACCATGATCCGTATTATTTAATTTTGTAGTGATAAAAATTTCCTCTCTTTTGACGCTGGAACGCCTTAAAGCATTCCCAATCTCTTTTTCATTTTGATACATACTTGCTGTATCAATAAGTCTATATCCAATCTCAAGTGCTGATTCTACAGCTCTTTCAGCCTGATCCTGATACATATCATAAACACCTAATCCTATGAATGGCATTTGTATATTATTATTCAGCTTTGCTGTTTTAGGTAACAATGTTTCCATCTTTTATTTTTCTAGAATGCTAATTCTGTCTATTAGAGGTATCAAAAAGCCTAATTGAATTTAAATCAATTAGGCTTTAAAAAATATTTTTTTTAAAATTACAATATTGCTACATATAAACTTCCTGCTGGAACTACCTTCGTACTTTGAATTACAGAATAAGGTAAATAGAAGAATCCTTGATCGCCCCAAGGCTTGCCCCAGGAATTCTCAACCACAAAAACTCCACCACCTGGCTGTGTTGCATCATTGATATATCCTACAATTGGTACAGCATGCCCACCTAACAACTTTACCCCAGCAACTAATGCACCTGAAGTGGTTAAAGGATTATAGGTATAAGAAGTTGTATTTAACCCTTCAAAATATTTATAAGTTTTTGTATTGTCATATACATTAAAACCCATCATTACAGGTTTGTTATTTGCCAAAGCTGTTTTAACATCGTTCACCAAATTCGTACCTGTAGAATTGATCAGATAATAACCATGAGAAGTGATTCCTGCAGAATTAGTAGTGCCTGACTGAGTTGCAACGGTGAAATTCAAAGCACTTGAAATGGCTGCAGTAGATGGAGCCGTTAAATAGCTGGTGGAAGTAGCAGTTGCCACATTATATCCACTTGCATTAAGCGTAGAAGGATACGCATACAAATCTTCTGTAGAAACCCCTTTAAATGTTTTTCCACTATAAGTTAAGGGGGTTGTAGAAGTATTTGAAGTTGTACCCTGCAGTGCTTGACCAATATTCACCATATTAGCTCCCAGATCTGCACTGATTGCTTGCTTCTGTATTACAACCCGCTCTACATAATAAATAAACATTGGGCTTAATGCACCACTTGTTCCAAATAATGTGGTGGGTGAACTTATCTGATTAGTTAAGGCAGTTGAAATTCCTGTTGTAAGAGTTATAGATGGGGAGGAAGTTGATGGGTTTGCTTTATAATAATTAAGTATCTCTGCAGTTTCAGCACCGCAAAAACCTGTACAAGAACCAATTTGTCCCTGATCTCTTACATCAGGTGTTGCAAGCAAATAATTGCCCGGCAAAGTTCCAGTAAATGACAAGCCTGATGGTTTATATCTGCTGGTTACCAATGATGAATTAAAAGTAGGTACAGTAGACCATTGGTCGGGAGTCATCGATTGTAAACCATAATTGCGTAAAACGCTATTGGGAATATTGGATGAATTGGCAGTAGTTTCGGTACCAGCATTTTTGGTGCAACTAACTAAAAAAAGTATCGAGCAACTTATAAATACCAATACATGAGTAAAAGATTTTCTCATTTGAATGATTGTTTAGGGGTGTTACAATGGGTATCTATTAAAATTATTGTTAATTAATTCAATAAACAATAATTAATTAAATACTGACATATTTTAAGCTTTTTTTTATGTAAGTGTTATCTTTCCATATGAAGTATTTTTTTTCATTTGTCACTTATCCTCTGATTCTTTTTCTTATTGAACCTCAAATCAATTTTACTAATAAAGTATCAATGATTGATGCAGAAAAAATAAATATCAGTTCAGTTAATGAATCAAAAAAGGATAGTAGCAAATTAACTCTTTCGTTTTCAAACTATACTTGGTATATCAAATCAGGGGATGCATCACCGGGACCCAATTGTTGGAGTGCAAATAATGCTTTTGTAGATTCAATCGGTCGGCTGCATTTAAAAATCACTTTCAATCAGGGAACTCAAAAATGGGATTGTGCAGAAATATGGACAACAGATTCTTTAGGTTTTGGCACCTATGAATGGTTAATTGATGGACCTATAGATAAATTAGATAAGAATATAGTACTAGGTTTATTTAATTATCCCGCATCCCCAAAAGTACCTGATGCCACAAATGAAATTGATATTGAATATGCAAAGTGGGGATTAGAATCTAAAAAAGCTGGCAATTTTACTGTTTGGCCAGCCACATTATTAAATGGCTTTACTAATCAAACCTTTCCATTTAAAATATCACTTTCAAATACTAAAACTTTACAAAGATTTATTTGGTCTTCAACTTCGGTTGTATTTCAAAGTTTCAGAGGTTGGGAGCCAAATAAGGATTCCGTAGTTTCTAGTCAAACTTTTAGTCCAAAAAATCCTACACTTTTTATACCGCAAACTGCTGAGCCTGTGCATCTTAATTTATGGCTTTTTCGTGGGCTAGCTCCTTCAGACAACTCCCCTGTTGAAATTATCATACATAAGTTCCAAAAGTATGAGTAACCAAAACCAAAATAATACCAGTCATTAATTTCTACCTTTAAAATCATCCATAGAACGATACATCCCAAACCACTCTCCTACAATAATATCAAACAGAAATGCTGGTAAAATTCCTTTGAATAATGGAACCCAATAAACAATCCCCGGCATTCTTACAAATCGACTATTGTTTTCCAAGCCTCGTATGATTTTCTTAACGGCAACTGCTGGCTTTACAATGGGAACTATCTTACTAGTAACACCATCAAACATACCAGTACTGATGTAAAAGGGAGTGACTGTAGTTACCTGAACATTAGTATTAGCATTTCGCATTTCAAGTAGTAAAGAATCGCTCCAACCAACTACTGAAAACTTACTAGCAACATACACACTCATTTTCGGATTACTCACTAATCCTGCAGCAGAGGCAATATTTACTATATGTCCCTGATTTAATTTAACCATATCAGGCAGAAATTCAGATGTGATATGCATCAGCGCAGAACTATTCACCCCCATAGTTCGATCAATATCTTCATGAGTATGATCTAGAAAAAATTTTCCAACAATAATACCAGCATTATTAATCAGAATATCGATTACTCCTATTTCTTCTTTTACTTGATTCGCAGTTCGAATAACTGATTCCGTATTCATCACATTAATGGTATAAGAAAATACCTGAAATCCTTCTGCTTTAAATTCAGAAACTGTTGTTTGTAATAACGATTCATTCAGATCCCAAATTACTAGCGTTCCCAACCCCTTCTGCAAAAGTTCTCGGCCCATCAATTTACCAATACCTGATGCACCACCGGTTATCAAAGCTTTTTTACCTCTAATCTCACTCATATATTTTTTTTAACAGTAATAAACTCTTTCAATTTACAATTAAAAAAGGCAAACCCAAAGATTTGCCTTTTATCAATCAGTCAAAGATTTTAAATCGTTGGAGTAGTTAATTCAGCAATTGATTTTTCAATATCCGCCTGACTCACTTCAAAATCTACCAAATTCCCAGCTAGGAATTGTTCGTAGGAGGCCAGATCAAAATTGCCATGGCCACATAAGTTGAACAAAATAGTTTTTGATACCCCCTCTTCGTCTGCAATTTTTGCTTGACGTATCGCTTCAGCAATACCATGATTAGCTTCTGGTGCTGGTATGATCCCTTCTGTTCTCGAAAACAATACCCCAGCTTCAAAACATTCAATTTGATTAATAGAAGTTGCTTCAATTAAACCATCTCTAAGTAATTGACTGATAATTGCTCCTGCACCATGATAACGCAATCCTCCTGCATGGATTGGCGAAGGAATGAAATTATGTCCTAAGGTGTACATCGGCAATAATGGGGTCATCCCAACCGTATCACCAAAATCATAACGAAATACACCTCTTGTCAATTTCGGGCAAGAAGTAGGCTCCACTGCAATGGCACGAACTTTCTTGCCATGCAAAAGATTGTCTTGCAAAAAAGGAAAACTGATACCTGCAAAATTTGACCCACCACCAAAAGGAGCAACAATAATATCAGGATAATCACCTGCTTTTTCTAATTGTTTTTTTGCTTCAAGACCTATGATTGTTTGATGCATCAAAACATGGTTCAAAACACTGCCTAAAGCATATTTGGTATCCTCATTCGTAGCTGCTACTTCAACAGCTTCAGAAATAGCAATTCCCAAACTTCCGGGAGAATTAGGATCTTTTTCCAAAATAGAACGACCCGCTTGTGTTAATTGAGAAGGCGAAGCATGAACTTTTGCTCCCCATGTATTCATCATTACTTTTCGATAAGGTTTCCCTTCATAACTCACTTTTACCATGAACACCTCAC
This sequence comes from Chitinophagaceae bacterium, assembly GCA_947371755.1. Classification (GTDB taxonomy): domain Bacteria; phylum Bacteroidota; class Bacteroidia; order Chitinophagales; family Chitinophagaceae; genus Sediminibacterium. The sequence continues at coordinate 5,951 of CANBQT010000030.1, forward strand.
ACTCAATTCCAAATAAATTACATGCAAAACTTAAAGAGCTACCCCACTGACCAGCTCCAGTTTCAGTAGATATTTTTTTAACCCCTTCTTTGGCATTATAGTAAGCCTGAGGTATTGCTGTATTGGGTTTATGTGAACCAGCAGGACTTACTCCTTCGTACTTATAATATATTTTTGATTTTGTTCCTATTGCTTTTTCTAATTCATACGCCCGAAACATAGGAGTTGGTCGCCATATAGAATATAAGTTTCTCACTTCATCAGGTATTTCTACCCATTGATCAGTACTCACCTCTTGCTTGATCAATTCCATAGGAAACAATGGTGCCAATGCTTCCGGCCCAATTGGTTGTTGTGTAGCAGGATGCAATGGAGGCAAAGGCTTATTGGGCATGTCTGCCATAATATTGTACCAATGTGTAGGAATTTCAGATTCCGTGAGGGTAATTTTTCTTTGTTTCATTACGGCTTCGTTTACAGTAAATATAATTGAAAGTGAAAATTAAAAAATCAAATATTGAAAAAATAGCTTGAAATATATAATCGAAAAGTGTTACTAGTTCATAAAAAAGGGGCTACAAATGCAGCCCCTACAAAATCAAATATTTTGGAAATTAATTAGGTACTTTAATAGGTCCCAAAAAATTAGTTTTGCTTTCACTTATTTTCTGGTTTCCTTGCCAAAAGCTTAGAGTAATCGTTGTTTTTCTTTCATGCACAGCAGAACGCGGCAATATCACAAAAAATTCACCTGAGCCTTGTCCTTCTTTTGCAACTTCAACATAGTCTTTGCCAATTGATTCAATTCTACCATTACCACCTTCCAGTTTAATGGTCATAGGAATCATTTTCATTGTTTTATTTGCCACTTTAACGTTATATAAATTAGAAAGGCTATCAGCACCTCGTTCTTGATACAATTGCCCTGGTGTTCGCATTACTGTAGGATCTATATCTTTCCTTGTCATTAGTAATACAGATAAAACACTAAGCACAATTGCAAGCAATACGGTATATAACTTCATTCTTGTGGTAAAATGCAATGGTTCGCCATTTGCAATACTATTTTCAGAAGCATATCGAATTAAACCTTTGGGTTTATTGATCCGATCCATAATATTATCACAAGCGTCAATACATGCCGTACAACCCACACATTCCATTTGAAGTCCATTACGTATATCAATACCCGTTGGACATACTTTTACGCATTGATGGCAATCAATACAATCTCCTTTCATTGAAATCTCTTCACCTTTTTTGATAGGTCCTCTTGGCTCACCTCTTTTATAATCATATGCTACGATCATTGAATTTTTATCTAGTAAAACACTTTGTAATCGTCCATAAGGGCAAACAACAATACAAGCCTGTTCTCGGAAGAAACTATAAACCGCAAAAAATACAGCACTAAAAATCAAGATAGAAGTTAATCCACCTATGTGTGCTATCACAGGCTCTGTAATGATCTTCTCTAATTCTTTAACCCCAATAATATATGCCAAAAATGTATTGGCAATTAGGAATGACAGAAAGTAGAATGCTAATTGCTTTAAACCAACTTTAAAGATTTTTTTTCCAGTCCATGGAGCATCTTTCAATTGTCGTTGAGCCGGGGCATCTCCTAAAATAAAAAATTCAACTTTCCGAAACATCATTTCCATAAAATTGGTTTGGGGACAAGCCCAACCACAAAAAAGCCGTCCAAAAGCAGCCGTAAATAAAACGATGAATAATACAAAGGTTACCATCGTTAATCCTAGAATAAAAAAATCTTGAGGCCAAAACACTTTACCGAAGAAAATAAACTTTGCCTGAGGTATATTCAGAAGGAAGAAAGGACGATCATTCACATATACAAATGGCATTCCAAAAAATAATATAAAATATAAAACACTGAGCCAGGTTCTTATATTATAGAATTTCCCATTTGGTGGTTTGTAAGCAAAAACCCATTTTCGCTTACCATTTTCGTCAACGGTATTGATCCGGTCTCTATAACTCTCCCCCTCAGTTACTGGTTCATTCAAATGTTCGTGGTGTGAAAACATGTTCTGTATTTAAGGTATTAATTTTGTTTTTACAAAAAACTACTTCCTAACTTAGAACAAATCTCCTTCCTTTATCCGTATTCAACTGTGATGTTTGTTACTGAGTAACATGATAAAAGTCATAATCTTCCAGTACTTTTTATTTTAGTTAACCCCTAAATCATCTGAATTTGCTTTCTTCAGTAATTCCTTTCCATTGGTCTGTTCTAAAAGGAGAAGCCGGGAAACCCTCCAGATTATAAAGATTTGCATCGATAGGTGAATCTGTCCAACCATATCGTACAGCCAGTGGATCCAACACTTTATCACTCTTTACAATAATTTTATTTCCTTCAATACTTGCTTGTGCATAATAGAAAATGTGGTTAGCACCCGCTATTTCAAAACCTTTAATATATCCATATTGGTCCTTAATTTGCCAGCCCTTTCCTAGATTTTTAAATTCAATGATTGCTTCCCCGTTTTTAAATGCCACAGAATGATAAGTTGGTCCACAATAAACCTCTAAAGGCAAATGATAGGTATTAGCCAAAGCATTAGCTGCAAGCCTTTTTCCTACATCTTCCTTATTTCTTGGATGAACATTATCTGGATTTCCAATATCTGTAGTTACTGCCATCCCTGTTTTAGGCAGGGTAAGCGACATATTTTGTGCTTCTCGTAATTCTGCCCAGGCACTCCCCTGATTGCTATTTTGGAATTTGCCAAAACTTGACAATTGAACAAAATAAAAAGGTAATTCCTCTTTCCATGCCTTTCGCCAACTTTCAATCAGCAAAGGGAAACTTTTGCGATACTGATAAGCACGCTCCGCATTCGATTCTCCCTGATACCATAAAATACCTTGAATAGCAAAGGGTATGATGGGATGTATCATGGCATTATAAATAATAGCTCCTGCATTGTTTTGTGCATGCACATAATTCCAGGGTAATTTAAAATCAGGCATCATACGCCATCCATTACCAGCTAAGGTTTGGGGAAGTCCGTCAAATTTGAGAAACAGAGTATTGGGTTCTCCAATAAAGCCATTTCCAAACCAGGCGGGATCTACCTGTTTCTCCTGATGTATTAAAAGTATATTTCTGCCTTCCTTCCAGGTATTTAAAGGAAGATTAAAAATCCTAGAATTTTTCCCATAACCTTCTTTTATTAGCTTTCCATTAATATACAACTGAAACACACCATCATTTTCACCCAAACTTAATGTGGATGCCTTACCAACTTCATTGGCATTAATGGTTATCGTTCTTTCCATATACCCGGCTCCCCGAAATGCCCAAATGCCCTGCCAGTCCCACTGACTCGGAGGTGCATAAGGAAGCCATTGATTAAAAACTGTAGAATCATTTTGTAAGAGATCTTTCAAATCAGTTGATGGAAGTTGATGATTCTTTGCAGAAAGTTTATCCTGCAAATTTTTTAATAATTGTGCATCTGCCTCCTCCCAGGTTTCAGGAAATTTTTGGGCATATTCTTTCAGCACCTCCGATTCTAACATAGCAGACTTACTTATCCAACCCTCTATTTGTGATCCCCCCCAAGCTGTTTTTATCAATCCTACAGTAACATTTAACCGACTAGCTATTTCTTTTGCAAAAGAATATCCTACCGCAGTAAAGTTTGAAAGAGTTTCCGGATTGGACAAAACCCATGCACCACCTGAAATGGAATCCCTGGGTTGAAGACTTACTTCATATGGAACAGAAAATTGGCGAATATCCGCTTGCTTTACATTTGAAATGGCAGCATTGAAATGAAAAGCATCGCGCATTTCAAAATCCATATTCGACTGACCTGAACATAACCAAACCTCCCCTAACATGATATCATTCAATTGAAGGCTTTGTTGCTTTCCGGTAATGTTCATGTTATAAGGACCTCCCTCTTTCATTGCAGGAAAGCTCAAGAACCACTTGCCGTTTGCATCTGCTTGTGTTTGAACAGTTAGTTGATTAAATTGAATGCTAATCTTCTCATTTTTAGAAGCCCAACCCCAAACAGGAACAGTTTTATTTCTTTGTAATACCATATGATTTCCGAATGGCTGGGCTAGTCTTAACTGAGCTTGTGATACAAAAATCAAACTCAATAAAAATGTACAAAAAACTACAAATGACTTCATAAAAATAAAAGGCTAGTTTAAAATATAATAGCCATTTAAAATAATCAATAATCCATTAAAAGTGATAAAAACATCATCAATATTCAGATTAATATATCATTTGTTTATAAATAAATGGAGGTATTCCTTACAAACCTAACATTCGTCATTTTCACACTTAGTTTTTAATCGAAAATTTGTAAAGTGATAGTCTACCACAGATTTTAAATTAAAAATTATAAATCGTATGATACAAGAAGCTAAACCTCATTTGAACGAAGTTCCTGGGGTAATTCCAGAATTAAAGAATTGGGTAAATGCAATAGCTGACCAATGCGACGCAAAAAGTATTCATTGGTGTGATGGATCAAAGCAGGAGTATGATGGATTATGTGAGTTATTGGTAAAAAAAGGAACATTTATAAAACTTAACCAAGCAAAAAGACCTAACAGTTATGCATGTTTCTCCGACCCAAGTGATGTAGCTCGCGTAGAAGACAAAACATTTATATGTAGCAGGGTAAAAGAAAATGCAGGTCCAACGAATAATTGGATGGAGCCCAATACCATGAAAAAAATACTTAACGGATTAATGGAGGATAGTATGCATGGCAGAACCCTATATGTTATTCCATTTTGTATGGGTCCTGTTGGTTCTCCCTATGCAAGATATGGGGTTCAATTAACTGATTCTGAATATGTGGTTGTGAACATGTATATCATGACAAGAATGGGCGAAAGTATTTACCCTTACTTAAAGCGAAATGCTTACGTTAAATGTATTCATACTGTAGGGTGTCCACTAACCACACCCGGTCACGATGTTAAATGGCCAAATAATCCAACCACAAAATATATTTCACATTTTCCAGAGGAGCGACTGATTATTTCCTATGGAAGTGGATATGGTGGAAATGCATTGATGGGAAAAAAATGTTTTGCCTTAAGAATTGCTTCCGTAATGGGAAAAGAAGAAGGTTGGCTTGCAGAACACATGTTAATACTAGGTGTAGAATCACCGACAAAGGAAAAAACCTATATAGCAGCTGCATTTCCTAGTGCTTGCGGAAAAACAAATTTTTCTATGATGATTCCTGCAAAGGGAGTTGATAATTGGAAGGTAACTACTGTTGGAGACGACATCGCTTGGATTCATAAAACTGAAGATGGTCATTTAAATGCAATCAATCCAGAGGCAGGATATTTTGGAGTGGCACCAGGCACCAATTACGATACCAATCCAAATGCAATGGAGAGCATTAAAGCAAATACTATTTTTACTAATGTGGCAATTACAAAAGAGGGAGATGTCTGGTGGGAAGGAATGACAAAAGAGATTCCAGAAGGATTAACAGATTGGCATGGCTTACCATACGACCCAACTTCAGGTAAACCAGCTGCACATGCAAATAGCCGTTTTACAGCTCCTGCTTATCAAAATCCTTGTATTGATCCTGAATGGAATAATCCGAATGGCGTGCCTATTGCAGCATTCGTGTTTGGTGGAAGACGAAGCACTGCAGTACCATTAGTTTATCAGTCTTTTAATTGGAGCTTTGGAGTATATACCGCAGCAACGATGGGTAGTGAAACTACTGCAGCTGCATTTGGTGAAATTGGCAAAGTTCGCCGCGATCCTTTTGCTATGCTTCCATTTATGGGTTATCATATGGGCGATTATGTAAACCATTGGTTACAATTTGGAAGAGATCTTCCAAATGCACCAAGGATTTTCAGTGTTAACTGGTTTAGAAAAGATGAAAATGGTATATTTTTATGGCCAGGTTTTGGAGAAAATATGCGGGTGCTAAAATGGATTGTTGAAAGAGTGCATGGTGGCGCAGGAGCAGCAGAATCTCCTATTGGATGGATGCCAAGATATGAGGATATTGATTGGACGGGCATAGACAATTTTAATAAAGAAGACTTTGCAAAGATCATGAATGTAGATAGAGAGCCCTGGAAACAGGAACTATTATCTCACGAGGAATTATTTGCAAAATTATACGACAAACTTCCAAAAGAGTTCTATTTCATGCGTGAATTATTATTAAGTGCTTTATGGCGTTCACCAGAACATTGGGAACTTGAACCGGAACATATTTAATGTAAAAAAGAACGAATCATAGTATTCGTTCTTTTTTTATCTTGAATTTAAATAATTGGTTTATGAATTGGTTTGTATCATTATTTACTCAGCAATCTGTTGCGCAATCTGCAATTATTTATGCAATTGTAATTGCTATTGGGATTGCGATGGGAAAATTGAAAATATTTGGCATCTCCTTTGGGATCACTTGGATTCTCTTTATCGGATTACTTTTTTCTTATTTTGGAATCAGCATAAATAAAGAAGTAGAACACTTTATCAAAGAATTTGGATTGATCATATTTGTCTATGCTATTGGATTACAAGTAGGACCTGGATTTTTTGCATCATTAAAAAAAACCGCACTAGGGAATAATGCTTTAGCAGCATCTGTTGTAATTCTGGGGGTTATTATAACGGTTATTTTTTTCTATACCTCAGGAACGCATATTGCAGTACTTGCCGGTGTTATGAGCGGAGCAGTTACAAATACGCCTGGATTAGCTGCTGCACAAGCTGCCGTTAAAGATCTGCACATCACAGGTGCCGATAATGGCATTATAACATTAGCTTATGCAGTAGCTTACCCTTTTGCAGTAATTGGGATTATCCTATCTCTGATTATCTTAAGAAAGATTCTTAGGATCGATCTTGAAAAAGAAAAAGAATTCCATAGGAAATTAAATTTCATACAATCAAATCGCCCCTTATCCATCCATATTAAATTAGAAAACAAACAATTAATTGGACAACCCCTTCGAAGTATTTTTAAAATGTTGCAGGAACCAGTAATTATTTCCCGCATGTTACATTGCGGTGAAGTAATAACCCCAACACCAGATCTCGTTCTGGAAGAAGGAGATATTATGCAATTTGTAGCACCCAAAAAATTAATGGAAAAAGTAAAACTATTAGTGGGCAGCGAATCTGATATCAATCTTCGATTAGCTCCTAGTAGCAATTTAATTTCTCGATTTATTGTTGTTACAAGAAAAGAGATCACTCATAAAAGGCTAGGGAATATTTTAGAATTACAACACGAAAATCTAACCATCTCTCGTATAAAAAGGGCAGGCATTGAAATGGTTGCACATGGGAATATATTTCTCCAATTAGGAGATACGATAACTGTGGTAGGAACTGAGGAAAGTGTAAATCAGTTTACAGATATAGTTGGCAATTCTTTAAAAAGATTAGAATCTCCAGATTTAGGTCCCATTTTTATAGGAATAGTTTTAGGAATTATATTGGGCAGTATTCCATTTAATATTCCTAGTATGCCTGTAGCAGTTAAGATTGGCATGGCTGGTGGGCCTTTGATTGTAGCACTTTTCTTAAGTAGATTTGGCAATTTTCTATATCTGAATAATTACACCACCAATAGTGCGAATTTAATGATCAGGGAATTGGGAATTGCCTTATTCCTAGCCAGTGTTGGTTTAAGCAGCGGTCAAAATCTTTCTGCAGCCTTTACCGATGGATCAGGTTATCATTGGATACTAATGGGAATTTGTATCACAATGATTCCCCTATTAATTGTTGGAGTGATTGCAAAGAAATTCTTAAAGAAAACCTACTTCGAAATATCTGGTTTATTGGCAGGTGCCTGCACAGACCCACCAGCATTAGCATTTGCCTTAAAAGTAGCTGGAAATGATATTCCATCCGCTTCATATGCCACGGTGTATCCACTCACTATGATTTTACGAATCCTTGCTGCACAGTTACTGATTCTATTTTTTGCTGCTTGATTTGAACTTATTGTAATGTTTGCCTGCGTTGTTTCAAACTATTCATATAAAAAGCATCATCCATAATGGCTATTTTTCTATTATTCACCCAATCAAAGTAAAAGAAAAGTGAATCAAACGAATATTTTAAGAAGAAATGAACAATGTAGCGAAATTGAAAAACAAGTGCGAAAAGCAAAAAGATAACTAGCTATTTTTTCCTTGTAGTTAAATGATGTTTATTGGCAGCATTCTGTAAATCAATGTTATTAAATACAATTATAATATAATAATGAGTCAAATCAACTACCTTTAGCTAAATAAGCCTTATTATGAAAAACAGAAAAATCAATCAATTCTTACTTATTATTGTCTTATCTGTTTTTGCAATTTCTTGCAGCTCAACACTTAAAATAACAACTGATTTTGATAGAGATGCAAATTTCACAAGTTATAAGACATTCAGCGTATATAGTGTTAAAACAACTGGAAGTGTCAGTCAATTAAATGCTGAGAGAATCGTGAACGCCATAAAAGCAGATTTAAGTGCCAAGGGATTTAAATATGTGGAATCTAATGGAGACTTAACCATCAATGCTATAACTATCTTAAAAGACAAACAATCTGTTTCTGCTATAACTAATTATTATGGCTACGGTGGTCTGTACCGTCCTTATGGTTATTATGGTGGCTTGGGAAATACATCTGTCACCACTTATAGTTATAAAGATGGTTCATTAACCATTGAAATGGTAGACGCCAAAACAACTAAAATGGTTTGGCAGGGAATTGGCAACAAAGAAATTGATAAAGTTTCAAAAGACCCAGACACAGCTATTAAAGATGCTGTGACTAAAATTTTAGCAAGTTTTCCTCCTACCAAATAAACAATCAAACCTTATTAAAAGAGCATCACAAAAGGTGCTCTTTTTTTATGTCCCTCCTTCAAAAATTGGCTAATTTTACAAGTATCATCATTCATGATATTTTATTCATTTTTCTCAAGATACTTTAGCATGCAGATTAAATCAATCATTAAAATAAACTTGGCAATAATGGCTTTAATTACCGGAACATTAAAAGGTCATTCACAAAAAAATAAAGCCAGTTATCAGATTGAAAAAGACAAGGTAATCCAGGGAAAATTCCAGGCAATTGCTATCGATGATTATCAGATTAACAGCAATTATGAGAGCCCTGCTAATTTATATCAATCCTCAGATATCAGTTTCAAATTTGCTATCAATGGAAGAGATAATGAAATGGTATCTGGTCAGGACCACCACTTCACAGTTACAGCTGTAAATGGTTATGCATCAACTCCTCTTATTGTTTTTGGGCAACAACTAAAACAGCTTCAAAATAACAAGTCGTATTTACAGCCCAATACAAAATTAAAGATCCGTTTAGATGCAAGGGATATCATCAAACAGTTTGCGGAAAAGGGGTTTTATACTTGTTTTAATGGCACAAAAATTTATAAACAAGACTTTAAAGGGATTTATATTGCCGGTGGCACATTACCAATGATCTGGGACTTTGACAATTTAATTTACAAAGATTTTTTATTAATGAAAGACTCAGATGGAGACGGAATTTTTGAAACTGAATTGTTGTTAAATGCAAAAAAAGATCAAAAAGAAATTGCAAATGAATGGAGATTAATAAAAAACATCAGTGCATTCCCTCAATTCAAAAGTGATTTTGTTTTAGCCAATGCAATTTATAATATGTCGTTGGAAGAAATGATCAAAGCAGTTGAACCCGATAGTACATTTAGAACTGGTAAAGAATGGGCAGGAGTCTGGACAAGAGACATAAGCTATTCCATCATTTTATCAATGGCACATCTTCAACCTCAGGTAGCCAAGAATAGCCTTCTGAAAAAGGTTAACAAGAAAAAACGCATCATACAGGATACTGGCACTGGTGGAGCTTATCCAGCATCTACAGATCGAATGATTTGGGCAGTAGCAGCTTGGGAAGTATTTACTGCTACTGGAGACCATGAATGGCTTGAAATGGCTTATGAAATCGTTAAGAACAGCATCGAAGATGATTTACAGAATTGCTATGATCCCATTACCGGAATGGTGAAGGGAGAATCATCTTTTCTAGATTGGAGGGAGCAAACATATCCAAAATGGATGCAACCTGCTGATATTTTTGAAAGTGAATGTTTAGGAACTAATGCAGCTCATTATCAAGCCAATAAAGTTTTAAGTTTCATGGCAAAAAAATTGCAGCATACTGATGTTGCAGTCAAGCATGAATTGATTGCAGAAAAAATAAAGAATGGCATCAACAAATGGTTATGGTTACCTGAAAAAGGGTATTACGCACAGTATTTATATGGAAGAAATAATAAGATTGTCTCACCCAGATCTGAGGCTCTAGGCGAAGCACTTTGTATTTTATTTGACATAGCTGATAAACAAAAGGCCGCAAGTATCATAGCTTCTGTTCCTCAAACTGAATTTGGAATCAGTTGCATATTCCCTCAAATCCCAAATATACCGCCTTACCATAATAATGCCGTTTGGCCATTTGTACAAACATATTGGGCATTAGCTGCTGCAAAAGCTGGCAGTGAAATTGCAGTGATGGAATCCATTAAAAGCATCTACCGACCTGCTGCACTCTTTTTAACCAATAAAGAAAACTTTGTAGCTGACAATGGTGATTATGCAGGCACTCAGATCAATAGCAGTAACATGCTTTGGAGTTTATCAGGCAACCTTGCTTTAGTACAAAAATTAATCTTTGGTATTAGTTTTCAAGCAGATTCAATGTCGATTGAACCATTTGTACCATCCATGTATAGTGGCACAAAAAAATTGTCCAATTTTATTTACCGTAACGCTGTTTTGGATATCCAATTAGAAGGAACAGGAAACATTGTTCAATCTTTTTCTGTTGATGGCACAATTCAAATGAAACATACATTGCCCTCCAATTTGAGTGGAAAACATCAAATCAATATAAAACTAAGTAATCAACCGCTCAGTATTAAACCAATCACGAAAAAGTCTAATTACACTTCAGTAGCCGCACCTACTTTAACCATTGAGAAAAATCTAATTGCATGGAAGGCGATAGAAGGAGCTGTTTCTTATAGAATATTATTTAACGGAAGTAAAATTGAAAATACGAATTCAACTAGCTATCCCATTCTCTCCAATCAATTCGGAGAATATCAAGTAATCGCGATTGATAAAAAACAAATTCCTTCATTTGCCAGTGAGCCATTTGCTTTTTATAATAGTAGTCAGGTTATAATCTATGATGCAGAAATGTTTAATCCAAAATCAGATTTAACCTATCAGGGATTTAGCGGTAATGGCTTTGTAGAAACCAGCAAAACAGTAAATAGTAATTTAGAATTCAATATTGATATCAAAGAAGAAGGACTATATGCAATAGATTTTAGATACGCTAATGGGAATGGCCCAACTAATACTGAAAATAAGTGTGCCATCAGAACCCTGCTCATTAATAATGAAAAAAAAGGCACTATCATTTTACCACAAAGAGGAACGAAGGAATGGAGTAATTGGGGATTTAGTAATAGTGTATCAATCAAGTTAAAAAAGGGAAAACATAAGATACAACTTAGGTTACAGGAATATAACGACAATATGAATGGAGAGATCAATCAGGCGATGATCGATTATTTAAGAATTACAAAACTTTAATTATAACAAAAGGGGAAAATGAAATTCATTTTCCCCTTTTGTTGTTCCGTTAAAAACTACTCAATGTATTTTACGGTTCTGGCTAATTTGCCATTTGAATTAATTCCTTCTAAAACGATTTGTAATTTTTTGCTTGAATCATTATTATAAAACTCAATTCTAACTCTTGGACTTCTTTTATTGGTTAGCACATAAGGATTCCAATAAAGTGTAGTTCTTGTATCTGCATCAAAATTACCAGTTGGGTTCTCATAGTTGGGGTTATAAAATTCTTTAAAAACTGAATACCCTCCTAACACCGTATTTTCCATACCCTTACTATTTTCAGATCCACCCCTACTATTTTTACCCTTCTTTGTATACACCGCCACAGCACCTCCACTTCCACCACCTAAGGAACCAAAAAATGGAGGACGAATTGCTTTTACATATGCAATATCTGAAATTGGCAGTTGTAAGATCATATCAAGTGGTGTGCTGATTTCATTTAAAAAGAAATCGGTATTTGAACCACGCCAGGAAGCAGAAGCTTGTGCGCCAGCTACTGAAATTTGCAAGCCTGCTACTTTACCTTGAAGGTATTGAAGAATATTTACCGATCCTGTTGCACTTGGATCATTGGTAAGATCAAAAGCGGTACCATCAAAACCTGAAAACATTCCTGATGCATATTTTTCATCCAAAACCTGTAAGGGAGATTTTGCTTTTGTTTTAACTATTACTTCCTGCAATGTGGCCGAAGCCATTTGCTTTCTCAACTTTTCTTGTTCTAACAAATAAAAATTAAGCTTAGCACGGGCCATACTATCACTCCAATTGTTTTGATTTCCAAGATTGCCTAAGTTTATCTTTTTAAAATCCTGTTTCAATAATCCATTTTCAAAATGAACCTGAGTAATATCAGTTAGTTTATTATTGCCATTAAAGCCATAGAAAATCCTAGATGTATCATAATAGTAAATGGATTTATCTTCAAATGATCCATCCTTTAAAACAGGTATAAATGCAAATTTCTTACTACTATCTTTCCCTGCTATCACTAAGTTTAACATTAAATCATTAGAAATCTTTGTAGCAGAGCTTCCAAATACCTTCCCAGAGATTTTCATAAAATCTGTTTCTCGTGGAAACCTAAGTATAGGAAGGGTACCAGCTTTAACTTTATCCCAATCAAATTTTCGCCAACCATTTGTTAGCATTACCAAATCCAGATGAGCTGCTACACTATCGGCATCACTTGAAAAATAGTATGCAGGTTGAAATACCTTTCCTCTAATTTCATTGCTTAATAAAAAATCAGAATAAATTGTCTGTTGTTCGGGCATTACGATTGAAGCATCAGTAATAGAGATCGACATATTTGATGCAGAAGTATCAGAAACAAGTACTTCAATTACATTCTTCCCTCTTTTATTTAGGTTAGTCAGACCCACTGTTAACTTAGCATTGAATTCATGTAATCTATTATTTACTAAAACAATTCTCTCTGCAATTGGTAACCAATCTTTCGTAAATAAGGAAAACTGTACAACACCAGTTGGCAAGTCATCTATAGGCAATCCAGCTCTTTGAACCTGCCGCTCCTCACCCTTAAAATCTACCGTATAAATCAAATGTTGATTTTGATGAACCAACAGTTTCATTTGTTTAAAATTCTGAGGTACATCCAAAGTTCTTTCAACTTGCGCATAGGCTTTTTCATTATCCATGCTAACCTTCAATATTACCCCTTCATTTTTCGCAGGCACAATGGGTGTTATTCCTTTTTGACCATTTTCATCTGTCCAGTTAAGTTGATATTTTTCACCATCTAATGGCTTTAACTGAATAAGTCCCATTCCATCATGTGCTACTTTTAGTGTATCGAGTATTTTGTTTTTATCATTTACTAAAAACCCTTTAATCAAAACAGGTAAGCCTGATCCATTTGTTGCTTTGAATGCAAGTTTACTATTTAGACTATTCACTAATACGCCTCCCTCTGGAAAAACCTCCACTTTTGTTTTGGGAGTTGAACTTGTCTTTGATTTCGCATTAATACCTGTATTGATAGGAATATTCTTTTCATAAAGAAACGCACTATCATCATTCAACATCCAACGTGTGAAAGCTTTTACTCGAACATAGTCGCCTTTATAATTAGCAGGTACATCAAAACTTCCTTTAGCTGAAGATTGAAATAATGGTGCAACAGTTTGTTTGATATAATTACCACTTGTATCATACCAATTAACATAAATATTTTTACTTAATGTAGTCCACTCTGAACCGGATAATACATACAATTTATAAAATATAGTTTCACCAGTATTGTAAATGGTTCTATCGAAATGAATATGCACTTTTTCTGTAGGGAATTGTTCTTCATAAATATTCAATACAGAATCATAGACCTGTGCCTGGGCTTTTCCTACAATAAAAGTCAGGAAAAATAAAGCTATAGCATTCAATATTATTTTTCTCATCATCGCTAAATTAACTATTTCTCTAAATGCAATTTGTTAAACAAATGGAAATCGTAGATACAAAAATACCTCCGAAAACTCGGAGGCATTTTAATACCTTATTATTAGAAGTAAATACCGAGTTTAAAGATGTTAGATAGAACAATTTCTACTTCCAATATTCACATTACCTACTATTCTACCACCAATGGGTTTCTTCTGGTTGGTATCACAGTTTGTTCATCATCACTTAAATATGCCCAAAAATCGTATAAAGCAAAAATATCCCCAGGAATTTTCGGTGTATTAGGTTCACCATTACGTTCGTAAGAACCCAACAATTCACCATGATACTTCAATTCTGATAACTTTTCTTCTAACGTCAATAACTTAAATTGCTCAATTGTCATAAAACTGGATAAATTTTAATTGTCTTTCAGTCCGCAATCTAATAAGAAAAACACAAATTCATCTTAAAGCTTCTAAAAATTAGCGCTCAAACTTATTATGAGCCTTTTTTGGCTTCATTTACTGCATGATCTACTGCCCTTGCAGTAATAGCCATATATGTTAAAGATGGGTTTTGAGTAGACGTAGAAGTCATACAAGCCCCATCTGTTACATAGACATTTTTACAATGGTGCAATTGATTAAACTCATTTAACAAGGAAGTTTTCGGATCTTTACCCATGCGCACACCTCCCATTTCGTGAATATCTAAACCTGGTGCTGCTTTTGAGTCGGACGTGCTTATATTTTTAAATCCTGCCTTGGTATACATTTCGGTCATTTGCTCAATAAAATCCTTCACCATTTTCTCATCATTGTCATCATATGAAACCTGTACATTCAATTGAGGCATTCCCCATGCATCTTTCAGGTTAGCATCTAGACTCACGTGGTTACTTTCCTTTGGTATTGTTTCACCCATCATATGCGAGCCTACATGCCATGGACCCAGATCTTTTTTAGCTAATTGCTCTTTTAATTCTTTACCAAAGCCATCTGTATTTCTTTTGATATAGCGACCTGACGAAAATCCAGCTGCATATCCTCTTAAGAAATCTGTTTCTTGTTTCTCTACATTTCTAAATCGAGGAAGATAAGCACTTGTTGGAGACCGCCCGTCTGTAGTAGAGTCCATAAAGCCTTCATATTCAGCATTGATACGTGCACGGTAATTATGAAAAGCAATGAATTTTCCTAAAAGTCCACTATCATTTCCTAATCCATTCGGGAATCGGTGCGATGTAGAATTTAATAAAAGGAGGTTGGTATTAATGGCGCCAGCATTTACAAAAATGACTTTAGCATAATATTCTACCATTTCTTTTGTCTGAGCATCCACTACTCTAACACCTGTTGCCAATCCTTTTTGTTCGTCATAAATAATTGAATGCACCACAGAAAATGGTCGTAATGTTAAGTTACCAGTCTTAGCCGCCCAAGGAATTGTGGAAGAATTGCTACTGAAATACCCTCCAAAAGGACATCCCCTTTGACATAGGTTTCTATTCTGGCATTGTCCTCTACCCTGTTCTATGTGTATGGGATTTGGCTTGGTTAAATGCGCACATCTACCATAAATCAAATGACGTCCAGTATAATTTTTTTGAAGTACCTCTTTAAAATAATGGTCTACACAGGTAAGCTCCAGGGCAGGTAAAAACTCCCCATCGGGAAGACTAGTAAGTCCATCCTTATTTCCAGAAATTCCTACAAATTTTTCAACATAACTATACCAGGGCGCCATGTCTTTGTATCGGATGGGCCAGTCAACTGCAAATCCATCCCTTGCAGGTCCACTGAAATCAAAGTCGCTCCATCGTTGTGTTTGTCTAGCCCACATCAAAGATTTTCCACCTACCTGATAGCCTCTGATCCAATCAAATGGTTTGCCTTGTATATAGGGGTGTTCATGGTCCTTCACAAAAAAATGAGCTGCGTCTTCACGAAATGCATAACATTTGCTGATGATAGGATTCGCTTCTGTTATTTCCAATGGCAATTGCCCGCGGTGTTCGAATTCCCAGGGCATCATATTGGTTGTTGGATAGTCTTTTAAATGAGTTACATCTCTACCTCTTTCCAACACAAGTGTCTTCCAGCCTTTCTCTGTAAATTCCTTTGCAGCCCATCCACCACTCATCCCTGAGCCAATTACGATTGCATCAAAACTTCTATTTTTTGCAGACCCATTATTATTCTCACCCATAAAAAAAATTAATAATTGTTTTAAAATTAAGCTTTTACACAACCATGAAAACGACCAGGTATTTGCTCATACACCTGAACTTTGGTCAAGAAAAATTCTGAACTTGTGTAGGCATGCAGTGCAAGCCCTTTGGACTTTTGATAGAATTCAAAAAGGCTTTCTTTTTTATCTTTCATTTGTTCAATCTTAGTCAAAATCTTTTCACGTTGTTCATTGGTAGCCTTATTGAAAAACTGACCAATTTCAGCTTGTGAAAATAAGTTCAAGTCATTGATGCCTTTTAAAATTTTGTCCTGATCTTCTTTGGTACTGCAGTCATCAATCATCTTCCATGCGAATAAGTCTGCATGCAAACTAGCAGCACCTGGTGTTTCTGTTTCTGGGATGATAGTAGATAATAAACTAGCAAAAGTAGTTTCTTGATCTTTGCTTACGTGGATATGCTTAAGGGGTATTCCTGATTTATTTTTATCTAATAAACAGGATGGAACTAATGCAGCTGAAGCAGAAACAAACAGTAGTTGCTTCAGCAATAATCTTCTTTGGATGATCATAGCAAGTAATTGTTCCTCCAATTTACGTGCAAATCATATCAAAAAATAAAAATGAAAAGAATTTGTGCTAAAAAGGTTTAAAATTTTGATTTGTTAATTAAGCAAGATGGGCTCAATACTTTTGTCAATGGCAGAAAGTATGCCTTCCACCAAATCATCCAGGTTTTCAGACCTATCCTTCAATGTTGTTCTACTACTAAAAACATGGTTCGGAAAATGTTGGACGAAGAAACTTGAATAGGATTCAAACTCCCAATAAACAAAATTCCCCCGTAACCAACCATTAATCCTTTTGCCGTTTATCTCTGTTTGCACAGGTAATGAAAAGAAATCCATAGGTTAATAAGTTTACTCAAATGTACAAGTGTTCTCCCCCCCCATCTTGTAGTAGTATTCCCAAAGTATTACCGCTAAAACACCCAATTTCCAAGCAGTTTTTTGGTATTTTTCCCGAATTATCACTATCAAATTAGCATGTATAACTAATTCGTCTTGAAAGGTTTAAAATGGATTTTAAGTATAAATGATACCTTTACATTTCAAAAGTATATTATGATTAGCTATACTGCGTCTAGATTATCTGAGGGCAATAAAATGTTTCCATGTAACATCCAGATTGATGAGCAAGCGGTGACTTTTAAAATGCCTGGATTTTTTAATGGCAAAGAAACTACAATACCCATGAGTAGAATATCATCTGTTGATATCGAAACCCCATTAATCGGGTATTCTACCATTATCATCGAAACAACGGGAGAAGGAAGTATCCGTGCACATGGTTTTACAAAAGCTGAAGTAAAAGAAATGAAAAAGGATATTCTTTCTAAAATCCTTTAGACAAAAAAAAACTGACCATTACAGGTAAAATTGTTTTAGATACAATCAATTTTATTGATAGATATTTTTATAGGGCATCTAAAAAAAAGTTGCACTTGAAATATCATGAAAATAAATCCGTCCAGTTTTTCAATTCTTGTATTACTGATTTTTATTTGCATCGCTGGAGTCTCGCAAGAGCCACTGATTACTCAAACTAGATTTGCAAATCTCAGCAGGAATCCTGCACTAGCAGGGCATCAGGTAGATGATATAAAGCTTAGCATTTGCTTTCACCACCAAATTAAAACGGTACTTATACCTTACAAATATTCACAGATTCAAATTGAGTCTAGGTTCAAAGAAAAGGAATCAGAAAATGGTTTTACAATTGGTGCAATCATCCGATATGATGAAGCTGGTGAAAAAAAATTAAAAAGGGCCCAATTTCTTCCTGTTCTAAATTTTCATAAATCATTAAGTGACTTGAAAATATCTTACTTAAGTATGGGTTTTATGACGGGGATCTTCAAAACTCAATTCGACCCTAATTCATTGCCCGTTATTAGAAATTATAATCCTATTCCTTTTAATCCTAATTCTCCTGTACCACAAGATCTTTTATCGAAAAGTAGCAGTTATATTGATTTTTCAACCGGCATCAGTCTTTATACAGAATTGAATCAGCGAATATTCCTAACCTTAGGAGCAGCTTTATTTCATTTTAATCAGAATACATTGAAGCAATTTGCAACAATCCCTAAAACGCCAAGGGAATGGGTAATCAACACTGGTTTTCGTCTCAACAACTATAACTACTCTTTTCAACTAATTTCAGACATTAGGATCCAGAATAATACAGCAAAATTTTTTTGTGCTAGCATCCTGGGAATTCCTATTCATAGAAATTTTTTAGATCAAGTAACTGAAATACAAATGGGAATAGACATCAATTCCAGTAGAGAGTTTTCTCCTTCTATTTCAGTCAAATTACCTGATATTCTATTTTCATGCAGTTATAATCTGCTATTAGGTAAACAAAAAGGAATACCGATCTTACGAAATTCAATAGAAACAAATATTGCTTTTCATTTCAATTGCCACCAAAGAAATAAAGAGGCAGAAAAAATGCATTGCTACTCCCATTGAAATAGCAGGTACCATTTATTTCCTTTTCGCCTTCTCCCATAAAACAGATTGATTCGAGAATAGATATCTTTTAATTCCTGCAAAAACCGCGTAATTCATCATGCAGAAATAATAAGGAATAAAAAATAGTTTAATTTTTATGGATTGCGATTGCATGATCCATCCTAACAAGGCAAAGCCATAGAATAAAATCTGCCCAGCTAATACTACAAGATATTTCACGTCTGCTTTCAGTACGATCACAATATACCAATTCAAAAAAAAGCAGAAAATCATTAGGAAGGGCGTAATAGTCCACCGAAGAATACGATGACTTAAATATTGGAAACTAAGAATTGGGTGTTTTAAAGGATTCAATAAAGGCATCAGTCTTAAGAATGATTGGATTCCTCCAGCTGCAATTCGAACCTTCCTCTTCAACTCCTCTTTTGTGTTCGCTGAGGCATTTTCGGTAGCATAGGCGTCCGGTTCATAAACAATTCGATATCCTTTTTGTGCAATCAACATGGAGATCATAAAGTCGTCTAATAAAGTATCAACAGGCACAGGGATATATAGAGAGGTCTTTACACTAAACAATTCACCTGCAGCACCTACAACAGAGTACAACTCAGAATCCCAAGCTTTTAATTTCGACTCATATTTCCAGTAAAATCCCTCTCCAGCGGTTGCATCACCACTATCATCGATCTGAACTCTTTTTTCACCTGCTACTGCTCCAACAGAGGGATCTTGAAAATGTCTGCAAATATTGATTAATGCTTTTTTATTCAATAAAGTATTTGCATCAGTAAAGACAACAACTTCTGTTGTAACTTCCTGCATTGCACGATGAACAGCAACTATTTTCCCCGTTCTTTCGGGTTGATGCATTAAATGAATATCAGCATATTTAGAAACAATTTCAGGAGTATTGTCAGTTGATCCATCTGTAATAAAAATATAGCTTAGTTTGTTAACGGGATATTCCAAATCAAGTGTGTTAGCTATTTTTTCTTCAATGCAATATGCTTCGTTATACGCTGCTACTATAATTGTAACAGATGGAAGATCATAATTACTTTCAAATGCTTGTTCCTTTCTGAAAATGCGTACAATTTTCACAATAAAAAAAAGCACTATACCATACCCCACATAGGTATAAAAAATGATAAAAAGAGCAACCCAGAATATCGTTTGCATTTACTTATTTTATTTTATAACCTAAAAATTTGCTATCAACTGTATTCGTAAGATTCCACCATATAGCCTTAAAAAGGTTCCATATAAATAGAGGCTTTTTTTCTATAATATAATTTAAAATATTTCGGGGTGTTACCAATAATATAAAATGAAAATAAAATATGATTCTTTGAAATAGATTGCCATTTCTTCTGATAAAGAGAATTCTGTTTCTATTCATAAAGTACTCTTTCATTGCACTTTTTTGACCTACCGAAACAGATTCTTTATGATAGATCAGTGCCTGCATATTTAATCGGATGTCGAAACCTGCATTTTTGATTCTAGCACCCCAATCCATTTCTTCGTAGTATAAAAAATAGTTATCGTACATCAATCCTGCTTGTTTAATAGCTTCTTTGGAAATCATCATTGCAGCCCCATGACCAAAGCCTGTAAGACCGGTCAAGTTATCGTATTGTCCTTTGTCTATTTCAAATTGTCCAACACAATAATTTCTGGCATTAAAATAATTCATTTCTGTATAGCCAGCGTACTGCAAAATCTGAGGTTCCTGAAAGTATCTGATTTTAGGAGACACCATACCTGTTTTAGGAAAATTCTCGAAGTCCTGAACCAATGTTTTGATTAAGCCTGGAGTAAACTCAGTATCGTTATTAACTAAAAAGAAAAGATCACCATTTGCTTTAGATATTCCAAGATTATTTCCTCCAGCAAACCCCAGGTTGATTTCAGAACGATAAAATTTAACTTCTGGGAATTTGGTTTGCCAATCAGGCAATGGGTTAACGCTACTTGCATTATCAACTACTATGATTTCAACATTTTGATAATCATTCGTTTTATAAAATGCATCTAAGAATTCATCGGTAACATGACTATAATTAAAATTTACCGTTATAATAGAAACGAGTTTCATGGTATTTTTTTAGTCAATAAATGATCGTCAATCCAGTCAAATATTTCCGAATCGATTGTTGAATCGAATTTCCTTGCAAAGAACTTTCCAGAATTCTTTATCTGTTCAACATCTTCCAGCGTTAAAATTTTAGGGCTAGCACTACCTTCAGACCAATCAATATATCTAAGGTTATTATTGATCATTTGATCCTTGTACTGAGAACTAAAAAGAATTGATTGAAAAACAATTTCATCACTACCCCAGGTTAATGTAAAAAAACGTTTGATATGTGAATTCGATTCTAAAAAGTTTACGATATATTCAATATGTTCAATGGTAATGGTAAACCATTGTGATCTTCCCACATAAGACAACTCCTTTGGAGGAATTCTTTTAGGTAGCATCAGGTTTAATAGAGATTCCAACATGGAGTTTCCTGGAAAAGAAAAGTTTGTCAGATGAAACTTTTCAAGTCTTGGAATTGCCTCAACCCATTCTGTATAAACAGGATAAAATTCCATAAAGGCCTTCCCTTGATGCTGTTTTAAAAAAACATTCATTTCTTCAAGGGGCATTAATGGATAATCTTGTCCACTTAAAACAGACACATATTGGTGTTGCTCAAAATGAGGGATCATTTCCTTAAAGCTATTCACCATACACTGTACCATACTATAAGCACCCCAATTAACCTTAACTCTTTTCGTAATAAAAATGATATTTGGGAAAGTTCGGTATTCCTCGAACTGAACAATATCCACCTTAAGATCCAGATGAAGAAAAATGGTAGAATTCCCAATTACTAGCTTATTGATAAGTCTTCTAAGTTGATTAGAATTAGCGTGGATTAATATGAGAAATACAGAATTCAAATTAATATATTATGAAATGACTTAATCTTCATCAATTTTTATTGATCATGTTCAATTGATTCCCACTTTTGAATAGCTTTATCTATTTCCAAAACACTATTTTCCCAGGTATGTGTTGCCGCAAATTTTTGTCTGTTTATTTTGAGTTCAACGCTATCATTTAATAACCCCTCCTCAATTAAAGTAACATATTCTTCTTTCGTTTCAGCCAGATAACAATGATCCTTAAAAATAACCATACCATCGGTCTTTGTTGCAACAACTGGTTTTCCTACTGCCAGGTATTCATCTATCTTTCTCGGATAATTTCCGATTGTAACCTGATTAATGATTTGTGGATTTATACAAACATCAAAAAAATTAATGTAAGCAGGTAATGAAGATGGATTTTTAGATCCCATAAAATAAACATTGCTTAACGTATGTAACTCGGAAGATAAAAATTCTGCATCTTCGGGCCCTACCAAAACAATACTCCAGTCAGGTCTTTCCTTAGCAATATGCTCAATAATGTTGATGTCTAATCGAATACTTTGTAAAGCACCCACATAGCCAATTATAGGTGCCTTTATTGGTATCATATCGAGAGGCTTTGCAAATGTTTCACATTGTATAAACATTTCTAATTCACAACCCTGTCCTACATAAACAGAATTTTGATTGTATTTTCTACAATAATTGGCTAGATACAAAGAGTTTGCAACACAGATATCAGAGTTAGCAATCAGTTCTGGTTCCAATTTAGTACCATGCGATTTCCAATAATCTACAGCCAACATAAAATCACGGGAATAATAAATACTAATTGCAGGTTCTAAAAGAGATTTCAAATGAAAAGAACGAAACATATCGTTATCATTAAACAAGATACAGTTCTTAAAATCTAATTCCCGCATGGCCTTCAAAATCGACTTTGCAAAAATGATATTATTTCTTTTATTAAAATATTCGAAAATAGATTGAGAAGGTATCCAGTTAATGGACTCAATTATTTCATCTGGAAATAGATTCCATAAATTTTCACTGATTTTAATTAGTCCGGGTTCAATTCTATTAACTATTGCTATACGCTTGGATATTTTAGGATCAGATTTGCTTCTATACTTACTAATTCTATCTAAGGGAGAATTAACGTATAAAACACGATTAAATTTACTCCATTCAAGCGCGATATTTTTACAATTGCTACCTATCGAAGTATCCCATGGTTGTTGGCCAACAATGATAATATCTCTTCCCTTTATATGATTATCACTATTCATCAATCGCGATGTTTTGTTGCTGATCAATTCTATAAATCGCAACCATCAACGCAACTGCTAAAAAGAATAAAACATTAGAAGGGTATTGAACTATTGCCTGTTGAGGGAAATTTCCAACATTCCAGATAAATACAATCAATACTGCAGCTAAAGAATAACTTTTTAATTGAGGGTCTTTTATTTTATAATAATTATTAACTCCCGTTTTCAGGATGGAAAACACCATAAAACTAAAAAGTAAAAGACCTACCCAACCTAATTCAACAGTTGTTCTTACATATCCACTATCTGGTTGAAATGTACCTAAATAGGAATGGGGAGAAAATCTAGCACCCCACTCACCGGTAGCGCCTAGTCCTCCACCAAAGGGATGACTATAAACATAAGGTTTGATTTTGGCCTGATTTTCTTCACGAGTTTGGTAAGAAGCATCTTGATTCGGTCGGAATGCCGTCTGGAAACGAAGAATATTCTGATTAGAAGTCGGTAGGAAAATTAATACGATGATGAAACATAAAGCTGCGCCAATAAAAATTATCACCTTCTTATTAAACCTTAAAATTGCAAAAAGAATTAAGGCTGCAGGAATTAAAGGGTTAGCACCTCTTGTTCCAGAAAAAAGCATCACGTATAAAAAGAAAAAAGCCAGAAATCCTAATATCACTTTTTTATATGCCTTTACTGGACCAGTTATTAAAGCTAAACATAAAATACTGGCCGTTGCCATATTATAAGCAAATGTAACGGGGTCGGAAAATATTGAAAACTTTCTCCAATGACCTGCAATAAAAAGAAGCCCCGCCAATTGAGGATTAGTATCCAGCCATTTTTGTTCCACAGCATCAAATCCTATATATTCTTGCTTCATTGCAAAGCAAGCGCCAATAAAAGCCAAGAAAATCCACCATTTGAATAGGGTGATAATAAATTTTTTATTACGAATATTAAAAAGAAAAATAAAAAACATCAACGTAACAAGAGCCACTGTTCTAACTGTATATAGCCATGCTAGTTTAGATTCTGCAGCGGGATTTAAAGCTTGTAGCAAGTTATATAAAACCCAGATGAGTATAAGTATGCTGATATTATTGTTAAATAAATGCCACTCCTTTTTTTGTTTCATCTGGATGAAAATTCCAAGAATAAATAATACAAGCATAGCATCCATTATAGTACCTAATGGAAAACTTACAATAAAATATCTTGACAACAAATGCAGGGTGTACGCCAACGTTACATATGCTAATATGCCAAACTCGGGCTTTGCAACTACAAAATAAATAAATAAAGGCCCTACTAAACATAAAACTGCCATATAGGAAACTATTGCACCATACTTAGTTGTAGCATAGGATACAATAGAGGCAATTAGTAGAAAAAAGCAAAAAACCACCCATCCGGACCTTTTTTCGAATAATAATTTTCTTTTAAAAAAACTACTTACCGATTTCTTTTGATGATTCTTTGAAGGGTCAATATTTAGTGTGAATTTTTCCAATATTTATAATAACATTTTGTAAATGATAGCAATTTGAATAATCAAAATAAACGCAATAGCAAATATTCTAGATATTTTTTTAATTCTAGCTTCAGCAATTTTGGCTGAATTTTCTTTCAAATCAATTTGAGGTATTGTACGCATTTTGATTACTTTATGTCATCAATTTTTTTATCATAAAAATGTGTTGTTGCCACAGAAATCTCATTAGCACTATGCATCTTCAATAAAGATAATACCTGCATAAACATGAATTTTGGAATACCTCTTAATGAAGCATAAATTCTTTTATCAGCATTCGACATGTATAACGACCAAAAGAATCCAACAATAAAAAGCAGAAAACCAAATAACCAAATTAAAGAATGCATAGGCTCAATAAAAATATCGAGACCCATACAAAAAATGGATAATATTAAGAATATAAATAAAGGAGGTCTTAAGAGAACTAAGCCAAATAAGAATTGATTCCAATTAAATCCGATGATCCCTTTGAATAGAAGTGTAAATCCAAATTTAAAATAACGAAACCAGGTATTAATCCAACGAGCTCTTTGTTGAACTAGCTGATCGGACTGAGAAGTTTTCTCATCATAAACAATTGCTTTTTCAGCAAAAGCAATTCGATAACCCCTTTCAACAATTTCTTTTTGTAAGATTTTATCGAATCCTGCTCCTTTGATATCCAAATTTCCTAAACACTCTTTGTATAAAGAGGTGGTAAATGCCATTCCAGAACCATCCAAGGTAGCGGATGATCCAATTTCATATAGAATTTTACCTGAGTAATAATGATAATATATGTCTCTTGCCGAATCTAAACATGCGATAATAGTGTTCAAATTTTTAGCACAACGCAAACCCTGAACTGCACTGAATCCATTATCAAAATAAACATTTAATTCATCAAGATAATCTGGCTCAGCCAGGTTATCGCTATCAATAATCGTTATTCTGTTATGATTACGTTTAAATCGGTTGATGGCATAAAAATGAGAGCGGGTGTTACTAGATAATATTTCTTCCGGTCTGAAAACAATCACTCTTTCATCATCAAAATTTAAACTACTTATATCACAATTGTCTGCAACAATGTATATCAAATATTTTGAGTAACGCAAGCGTTGCAAAGAGGCCACTACGGGCACGAGTGTATTTACTTGTTGATAAGCAGTAATAATAATGGCATAATCCGCGATTTCGGTTGATTTATTTTTTTCATTTCCCCTGGGAATAACCAAATAAATCAAATAGATAATAATGGGAAATACTAGATTATAGCCGATTAAAATTTGAACTATTTGCCATAGAATCAGCAAGTTTTTAATGTCCATTACTAATCTTGATTATGGATGAAAAACGAGCATTATTTTTTTGTAAACGATTCATTTTCATCTCTATTAAATATCCAGCCAATAAATTTCTCATTCAACCCCTTTAAATAATCAACACTTTGCTTTGATTGAATTGATAATTTACGTCCAGATTCAAATACAGTAAGTACTTTTTCTGAAAAGAAAATCCATTCTTTAGATTTATTAAAAGATGTTAGTCCCTCAGATTCAATGATGATAATATCAAAATCCTCTTTCAATTGATTGAATTTGATTTCTATATTTTCAGAATTACTGATCTCTAATAAACTTGCATCTCCGCCTCTGTTACCTAAAACAACTATTTCATTATTTGGTCTATCAGCATTTAATAGCTTTTTGCCTGATAAAAAGTCCTCGATGAAAAATTCAGTTTCCGTTTCTTTTGTAATTTTTGGATCTGAGAAATTTCCATCGATCAACAACACTCGTTTTTTTATCATTAAAAAAGCATAAGCCAAGCTCATGGAAAAAAAAGTTTTTCCCTCACCTCTAGACAGACTATTAATTAATAATATTTTGGATTTACCCATTTCATTCTCAATTTCAAATCTGCAAGAGCGTAACATTTCTCTGAACGACAACATACTTACATTTTCTTTAAACGACTCTCCCCAAAGGGCTTTCAACTGAATCAAAGAATTTCCCAATAATGGAATAGAGCCTAAAACAACTTTATTTGAAATATTTGCAAGTTCGTTTGAAGTAGAAATTGATTGATCAAAATAGAAAGCAATGAATAAGGCCACTAGAACTAAAATCAGACTTACGATTCCAGAAACAGCCACCAATAACATTTTTTTGGATGCAGTTGCTTGTGCCGGCAAACCCACTTCTATTTGTTTCAGTGAAATTGCAAGGCTGGATTCTAAACTTGATTGATTGAATCGGTTTTGTGCATCAAGATATTCCTTACTAGCAATATCTATAGCGCTTTCATAATTTTGAATAGCAGCTTCATGTGGTACCAGTACATCATATTGCTTATTAAGTCGGTCGATTTCATTTGTAAGGGTAGACAAACTGAATTTTGCAAGGTCTAAATCCAGTTCCATTTTAGCCTTTTGCTGAACAAGACTTTCTTTTGAACTATTCGGATTTGAAATATACTTATCACTTGCAAGTTGAATCTGAGAGTTTGCTACATTTTTTGCAGAATCAATTTTGCGTTTGATCTTTTCATCATAATTACTTTTGATATATTCATCAGACATATTCAACAAATACTGCTTGGTTGCAGAAATTTGCTGGTTGATCGGAACTACAGAAGCTTCAAAATATTTACGATCCTTTGGATTGAATTTATCCTCAATATTTTTTAAGGCACCTTCATAAGAAGCAATGTCTTTCTCGGCAGATTGTTTAGTTGTTTGATAATTGCTTAATTGTTTAAATAAATTTGAAGCTTCTTCATTCGTGTTCAAAATTCTATTCTTAACCTTATATGCTTCCAACTCACCTTTTAAGCGTGCTAATTGAGCCCCTTTTTTACTTAATAATGTATCCAAAAAGCTTACCTTTTTTTCATTATTATTTTTAATGAAATCTGAGTAATAGGAAATAAATTCTTCCGTCGTAGCATTTACCAAATAAGCAGATAAATAAGGATTATCAGAAGTATAATTTACATCAATATAATCACTATTATTAGGACGATAAATGAGTAAGTTCTTTTTAATTTGTTCAGAAGTGTAACCCATACTGTTAATCACCTTTATTAAACCCTTTTCATCTTCGTTGTAAGGGTTTAAAGGGGTCTTATCCGCGTAGTGTTTTCTATATACTTCAATTGCATGTGCTATAGCTGAAGAATTTAGCTGCTTAACTAGGTTACTTTTTTTTCTAAAAGGAACTGAATCAGTGAGATCATGAATAATCAATCGGTAAGAGACCTGGTCAGATACTCTCTCAAGACGCATCATTTCAAGAAGATTTCCAAATTCAATATTGATTTTATTTTCCTGAAAGCCTTCTTTAGTGATTACTTGCTGACTTTGATCAACTAAACCAGTTGACATTCTGGAATGGGAATCATAACTATCTGGCAGGTTTCGAACCAAAAAAAATGACAAAACTAATGTTACCAATGGCACACCAATGATCAACCATTTTCTTTTACCTAAAAGCTTTAAAAATTTTGCTGCTTCCATTATTTAATTTCTGATAGTTTTTTACCAACAATAGTTTCAAGGCTAGCTTTTGCAATTAAAAGTGCAGCTTCTGCATCAATCACTTTTTTCCGATAATCTGCTTCAAAAATCAACGCCCTTGTAAAAGTTTCGAATGTAACTTCACCTTTCTCAAATTTATATCTTGCTTCCTTTACAATATTTTCAGTTTCCAAAGAGATCTTACTTTCAACTCTCAACAAAACTGATGATTGAACATATTTTATATATCTCGCCTTCACCTCACCTTCCAAAATAATCAAAGCATCCTGCTTACCCAATTTTGCAATTTCTAATTCCTCTTTGGCAGTTTTGATCAAATAAGGCTTTGTCAATAAATTGCCAATATTGATATACAATCCAATTTGAAAACCAGAAAGTGTTGGCTGATTTAAACTCGTAGATCCACCAGTTGGACTATAGTTAAGGGTAACAGAAAAAATGTCAAACCATGAAACATTTGACTTTTGAATATTAATGTTAGCCAAATCAATTTTCTTTTCATTGATTTTAACAGTAACATAATTACTCTTGGCTATCTCGATTAATTTGCCCAAATATGTATTCGAAACTTCGGGCATCATAGACTCCTGGGCGCGAAGACCATTTACAACGCTCATACCCAGAAAAAAGAACAGACTCAAAAAGATTTTTTTTGATTTTCCTAGTTTTAAATTAAATATCATTTTACTTGTTTCAAATACCATATAGAATAATCTTTTAAAAGTAACATTGAATGACTCTAAATCTCTCCACTCCTTCGGCTTAAAAGAAGGGAACAATTTATTTTTAATCAATAATTAAAAATAATATGTAAAGATAATGAATAACGACAACTATATGACGTTTTATCAACATCATACCCTATTAACGTTCAAAACTTTTTTTTAATATAAATAATAGCTTTAAACCCTATTAAAAATTAACTTTAAGGCTTTAAATAAAGGAAATGTCTCTCAAATCAAAGATCAAAAGCAGCCCTAAAATCAAACAATTTATCCATTGGTTGTTAATTCCAAGTGGTAAAGCAAGGCCGAGAATTTGGGTAAAACTCCTATTAAATCCCTTTTTCCACTTCAAGGGAAAGGGCGCATCTATTTGCTGGCAATCTAGGATTGATGTACTTCCATTCAATAAATTCAATATTGGAACAGATTCAACGATAGAAGATTATTGTACAGTAAATAATGGCGTTGGAGATGTGATTATAGGAAATAACACTTTGATTGGAATGGGAAATACTATTATTGGGCCTATTTCAATTGGAAACAATGTGATCTTTGCTCAGAACATTGTAGCAAGTGCATTGAACCATGATTATACGAACCCCCACTTGCCAATTAAAGACCAGGCAATTATTACAAGACCAATCATTGTAGAAGACGATTGCTGGATTGCAGCTAATGCTGTGATAACTGCAGGAGTCCATATTGGAAAACATAGTGTTATTGGGGCTGGCGCAATTGTAACCAAAGACATCCCCCCTTATTCAGTGGTGGTTGGGAATCCAGCAAAAATTCTGAAACAATATAATTTTGAAACAGGTAAATGGGATAAGGTTTCTTAAACGTTTTCTTTTTGAAATAAAGCTGGGATTGTTCTTAAAATAAGAATGATATCATTCACGAAACTATTATTCTTGGCATAGATATTATCGAGCAATAAACGTTCATTTTCATGCATTTTACTGGTTCCCCTTTTTTCAACCTGCCATAATCCAGTGATACCTGCAGGGGCCATAAATCGAAGTGCATATTTATCTGTGGTCAACTTTTCTGCCTCATATAAAGGCAGGGGTCTATTCCCAACAATACTCATATCTCCTATCAACACATTCCAAAGTTGAGGCAATTCATCCAAACTTGATCTTCTGATGAATTTACCCACCCTAGTCATCCGTGGATCATCTTTTATCTTGATAAATGTAGAATCTCGGTTATGAAGTTTCTGTTCCATATACTCCTTTTCACACATCTGAACAGTATCAGAATAAATAGGAAATTGGCATTCTAAACCTAACGCTTTACAATCATCACATATAAAATCTGATACCAGGTCTTCCTCAACCTCCATTTGATTGCGCTTGCTTTTTGTGTATTGATTCAAATGTTTGAGCTCTTTAAGCTTTTTATCTGAATCTAAAAACATGGAGCGAAACTTATAAAACTTAAAAATTTGATACCCCCTTCCCACTCTAAATGAATAATAAAATACCGGACCTTTGGATTCAAGTCGCACTAAAAAACCAACAATTATAAAAACAGGTGCTAATAAGATTAACGAAGTGCCCGAAACAATGATATCAAAAAAGCGTTTAACAAATGGGGTTTTATACATCTCATTTGTTTCTTTATTGATCTCTCTTGACCTATGTATTTCCTCCCAATTTTCTAGGATAAAATTAAAACGCATTTCGAAATTATCTACCTTAAAAGGATTTTGAAAAATTTCTGCAACGCCCGCCTGGAGTGCGATTTTCATGATTTTATCATTCCAATGCTTACAAATAATGAAGAAAGGAATATGAAAGTTTTTTTTATTTTTAAGAATTTCTAAAAGAGAAACTCCTGAAGGAGACATTACCTCACTTTGGCTAATCACAGCAATAACATTCCATTCATTTTGATCCCAATGATTTAGAAGATCTATGCCATTATTAAAGGGTATCAGTTTGGCACCTTTTAAAGAACACTGAGAAAGCAGGCTTGTAACCTCAAAGTCACAATTAATCAATGCAACAACAGATAATTTGTTTGGAACTGAATAAGAAAGATCTGTCATAAAATATCAATAAATCAAATAAGGTGACCAGTTCTTCTAAGAACAACTTTAATTCTTGCTTCTAATTCTTTGGGGTTAAATGGCTTAACTATAAAATCGTCTGCTCCTGCATCTAAACATTTTACAATCATTTCTGAACTTTCTTCCCCTGAAAGCACCATGATAGGAATTGATTGAAAAAAATTACTTGCTTTAATTTGTTTAATGAATTCGAAGCCTCCTAATTTAGGCGTTTTTAAATCTGTGATAATTAAATCAGGAATATTTCCATTTTGTAAATAAGCAAATGCCTCTAATCCATCAGAAAAGATCTGTAACTGGAATAGACTGCTAAAGTATTTAGAAAGAATTGATTGCATAAATTTATCATCCTCTACTATTACCATCTTTAATACTTGCGAACCAATTATAGACATACTGAACTTTATTGATTTTTGAAATATCCAAAAAATCTTATTTGCAAAGGTATAAAGCAATAACTTAAAATAATAAATTTAAAAGTCGCATCCTTCTATTTCACAAAAATTTGATTACAACTTGTTAATAAATTAATATCGTTTTTTTTATAATGCGTAAAATTGGACTCATTAAGAAAATTTTAAGTAAAA
>CANBQT010000031.1 GCA_947371755.1 Chitinophagaceae bacterium
CCAGATCTCATCCTTAGGTTTACCACTTGAAAGATAATCCTTGATGATTTCATGTTTTTCAAAATCACTAAATGATCCACTTGATTTTAAAATGGTTGTTTTATGCATTTTACACTGGTTTTAGTGTAAACCCATTTCAGGACAAGTCATGACCTCCTTATTTCAATCTCCTCTTTAAAACTTTTTGGTTAACACCATACTTATCTTCAAATTCAAAAATCCAGTTTTCAATTATTTGTAAAACATATTTTTTCTTTTTTACAATATCCAAAGCATTTAATCTTAAAATTGAAATCCCTATTTTTTTTAAATCATCATCTCTAATTTCATCTTTTAAAAATACTATATCATCCTGATGAGTTATCCCGTCAACTTCTATTACTAGATTTAGATCCTTAGAATAAAAATCAACTATAAAATTTAAGATGGCTCTTTGTCTATCAAAATCATACCCCATCATCTGAAAATTTTTAAGACTATTCCAAAGTATTACTTCAGAAAATGTCATTGATTTCCTAAGTTCTATTGCTCTTCTTTTATTATTGGAATTATATGGGAGGGTTTTGCGTTTCATTTCAAGCTTTTACCCACCCCATGATTCTGCTAACGCATAATCATTTCCCCTACCAGGAGGGGATGAAAAAGTTAATCCCCTCCTGGGAGGGGGCACCGAGCTAAGCGAGAGCAGGGGTGGGTTCACTCTTTAAAATTATAACCTCAGAAAAAAATAAAAGCAACTTTCTTCTTAAATGATTTTACCCACCCCATGATTTCGCTGACGCAAAATCATTTCCCCTCCCAGGAGGGGATTTATGAACATCCCCTCTTGGGAGGGGCGCCGAGTGAAACGAGAGCGGGGTGGGTAAAATGCTCTCATTACTTCAACTTCCAAGCACCTCTAATCTTAGCCTTCACCAAAAGATTAGCTTCCGCATCATTTTTGAATTGTTCTTTGATGGGATCCCATTCTAAGTTTCTTCTTGTTTGATAAGCAATATTTGCTAAACAACATACCGAGCTTGTTCGATGCCCTGTTTCTACATCGCAGATTGGTTGCACTCCTGTTTTAATTCCATCCAACCAATTCTGATAATGATTATCACTATTGTATAATCTAATTTCATTCGGCTGGATAGTGGCAGTTGCAATGTTTTTTGGATTACTATCCAGATATTCTCTGGCAATATCGATAGTGCCTTTCTCACCAATAAATCTAACCCCAAAGTTTCTTCCAAAATCTGCATGCTTCATCACAACGCCATTAGCATAAATCATTTCCAATCCCTTCAACTCGTTACCTTTTGGAGGGTTAAACGAAACCGGACCAGTTTGATCCATTCCTAAAGCCCATTGTGCTATGTCAAACATGTGGGCACCCCAATCGCTTAACACACCTCCCCCGTAATCTTTATACGCCCTCCAATGAGGATAGATATCTTGTTCAACCGGAGGTGATAATTCAGTGTGATAAGGATTAAAAACAGCTGGACCAACCCATCCCTCCCAATCAAGGTTGGCGGGCGTTGACATCGGTGTTAAATTATATGCGATACCTGGATCGCCCACATTCACCAACACTTCTTTCATATTTCCGATATATCCATTGCGCACTAGTTCACATGCCTGCCGGAAATTTTTCCAGGAACGTTGCATACTACCTACTTGTAAAACCACTTTATTTTTATGTACAGCATTTACCATGGCCCTGCCTTCCTCAATGGAATGTGCCATAGGTTTTTCTACATAGATATGTTTACCCGCATTGGCTGCCATTACCGTCATTACTGCATGCCAATGATCTGGGGTTGCAATCACTACTGCATCAATATCTTTTCTTTCCAACAACTCTCTAAAATCACTATACCCTTTAAACCCTTTGTATTCGCCTTTTTGAGCAGCTGCAGCGTGCATCTTCTCTGCAATTTTTTGAAAAACAGCAAGCTTTTGGGTATCAACATCCGAACCCGCTACTGCTTGTGTGATAGAGCTAAAACTGTTAATCAGGCTTTTTGCCTGTTTACCTGTTCCAATATAACCCAGACTGATTCGATCACTGGGAGCAAGAAAACCTCTCCCCATTACAAAGCGAGGGATAATAGTAAAACCTATGGCAGCTTTTACACTGTTTTGTACGAATGAACGGCGACTAACCGTTTTTTGATTGGTTGTCATATGGCAAGTATTTGATTAGAAATTTACTGCTTTCTCAGGTTAAAAGAAAATTTATTGGATAATCGTTATCTTCCAAAACCATTAGATACATCTGCCATATGCGAATCCCCTCTAGATTTCTACTATTAACCTTTTTGAGTAGTTTTTCTCTTATTACAGGAAAAGCACAAATCAAAAATTCACTCACAGTAAAAGGACTTTATGCTTCCGTAGAAGTATTAAGGGATCAATGGGGAGTGAACCATATATACGCAAAGAATCAGCATGACTTATTTTTCGCTCAAGGTTATTGTGCTGCAAAAGACCGGCTTTTTCAATTTGAAATCTGGCGCAGACAGGCAACTGGTACAGTATCTGAAATTTTAGGAGCAAGAGAACTTAAAAGAGATATCGGCACCCGTTTGTTCAAATATAGAGGTGATTTGAAAGCCGAACTCAACCATTATCATCCCCAGGGTGAAGCCATCATCAATGCATATACTGATGGAGTTAATCGGTATATCGATGAAGTGCTGTTGCATCCTCAATTGCTTCCATTTGAATTTAAACTATTGAAAATACTTCCGGGTAAATGGACACCTGAAGTAGTTATATCAAGACATCAAGGGTTATTAGGAAATATTACTGAAGAATTAAGTATTGGTAAGGCCGTTTCAAAAGTAGGGGCAGACAAAGTAAAAGAGCTGATGTGGTTTCATCCTAAAGATCCCAATTTAAACATCGATACTGCTATCAATCAAAAATTGTTCTCAGATAAAATTCTGGAACTATATAATTCTTATCGAAAAGAAATTGTTTTTGAATCAAGCGATATCAGTAAAGCCGAAGAAGATCCTGATGCTGTGATGAATTTATTGAACCAACAAATTCCAAATACTAATAACCCAAGTTTCGAACATGGCATTGAAGGTTCTAATAACTGGATCGTAAGTGGATCAAGAACTGCTAGTGGTCATGCCATGTTAGCAAACGATCCGCATCGAAAAATTGCTGCTCCTTCTTTACGATATATGGTACACTTAGTTGCACCTGGCTGGAATGTTATCGGCGGTGGAGAACCAGAGATTCCAGGGGTTTCAATTGGGCATAACGAAGTAGGTGCCTGGGGCCTTACGATTTATGAAACTGATGGAGAAGACTTGTATGTATATGATCTGAATCCAACTGATTTATCTCAATACTTCTATAAAGGAAAGTGGGTAAAGATGAAGCAGATCAAAGAAAAGATTACAATAAAGAATAGTGCTTCAGAAACAGTAAGTTTAAATTATACCGTACATGGACCAGTTACTTTTATTGATAGCATCCATCATAAAGCTTACGCAGTAAAATGTGCCTGGCTTGAACCAGGTGGCGCGCCTTATATGGCTTCACTTAGAATTGATCAGGCTAAAAATTGGAATAGTTTTAGAGATGCTTGTAGTTATAGTCATATTCCCGGAGAGAATATGATCTGGGCAGATACAGCTGGAAATATTGGATGGCAAACGGTTGGCATCATTCCTATCAGAAAAAACTTCAGTGGTTTAGTACCCGTTCCGGGTGATGGAAGATATGAATGGCAAGGTTATTTGCCCATCAAAGAAAGGCCCCATCTATTTAATCCATCCAAAGGATTCTTTGCCACAGCAAATCAAAATGTAACTGCTGCTGATTATACACATTGGGAAGCGGTTGGTTATACATGGGCCGATCCATTTAGGGGAGATAGGATCAATGAAGTGTTAGGTAAGGATAATAAAATGACCATTCAAAAAATGCAACATTTACAAACTGATTATTTATCCATACCTGCCCGTAATTTAATTCCACTATTGCTGCCACTGGAATTCGAAAAAAATAATTGCAGAGAATCGAAAGCGCAAATGAAGGGTTGGGATTTTATACTAGATAAACAAAGTATTCCTGCAGCTATATATGCCATGTGGGAAAGACAATTGATGCAAGAAGCCGCTAAACAGTTTATTCCAGAAAATATCAAAGGATTAGTCAATATTCAATTATCGAAATTAATAGGATGGTTAAAAAATCCTGATGCGAAATTTGGTGCAGATCCAATTAAAGGCAGAGATACTTTTTTAAAATCCAGTTTTGAAAAAGCAGTGGAGGAGTTAGAAAAAAAATTAGGAGCGAACATAGAGAATTGGCAATATGGTCAGGAAAAATTTAAACATACTACCATCACTCATCCACTGAACAGTGTGGTGAATAAAGCATGGAAAGATCAATTAAATGTGGGTCCGCTTCCAAGAGGAGGAAATAGCCATACACCCGGATCTACTGGTGGTGCAGATAATCAATTGAGTGGTGCTAGCTTTCGATTTATTGCAGATACCGGAAATTGGGATGATGCAGTAATGATTAATACACCAGGGCAATCTGGAGATT
This sequence comes from Chitinophagaceae bacterium, assembly GCA_947371755.1. Classification (GTDB taxonomy): domain Bacteria; phylum Bacteroidota; class Bacteroidia; order Chitinophagales; family Chitinophagaceae; genus Sediminibacterium. The sequence goes on from CANBQT010000031.1 coordinate 4,561, forward strand.
ATAAAAGCGAATTTTATAAGAATCTATTTCCATTATGGGCAAATGACCAATATTTTCCCGCTTATTATTCAAAAGATAAAATCATTAAGTCAGCCAAAGAAAAAACTGCCTTATTGCCTCTAAAAAAATAATTTATTTTTAAAAATAGATCAACTTTCAAAATTATTATATGCGCTTATTGACTTGCTTGTTATTTGCTCTGCTTTGGCATCAAACTAGTAATGCACAACCAAAGACCTATTGTAATCCCATTAATATCGATTATGGTTATTGTCCCATTCCAAATTTTGTAGAGCAAGGCAAACACAGGGCAACAGCAGATCCCGTGATCACCGTTTTCAAAGGAAATTATTATTTATTTTCTACTAATCAGTGGGGGTATTGGTGGAGTAGCAATATGGTAAAGTGGAATTTTGTTCCCCGTAAATTTTTGAAGCCATGGAATAAAGTATACGATGAATTATGTGCCCCGGCAACTTTGGTATTAGGTGATACTCTTTTAGTGATTGGCTCAACTTATGAAAAGAATTTTCCACTTTGGATGAGCACCAATCCTCAGAAAGATGAATGGAAAGAAGCAGTAGATTCATTTCAGGTAGGTGCCTGGGATCCTGGATTTTTTCTTGATGATGACAATCGTTTGTATATCTATTTTGGCTCCAGTAATTTTTATCCAACTTATGGACAGGAGATAGATCGTAAAACTTTGCAACCCATTGGTGAACGCAAGGAATTATTAAGACTCAATGACAAGATTCATGGATGGGAAAGATTTGGAGAGTACCATGATAATACTTTTTTAAATCCATTTATCGAAGGATCATGGATGAACAAATACCATGGAAAATATTATTTACAATATGGTGCACCCGGCACAGAGTTTAGTGGTTATGGCGACGGTGTATATACTGCAGATCATCCACTTGGACCATTCACCTATCAATCTCATAATCCGTTTTCTTATAAACCAGGTGGATTTGCCAATGGTGCCGGACATGGAGCAACCTATCAAGATCTTTTTAAACAATGGTGGCATGTTTCAACTATTGTATTATCAACTAAGAATAATTTCGAACGCAGAATTGGAATCTGGCCTGCACAAATAGACAAAGAAGGAATACTTTCTACCAATACAGCTTATGGTGATTATCCGCATTATATTCCAAATGCAAAAGCAGATCATTCAGAAAGTCAGTTTACAGGCTGGATGCTTTTAAACTATAATAAACCAATTAGGGTTTCATCTACTCTCGGCGCGTTTCATGCGAATTTAGCCAATGATGAAAATATTAAAACCTACTGGAGTGCTGCAACTGGTAATAAGGGTGAATGGATTGAATCTGACCTAGGTTCTGTTAGTACCGTGAATGCTGTTCAAATAAATTATGCTGATCAGGATGCTGAAACCATGGGAAAGGCTGGTGGATTATTTCATCAATATAAATTGTATGGATCAATGGATGGAAAAAATTGGACCATCATAAAGGATAAGAGTGCTAATAAAACGGATGTACCGCACGATTATATCACATTCGAAAAGCCAATCGAAACAAGGTTTATCAAATTAGAGAACGTACATATGCCCTCAGGTAAATTTGCAATCAGTGGACTTCGTGCATTCGGAAAGGCAAAGGGTTCTGTCCCCGATACTGTTCAGCATTTTGTAGTATTAAGAGGTGATACAGAAAGAAGGAATTCATGGTTAAAATGGCAGGTAAATGAGAAAGCTACAGGTTATATGATCTACACTGGAATAGCCTCTGATAAATTGTATACCAGTATGATGGTTTTAGGCGCAAATGAATATTATTTCTCAGCGATGGAAAAAGATCAAGCCTATTATTTTCAAATAGAACCGTTCAACGAATCAGGGATAGGCAAAAGAACTGCCGTGGTGAAAGTAGACTAATCAGCAAATTAGATTCACAAATTGCAATAAATTATGCTGATAGAATCTTAGATCTGATTCTCAATAATGAATTTCATGAGGGCACCTGGAGAATTCAGTTTCAGCTTTTGCATGATATTCTTTCTGTGTGTTTCAACGGTATACACACTCAAGTGCAAATTCTGAGCAATTTCCTGATTGGTCATTCCATTTTTAATCAGCTGGATCAATTCCCTTTCGCGTTTGGTAAGGTTAAATTGTGCCAGAAATTTATCATTCGCCAGAAATTCACCTGAAGCTGGCTCGTCTTGTTGAGGAGTAGCAAATAATGCCCCAGAATACACCATTTTAATAGTGTGAATCAATTCATCTCTCTGGCTGCTTTTTAAAAGATATCCATTTGCACCTTTAATTTTAGCTTCCTTGATGATTGCTTCATCAAAATAACCGGATAACATAACTATTTTCACATTGGGGTATGACTGTCTGATGTATTTAATAGTTTCCAGGCCGTTCATCTTCGGCATATTAATGTCTAACAGAATCAAATCCGGTTTTGTAGTAGGCAACATTTCTAAAACTTCCCTGCCATTATTAGCAATACCGCAAAGTTCGAAATCAGGCTCCCTTCTAAGCATCATCGATAAACCTTCAATGAATAATGGATGGTCATCGGCCAGCATTATTCTAATTTTTTCGTTTTCTGAGATAGACATTTTTAAGCTTATTACCTGTTTTCTAAAATTAAAAACTAGTTGCTATTAAAGATAAGTACTTGACTAGACAATCAGTTTTATATAATTGATACCAAAGGGTATCCTAGTTAGAACGATTTAAAAGGTATTATATTATATAAATGCATGATTATATAACAAAAATTCCTCCTTAAAACTATCTCATAATTCGGTGATTTCAACGCCAAAATAGGGTGTTTTAACTGAGGTAATTGATCAGCCGCCTTATTACTTTTATTAAAAGATAAACCGTTGAAATTCAGGGATTAATTAGCAATTATTCGTCAGCTAATCAAGCATTATCCGCAAAAATGTAGTCGCTAAACTACAGGTTCTATCAAGGCTGCTTTACAAGTAAAGCAATGAGTAGAAAATAGATTTGCTTAAGATTAGAGGCTATTAAAGATTGAGTAACTGGCAATTCCCCTGAATAACACCCATAAGATGAAAAAAAATTTACTTTCTTATTATTTACTGTTGATTTTGATACTAAACTGTTCCACTGTTTTAGCACAATATCAGTATGTAGGTACTTATAACTGGGACGGTAAACCAAATAATCTTGTTACTCCTTCGGACCTTGTTACGAATAGTTTTAAAGTTGACTTAGCCTCTTCCCTTCCCGAAAATCGCTCAGTTGCCATTTATAATCCGAGTTTAATTTCAGATAGTCGCCTGGAAACCATCTCCCTAACAGCTAGTGCTGATGTATGGATCAGTTTTTTGAATACTGGCGCTTGCAGCCATCATGCCTTAGGTTATTATACTTACCCTACCGACGCTCCTCTTACAACAGCACCTGCTAATGCAGACATCAAGATCATTTTTGCAAATGCTACTAAAACCGGTTCAGGTGGCAGCCTAACCACAGGCGATAAAGTTTGGATTGGTAATTTTCCTGCTAATACTTCCATTGGTTTTGTAATAATTGTTAATGGCTGGGACAATGCTAATAATAAAGTGAGTCTAGGAAATTGGAGAATTTTTTCTAACAGTAACTTCAATCCTGAATCAAATTCAGATTTAAGAAAACACTTTGTGAGTATTTATGATACAACAACTAGTAGGATCATATTTGGGTTTGAAGAAACTAGAAGAGATGCTGGATTTAATAGCGACCACGATTTTAATGATGCATTATTCTATGCTACCGTTTCAGCAAAACAAAATATTTCTCAGATAACAAGTTTACAATTACTTGCAAAAGATGGTAATATTTCTTTTTCGGGGAATACTGGTGGATTAGAAAGTAAAAGTTTAGGAGATGCTATTTCGAATAGAGTATATACAAATGCAATCAATAGCACACAGGGCCCTATCGATTATAAAAAATTGTCTCAGATACAGAACCCAACCATCCAAAAAACTGTAACAGGAATTGGCAGCGCTTTACTCCTTAAGGATATTGTGCCTTCTAAAATATTGGATTCAGGATATACAACCTATATCAGCACAGCTGCAGATATTACAAAAATTACAAATGCAGTGGATGCAGTATCAGTTGACTTTACGCTTCATAATGAATGCAGAGCAGTTGTATTTGCAACAAAAACCATGAATCAAATGTACGATCACAGTAAAGCTATTTGTGATCGTTTAAAAGGGGCTAATTTATTAGGGATTGAGAATTTTTCACTGAAGGGGTTAAACTTTGTACGTTACACATTATTACAACCCAATGGAAATATTGAATATGCCATCAGCTTTTCAATTGGAATGAAATTAGGAAGAAACAGTTTTAGTTTTCAATCAAACTGGCTGAATAAAGATTATATACCTGAAGATATTTTATACAATATTCAAGTATGGTCCGCTACACCTTATTTATCTGTTGAAATAACCCTGGAAATCCTGAATAAGCTGAATATTGTTATGCCTGTACAGGCCTTGTATCAAGGAACTGAATTGCCTAAATCTTATATTACTTCTGGGAAAAGAGAAGGTAAGAATATCAATTTCAGCATCAATAATAATACAAGTTCCACCCTTGGATATTTTCAAATTGAAGAAAAACAATCTGAGAAATCTGTGATCACTACAACCAGAAGAGTTCCTGTAATTATCACCGCAAATGGAAGATCAACCACTTCTATCCCTGTTAGCGATAGTTATGAATCTACCATTAGCTTATACCTCAATAATAAATTACAAGATGTTGTTTTCATGGCAGATGGCAGTTGGAATATTGATTACAATAAAACTACTACTGTAGTCAATTCTTTTTCTATCACCAATGATTCAACAATCAATACTGCGGTTCTAAATGATGTACTTCCTGTATTTCGGAATGTTAGTCTGGATGCAACAACCAGTGATAACGTTACAGCTTATAAACTTTTAAAAGGAGGTGGGGCAGAACAGGATCTAACTGCTTATAAAGTATTAAAATTTACTGCTAATGCTACTGGTGCGAATATGCGCATCACTCTCGTTAAAAACAGCATCTCAAATTGGAACGAACAGTTTAGCTACTTTCTTCCAGTCTCTAGTACAAAAAAAGAATATAGTATTAATTTAAGCGATTTCACTTCCACTCAAAATGGTAAGGCCTTTAATCCAAATGATATCACAACTATCATATTTTCATTTGAAGTGGGTTCTGGAAAGTCAACTCAGGTAAATGCAACAATCAGTAAAGTATGTTTCACTAAACAAAGTCAAGTAGCTGCAAATACCATCTCAACAAAAAATGTGCAACTATATCCAAATCCTTCAAAAGGAAGATTTGTGGCAAGTTTTAATGCAGAAACCCCTAGCACTGTTATTCTTAAAATGTTGGATGCCAATACTGGCAGACAAATATTGAGTAAAGAAATAAAAACAGTAAAAGGCCAAAATAATGTAAACGTTGAATTGAATCAATCCATCAATACAAATGTGTATATCCTTTCAATCGAAGGAAATACAGATAAATATTTACCAAAGAAAATAATGGTACAGCAATAAGTTAGTTTTTTTAATATCGTCGGGTAATAGCAGGAAGTAATTCCTGCTATTTTTTTAGTTTATTATACATCATAAAATTATCTTCATCAGGGCTTGTTCTGTTTTAGTTATATCTGAAAGGGAGTAATGCTTTACATCACTGATTTTCATTTCATCCAGTATTTTCACTATATCTCCATAACTAGACTGATCTGCAGGTTTTATCACTACAAAAAAATCCTTCTCTTTTGTTTTGATTTTTTTATTAATAATAATGTTTCGCATTTCTTTTAAATTAGTTTCTCTTAAACTTGTCGCTTCTAATTTTCCCTCATAATAATAAACCATTTCATTCGACGTTGGAATCAAGGTTAATGCTCCACTTTCCTTTATAGGCATGGGATCGCCCTGATCATCAGTCATGATTAAACTCATGGCTTTAGGTTGGTTCATAGAAGTAGTAAAAATGAAAAAGGTGATCAATAAAAAACCCAGATCAACCATCGGAGTAAGATCAACTCTGGTAGAATGTATATGTCTCTTAACTGTAAGTGATCCCCGATTTTTTGATTTTGATGATACATTAATTTCTGCCATATTATCAGCTTTATTAGTAAGATTCACTTTAAAAGAAAATCCATAAAACTGATTTTTCTGATCAAAAAAAATTCGAGTTGCTTTTAAGATTTAAAATTTTAAACTGAAACTTATTTATTTTACAGAAAATATCGTTCTTCTTACAAGTAAGCATGCTCCCATTACGCCTGCAGATAGACCAAGCTTTGAGGTTTTTAATTCAGTGTCTTTATTAACCAAACTGGAAGAAAATTTATTAAGCGAGCTTTTAATGGGTAACCTGATATATTCATTGGTGGTTGATAAAAGGCCGCCAAGTATTACTAATTCAGGATTAAAAATATTGATCAGAGAAGCAACTGCTTTACCTAATTTTTCTCCTACTGCTGAAACACATTCAATGGCAAGCATATCATCCTGATTACACGCGATAACAATTTCTTCCAAGGTAATTTCATCGATTTTTTTACTGTCTCTCTGAAGTATCGAGCCTACCCCTGATCTTAATTTTTCTTGCACGTTTCTAACAACTGCAAGTCCAGAAGCTTCTGTTTCCAAACATCCCTTTTTACCACACTGACAAATCATTTCATTATCATAAATCGGATTATGACCAAACTCACCCGAAAATCCAGATTTGCCATAATATATTTCACCATTAATAATGATGCCTAATCCTATCCCATAATCAAGATTAACAAACAGGATATTCTTCTCTTTTTCAACAACCCCGGAACAGTATTCGGCAAAAGCCATTGCTCTAGAATCATTATCAATATAAGTTTTTATTCCTGTAGCTTTTTCAATGATCTCTCTGATTGGAAGGTCTGTGAATTGAAAAAAGTTATAATTGTGTCCAGTTATTTGATTAATTCGTCCAATAAGGTTAATCCCTATTCTAAGTATTTTCGATTTTGCTAATCCAGATGCATTGATAAAATCGTTGATGATATTTATTAATTTTTCGAGAGAGTCTTGAGAGTTTTTAAGTTTAAAGGGAATATCAATGGGTTGTTGTAACATGTTTTTATTCAAATCCATCAATCCCAAACTGATATGGTATTTTGAAACTTCAACCCCCATAAAAAAAACAGATCCCGATGCGAGTTTAAATTGATTGGCTCTGCGTCCACCTGTAGATTCAATCTTTCCATTATCTACTAATAGACTTTCCTCTTTCAATTCATTGATTGTACTTATGATTTTTGGTATACTAACATTTAGTTCTTTACCAATTTCAGAAATGGTTGCAAGTTCTTGTTTGTCCAAAAACTGAATGATACTTTTTTTCAAGTTCAGGTTTTTGAACATTACTCCAGTGAGCTCCGATTCATTAATACATTTTAAAAACTCCATACAGCTGTCGTATTGAGGTACAATTTAATACAAGCTTAGGAAAGTAGTTGCATTACTACATAATATTTCAAGTTTCTGCGATTGTACGGGCATCCTCAATTGAGTTGCTTTGTATAACAAAAGGGTTAGCAAAGTTACCCAAGACAAACCCCCTAAAACTAACTGTATGCAAATTTATAATAGCTATCAAAGGTTTCCCAAAAACGACTTGTTTCTGTTTTTGAAAAATTTGATTAAACATTCATTTTGCATTGCAAGTATTCCAATGGAGACTAGTAGAACTGAGTTTGTTTTAAGTAATTCCAGTTCACCTTATATTAAAAGATTAAATGGTTATAAAAACCATCTTAATACAGAACCAATTATTATTTACATCTAAAACATAAATCGTTTGGCAAGTATGGTATAGCGTTGTTGTTTGTTTTCCAAAAGAGGCCGGATTTTCCCGGCCTCTTTTAATGTATCTATCTATCCTATTTAAAGGTAAAATCGAATGTTATAATATTCGAATTCAGGTCGGTCGACTGCGTGTAATGTCCGTATCGAATATCCAAACTACTAAAATGCTGGTTATTCAATACCCCCTTGGGTGGTGCAGTATGAATGCCCAGACCAACAAAATGACTTGTTAGCTCTGATAAACTATAATTACTACTATAAAATTCATCAGCAGCAGTATGCACTTTATAAGCTGCGAAATATTTACTCGCTGTCTGTGTATAATAACGATAGAAAGGAGACACAGAAAAGAATTGAGATATTTTGATCGGTAATTCAATATCAGCGGTCTTGCTATTGATTCCCCAATCATCCTGATAATACCTGAAATACGTTCGAATTACTAATTGATCACTTACAAAAGCATTCAAACGAAGTCCGATGGGTAATTTAAACCTGCTGGAAGGAAGGTTTTCTACATGACCAGTACCATCATTGAAATAAACCCTATGAAAAGGAAGACCTAAATAACCTGATTGGGTAACCACATCTAACATCAAACTTGCCTGAAGACTAGTATTAATTACCTGTGCATAGGAAAGTGAAGCTGTGAATGTATTACGAGGACTACTTGGGATCTCATTATCTTCACCAAAACCACTACCACTCGATAGATACCTTCTTCCACTTGCAGTGGTATAATAGGTAGGAGTAGATGAAACTACATTAGACTTTGGAATCAATTCAGAAGGATAGATCAATTTTACTTTATCAAAATAGCCGCTCAGTTTTGCATTAAATTCAGAGTTGCTGCTGAACTTCTTTGAAAAGTGAAAATCTAAACCAATAGACTGATAGTTGTATTCTGTAGAAAAATAGGCGCCAAATCCAAATGTATTACCCTTATCGTTTTCTACTGTCCAATCTAAAGACGGGTATACCCTCGTTCCACCGGTTTTTGATGCACCAGTACTTGAAACATATGCTGAAGACGCAGAAGTATGGTGATCGAATCCTAATCCTGCTGTTATGCTATGTTTATTATGGCTCTGATCCCAAGCTACAAATTTCAGATCCAATCCATTAGCAAGGTCAACCACATGTTCATCACCTATTCCACCAGTTATGGCAGAATGGTTCCCATTTTGAGAATAATAACTCGACACAAGGTTTACTTCTTCTAGAGCTAATGGCTTTGTTTTATAAATTACCGTATCCTGCGCATTGTATTGTGAAAATGCCTGGAGAAAAAGCGCATATAGGCCTATTACGGTTAAGCTTAATTTTTTCATTCTTGATTCTTAAACGATTGAATTGATTTAATTACATCCACATCCACCACCAGTTTTACCACCATTGGCTCCTGCAGAACCCTCTCTGTAGGTCTGGAAATTCAATTCATTTTTTTGTGATCTCCTGCTTGATAAAACCATGTCTGCATCATTAAGCTTATTTTTTTGGTATTCTTTTACTTGAACACAAGATTCGAATACTAGCATTAAGCCAATAGCAGCAAGTGCTAGGAATAATGGGGGTCGATTTTTCATGATTGCTGTTTTATTTGAAATGTAAATTACTTGAAGTGTATAAATGGTCCTGGTCATCAATAATGATGGCTTCAATTTGTTTGATCTGATTGATCATAGCTAAACCCGCTTCGATTCCCATAATAGTAACGGGAGTAGCCATTGCATCTGCAATTTCTGCATTGGGTGAAATGATAGTAACGCTTTTAATTCCTGTAACGGGAAGCCCAGTTCTAGGATTAATAGTATGCGAAAATTTTTTTCCTCCAATCATGATGAACTTCTCATAATTTCCAGAAGTGGCAACCGCCATATCTGTTACATTCAAATATGAGAAGATACTATTTGCGAAATTGGGGTTTACGATACCTATCGTCCAGGCTGTTCCATCTGGCTGATAACCCCAGGTAGTTAAATCCCCTGAAGCATTGACTATTCCAGCTGCTACCCCTTCTTTTTTTAAAATATGTTTTGCTCTCTCAGCAGCATACCCTTTTCCAATTCCTCCAAATCCAATTCGCATTCCCTTCTCGCGTAAATAAACGGTATAGTCATCTGAATTAATGATGATATTCCTGTAATTAATCAACCGAACCATTTTTTTGGCTGTAACAGAATCAGGTAATGATTGCATTTTTGTATCAAAATTCCATAGACTCTTATCAACCGAACCATAACTAATATCAAAAGCTCCCTGAGTGATTTCAGAAATTCGTAATGATCGCTGAATTAATTGAAGTGTTTCCGCAGATACTTTAACGGGCTTGATACCTGCATTTTTATTGATCAGATTGGTCTCACTTTGCTCATTGTAAGTAGTCAATAATTTCTCAATTCGTTGAATTTCCTGCACAGCCAAGTCGATTTTTTCTAAAGCCCACAATTCTTCATGAGCAACTACACTTATCTCAAAGTTGTTACCCATTAAAAAAAGGCCCTTTTTAAAAACTTGCTTCGGTACCATAACTAACTCAACTGTTCAAAACCAATCAAAAAGAATTTTGAAAAATTATTATTACAAATAGAGTTAGATAAAATGGATATAGTTGCCCATTAAAAGTTATAAGATTGATAAAAACGGCGAATGGGTTAAAAAATAATTAAATAAAAGCTGCAATTCGTCATATTCCACTAACGCTTGTTCATTTCTGGAAGAAAAATCGAAGTATTTATAATATTTAATTTTCCTTCCAGGAGAATTTTTGCTTGACCAGTCAATAAAGTATTTAATGGTATCCCAACTATATTATGATTAATAGGAGTTGTTAAAAGATGGATATAGGTATCCTTATTACCCACTTTAAATTGATCAGCATACGTAATTGATATCCTTAAATCACCTTTTTTTGAAATAGCATTCCAGCTTACCCATAAGGAATCATTTTTTATTGTTGCTTTAGCATTAGCTAATGAAACATTTCCTATCAAAGAAACACCATCTAATTCTTTCTTGTTGTTTTCAGGAATTTCAATATTCATAAATGAAGCAATTGTTGGAAGAATATCTACAATTGCTGGTTGAGATGTTTTGAAATAATCATTGAGAGAGTGATAATTCATAATCAGCCATGTTGTTCTTTCCCTGGCAGACTGCCCCCCATGATTTTTTCCAGTGATTGAATCTCTTCCATGGTCTGTGGTTAATACTAGTAACCAATCTTCCTTAAAACTCTTTTTCCGAAATTCTATGGCTTTGTAAACCTTTCCCATCTGTTGGTCTAAATAACTAACTGCCTGATCAATCGCTGATCCATCACCAAAAATATGTCCTACCTCATCAGTATATTCTAGATAAATCCAAGACATATCAGGGGCATTGCTTCTTATAACACTATCTGCCTTTCCAATAACATAGTCATCTACCCGATGTACCCAATCCCCCTTTTTATCATGTGGAAACTGAAGGGTATCTAACTCATAGCCATCATATTTATAGTCAACAAAATAACCACCTGTTTCCTTTAATCCCTCACCAATAAGTTTTGTTCGATTATCCTGCCACGTTGAAAAAATAGCTGTCGTTTTGGTAGCATCCATATTTTTTAAATACCTAAATATGCTCCAATACTGATAATTAGGTGCCTTGATACTATTGTTTTTGACATTGTGCTTATTTGACCAGGTACCGGTAATCAGGTTATTATATCCTGGTGCAGAAATAGTAGGAGTTTGATTGTACGCACCCTTGATTCCTCCAACAAATGCCCTTTTATAAGCCCCTTCCTGAATAATCACATCTATATTAGGTTTTTTTACTCTTTCTATGATGTCAGCAGGAATCCCATCTGCGATGATAAAGACTACTTTCTTTTTGTTTGATTGACTAAATCCAGTATTTAAAATCAACAGAAATTGAATCAGGAGTAATAATTTGTTTACAATTCTCAAGCTATTAAGTGACATCGTTATCATTTTTCGGTAAAAATTACTAAATAAAAAAATCAATTAATGCGCTATTGTGATTCTTAGCAATTCCTTAAAGCAGAAATCAATTCATTTTCAGATTTACTACAGATTTAATGTGGTATTTTGTAAAAAATATTGGCTTGAAACTGCTAATTGTAGAAGACGAAATTTCCCTAAAACAAAGCATGATAGAATTTTTATCGGCTAGCTCATATTTATGCGAGTCTTCTTCCAATTATCAGGATGCATTAGAAAAAATAGAATTGTATGATTACGATTGTATCATTTTAGATATCATGCTTCCTGATGGGTCTGGTTTGAATCTGTTAAAAAACCTGAAGCAAAATAATAAGACCGATGGTATCATCATCATTTCAGCCAAAGGCGAATTAGACGATAAGATCATTGGCCTCGAAATGGGTGCGGATGATTATTTAGCTAAACCATTTCATTTATCTGAATTAGCAGTTAGGGTGGCGGCAATCATCAGAAGAAAAAGTTTTCAAGGCAAATCACACTTAATTATAGGTAGTATTAGTATCGACATACAAGGAAAAAGAGTTACGGTGGCAGATAAAGAATTAGACCTGACCCAAAAAGAATATCAATTGTTACTCTATCTGGCCATTAATAAAAACAGGGTCTTATCAAAGAATGCCATTGCACAACACTTATGGGGAGACGATATGGACTTCCCGGATAATTTCGATTTCATCTACGCGCACATTAAGAATTTGAGAAAAAAAATAGTGGCAGCGGGAAGTGAAGATTGTATACGTTCTATTTATGGTGAAGGATATAAACTGCAAATCGCATGAAACTATTCTCAAAATATAACCGAATAAATATTACAGCTACCATTTTAATTTTTTTGGCCGGTAGCGTAGCTTTCTATTTCGTATTGAACTATGTTTTAATCAGGCAGCTTGATACTTCACTTAGATCTGAAAAACAAGAAATTACTGAATATATTCAACAGCACCAGCAATTACCAGAAATTCAGAATACAAAAGAACAATGGATACAGATCCATAAAACAGATCAAGCAGAACCTAACTCTATTATTAAATCAATCCCAATTTATAATAGATCAGAATCTGAAATTGAGTATATACGTCAGTTGACTTTCCTTGTAACAGTTAACAAAGAAAATTTTCTGGTAACTGTTAATAAATCAGAAACAGAAACGGAAGAATTACTAAAATTAATTATTCTGGTTACCATCAGCATGGTTGCCATGATACTTTTATTTAATTACCTTATCAATCGCAGACTGATCACCTCTATTTGGCAACCATTTTATAATACCATCAACAGTATTAAAGATTACGCCGCAAATCAACAGTCATTAACACTTAGTAAAGAACCAATCGACGAAATAAATTTATTGAATGAAAGTCTGAATAGAATGACCGAACAAATTCATAAAGACTTTTATGCACTTCGTTCTTTTACCGAAAATGCTTCTCACGAAATGCAAACTCCGCTTGCAATTATTCGAACAAAAGTTGAGGCACTTTATCAGCATGCTGAAGGAAAAGAAATAATGATGCAGCAATTACTGTCTATTGAAGATGCATGCCTTAAACTTTCAAAATTGCATCAATCATTATTATTACTTACAAAACTCGAGAACAAGCAGTTCATTTTAAACGAAACCATTCAACTTAGTTCCATTCTTAAAGAAAAGTGCGAAGAAAGAAATGACCTTATTGATTCTAAACATATTGAACTCAAAATAGATGCGTCAGAATTCGTGATGCACTTCCATCAACACTTAGCAGAAATATTAATAAGCAATCTGCTAAATAACGCCATTAGATATACTGCCAATGGTGGGGCAATCTCAATCATATTGAATCAACAATTATTAAAAGTTTCGAATACAGCAATCGCGGGTAGTTTAGATACAGAAAGGGTATTCACTAGATTTTATAAAGCCTCTGAAACAGGAACTGGATTAGGACTTTCCATTATTAAAGAGATCTGTGCAAGTGCAGGTTTTGAAATTGCCTATCAATACGAACATGAAATGCATCATTTTATTATAAATTTTCAAGCATAAAATTTGCTTTGATGAAAAAAATCAAAATTTTAGTTTTTCTACTTCTCATGCAGCTATTTGCTTTTACCCAGGAGAGGTCACTCGATTTTTATATACAGACTGGTTTGGAAAATAGTCCATTACTGAAAGACCTTAAGAATCAACAAAGAGTAAATTTAATTGACAGTATGCGAATCCTTGCTGGCTATTTTCCTCAGGTAAATGCAGTAAGTTCTAATAGCTATGCTCCCACACTTGGTGGATGGGGTTACGATGGAGCAATAACTAACGGATCTAATTTTAGTCAGCTGGTAACTGTGTCAAAACAATTAGTTAGTAAAGAGAATCTTAAAAATCAACACGAAGCCCTTCAGTTATTAAATGAATCTTTAAAAACCACAGGGAAAATTACTGAGCAGGACCTACGCAAAACAATTACAGCCCAGTACATTTCTACTTATGGTAATTATCTTCAGTACCATTTTAATAAAGAAGTGTTACAGCTTTTTAAGAAAGAACAAAACATTTTAAAAAATCTCACCGAAAAAGGGGTTTATAGACAAACTGATTATCTAAGTTTCCTGGTTACCATGCAACAACAAGAAATTTCAATCAGTCAGTATAAAATTATTTTTCAAAATGATTTTTCAACGCTCAATTATTTATGTGGTATCAAAGACACATCGGCAATAGCCTTAAAAAAACCAGAAATATTCCTGTCAGTATTGCCAGATGCAGAAAATTCGATTTTTTATCAGCAATTTTTAAACGATAGTTTAAAACTTCGAAATAGCGATGCCCTGATTGAATATCGTTATAAACCAAAAGTAAATGTATATGGGGATGGCGGTTATTTAACTTCATTTTCAGGACAGGCATATAAGAATTTTGGATTTAGTGTAGGCTTAAACCTTGTTGTTCCAATTTATGATGGAAAGCAAAAAAAGATGCAACACGATAAAATAGAAATTGCAGAACAAAGCAGACAACAATACAGGGATTATTTTAAAACACAATACAGTCAGCAAATCGCCCAGTTATTTCAACAACTACATTCTGCTGAGGATCTGGTTCATCAATCTGAGAATCAGATTAAGTATGCAGAAACATTAATTGAAGCCAATCAGAAATTAATAGAAACAGGCGATGCTCATATGGCAGATTATATCATTGCAATTGGAAACTATTTGAATGCAAAGAATACAATAACATTAAACAGCATTAATCAATTACAAATCATTAACCAGATTAATTACTGGAATAGAAAATAATATTATGATAGTATCTACATGCAAGAATTCACTCATTGTTTGTATCTGCCTGTTGGCAGCCTGCAAGTCATCTCCTGAAAAAGTTGAAAAACCAACAGAAGAAAAAAATGAATCAATCAGTACACCTGTTACTATTACCTCTCCGATTAATGGAAATCTAAGTGAGACAGTAGAGTTAAATGCAGTTTCTGCATTTTTATTAAAAAGCTATGTAAAATCATCTTCAAACGGATATCTTGAAGAAGTAAATGCCAGTTTAGGGAAGTTTGTAAATAAAGGAGATCTTTTATTCCTGGTCAAAACCAAAGAATCACAAAGCCTTGGAAATACCATTAGCAAATTGGATACCTCACTTCATTTTTCTGGTGTAATTGCCATAAAATCTCCTGGTACTGGATATATTACCCAAATCAATTATCGAGCAGGAGATTATGTTCAGGATGGAGAGCAAATGGCAGTTATTACCGACACTAGAAGCTTTGTGTTCCTACTCGATCTGCCCTATGAACTTAAACCTTATCTCTCCATTCATCAAAACCTACAGTTAAAATTACCTGATGGAACAATACTTGATGGTTCAGTAAATAATGCGATGCCTACTGTTGATGCAGTTTCTCAAACTCAAAGTTTTGTAATTAAGGTCAATACCACTAAACAAATCCCAGAAAATTTAATAGCTAAAGTAAGCTTGGTTAAATCTGCAAAAAATAATACTGTATCACTCTTAAAAACAGCAGTATTATCAGATGAAACACAATCTGAGTTTTGGATCATGCAATTAATCGACAGTGTTACAGCTGTAAAAGTGCCCATTAAAAAAGGTTTGGAAAATGCAACCAGTGTTGAAATTCTATCTCCTGTTTTAAAGCAGAGTGATAAAATTTTATTGACAGGGAATTATGGTCTGCCAGATACTGCAAAAGTTACCATCATTCAAAAGTAATGCTCATGCGAAATTTTTTCAATTCTTATAAAAATCCTGTTACAGTTTTAGTTGTTATCGTATTACTGGGAGGATTTTTTGCTTATAGTAAGCTTCAGACTGCTTTATTTCCAGAAATAACTTTTCCAAAAATTAAAATCATCGCAGATGCTGGTCAACAACCAGTCAAGAAAATGATGATCACGGTAACCCGTCAGTTAGAGAACGCCATCAAACAAGTTCCGGATCTTCAAAGAATCAGAAGTACAACCAGCAGAGGTTCATGTGAGATTTCTGCCTATATGGATTGGAATGCCAATATAGATATCAGTAAACAACGCATTGAATCTAAGATCAATGAAATAAAAAATACGCTGCCTCCAGATATTCAAATCACGGTTGAAAGAATGAACCCCTCCATTCTGCCAATCACTGGATTCTCTTTAGAAAGTAAAACCAGGTCGCCTATTGAAATGAAACTGTTGGCAATGTATACCATCAAGCCTTTTCTCTCACAGGTGGAGGGGGTTTCAGAGATCCGCATTATTGGTGGTAAACAAAAAGAATACTGGATGGTATTGAATGTGCAGAAAATGAGTTCGCTTGCTGTTACTCCAGAGATGGTAAATACTGCATTATCTCAAACCAATTTCATTAAATCGAATGGGTACTTATCAGACTATCGTTTACTATATCTTACCGTAACAGATGCTGCAGTTAGTTCAAAAGAACAACTAAGTAATATCGTATTAAGTAATAACGGTAAGCGTATTATTTTATTAAAGGATATTGCAGATGTTCAAATTCAAGAGGCAAAAGAATACATTAAAGTAAATGCGAACGGACGGGAAGGAATACTTTTAGCTGTTATCAAACAGCCCAATTCAAACTTGGTTGATCTAAGTGAGAAGATGGACCAAAAACTGAAAGAACTTAAAAAAATTATTCCTAAAGATGTTACCATTCAGCCATTTTATGTACAAGCCGACTTTGTAAAAGAAAGTATTAAAAGTGTAACTGATAGTTTGTTTGTGGGATTGGCCCTGGCTATCATTGTTGCTATCATTTTCTTACGTTCTTTAAAGGCCAGCTCTGTTATACTAATTACAATTCCAGTTATTTTATGTTTGTCAATTATCTGCTTATATGCAATCGGACAAACTTTAAATATTATGACATTGGGTGCTTTAGCTGCAGCCATTGGATTGATCATTGATGATGCCATAGTGGTGGTGGAGCAGATTCATCGAACACACGAAGAGCATCCGGAAGAGCCTACTAATAAACTTGTAAAAAAAGCAGTTGATTATTTACTACCTGCGATGGTTGGTTCTTCTTTGAGTACCATCGTAATTTTTTTACCATTTGTTTTAATGAGTGGTGTTGCTGGAGCCTATTTTAAAGTGATGACAGATACCATGATCATTACTTTGATTTGTAGCTTTTTTGTTACATGGATAGCATTACCGGTTATCTATTTGCGCTTATCCCGAAAAGTAAATACGGTTAAGAAAAATAAAGTTCAGCATCATGTTCGCAATCAGAAATGGGTTGGCTTTTTTATTACAAAACCTTATCTAAGCTTAGTAATTATTGCAGCACTTGCATTTTCAGTATACTATATTTATCCAAAACTAGAAACAGGATTCTTGCCAGAAATGGATGAGGGTAGTATTGTATTAGATTATAATTCCCCACCAGGAACATCTTTGGAAGAGACAGATAGAATATTACGTGAAGTTGAAAAGATCCTGGTAAAAGTTCCTGAAGTAGCAGCCTATAGCAGAAGAACTGGAACGCAAATGGGATTCTTTATTACAGAACCCAACCGTGGTGATTATTTGATTCAATTAAAAAAATCAAGAACCAAATCCACCGAAGACGTTATCAGCGATATTAGAAAACAAGTAGAATCTACACAACCCGCTTTAAGGATCGATTTTGGTCAGGTTATAGGAGATATGTTAGGCGATCTGATGACCTCAGTTCAACCCATCGAAGTAAAGGTTTTTGGAAATGATCAGGCTACACTGCAATCTCTTTCAAAGAAAATCGCTGATCTCATTGGAAAAGTAGAAGGAACGGCTGATGTATTTGATGGTATTGTTATTGCCGGACCCTCCATCAATATTGAACCCAATTACAGTGCAATGGCACAGTATGGTATTACTGCTTCAAATTTGCAATTTCAAATGCAATCATCATTAGAAGGTAATCTGGTTGGTACCGTTTATGATAAGGAACAGTTAAGTAATCTACGTTTAATTTATCCTGGTAGTAAAACACTCAGTGTTGCCGATATAGAAAAAACACCCATTTTTTTACCCAATGGAAAATTGCATCCTATTAATCAATTAGCAGGTATACATATCAATAGTGGAGACGCTGAGATTCAGCGTGAAGATTTGCAATCAATGGGTGTAGTTACTGCAAGATTAGAAAATCGCGATTTGGGTAGTACCATTAAAGACATTCAAAAATCTATCAACTCAAATATCATTTTGCCTCAGGGCTATGCGATAGTTTACGGTGGTTCATACGCAGATCAACAACAGTCGTTCAAAGAACTGCTCATCATTTTAATCAGCTCTAGTTTATTGGTGTTTGGTGTGATCTTATTCCTTTTCAAAGATTTCAGTATTGCCATGATCATTCTTCTCATTGCTGTTCTAGGTATTAGCGGAAGTTATATGGGATTATACTTTACTGGTACGGCTTTAAATGTAGGCAGTTACACAGGCTTAATCATGATTGTTGGAATCATAGGAGAAAACGCAATATTTACCTTTCTGCAATTTCGGGAATCATTGAAACTCTCGAACAATGTGGATGAAGCAATCATTTATAGTATTTCAACCAGATTAAGACCAAAGTTGATGACCGCCTTGGGAGCCATTATTGCATTGCTTCCTATTGCCATGGGAATTGGAACCGGAGCTCAATTACACCAACCATTAGCAATTGCAGTTATTGGGGGGTTTATAATTGCTCTTCCCCTATTATTGATTGTATTACCTAGCCTGATTCGTTTACTTTATAGAAATAAGCAAATGGTTACAACAGATTCAGATTTGCTACAAAATGCATAAATAAGTTTGATTTTAAATAAATAAAACAACCATCATCTATGAAAAATTTAGTCGCCAAAATAACAATGCTTGCGATTTTAGCCATTACAATGAGTCAAATTTCAGCTCAAAAAACTAGTGGTTATAGCTTAACAAAAACTTTCCATATTGCTAGTGCAGGTGGCTGGGATTATATTGCTGTTGATGAGAACTCCAACAGATTGTATGTATCACACGGTACACAGGTTAATATTTTAGATAAATCAACCGGTGATTCATTAGGAGTAATTGCCAATACCACGGGTGTACATGGTATCGCATTTAATCCAGCACTTGGAAAAGGATATACTAGCAATGGCAGGCTTAATACTGTGTCTGTATTCGACTTAAAAACAGCAAAAGTATTATCATCGATTAGTACAGGTGAAAATCCAGATGCGATTATGTACGATGAATTTTCAAAGAAGATCATCACATGTAATGGTCGCAGTAAAGATTTAACCATTATTGATCCAGTTACAGAAAAAGTTGTAGCCACTATTCCTATTGGTGGAAAACCAGAAACTGCTGTAAGTGATAATATGGGCAAATTGTATGTGAACAGTGAAGACAAAAATGAAATAGTGGTGATAGATATGACAAAGTTTACTGTTTTAAGTCATTGGTCATTATTACCAGGAGAAGAGCCAACAGGATTAGTAATCGATTTAAAGACAAAAAGACTTTTTGCAACCTGCGACAAATTATTAGTAGCAATGGATGCAACTAACGGAAAGATTGTTGGACAGCTTCCCATTGGTGAAGGTTGTGATGGTGCAGCTTTTGATCCTGCTACTAATTTGATTTTTACTTCAAATGGTTCAGGTACTGTAACTGTTGTAAAAGAATTGAGTGCCAATAATATTGTGGTAATAGAAACAATTCCAACAAAAAAATCAGCACGTACTATTACGATTGATTCAAAGACGCATAAACTTTATTTGCCGGCAGCAGACATGGAAGCTGTTCCTGCAGATGCCCCAAAGGGTACCAGGCCTAAAATGATTGCTGGAAGTTTTCAGGTTTTAGTATTATCAAAATAATTCAATTTTAAATTCCACATTCCTCAGCTCTGAGTTCAAGGAGCTGAGGATTTTTTTTGAAAGAATATAGTAAACTTGCTGATGGGGGTTTGTTAACCCTAGCCTTTAGGCTGGGGATTTGACATAGGTATTCAGATCGGGGCTTTAGCCCCTGCGCTGAGAAGGCTTCTAAGTTAAAGACCTATCACTCCTAGGATCTGTGGCTCATGTGGGCTAAAGCCCAATATCATAAGGCATCTCAGCCCCTAGGCTAAAGCCTAGGGTTAACACCTGCATTTAACACTTACTAGTCAATTTTTTCCCAAATTGTTCTCTAAAGAAAATTCTCCTTTAAATCTCCTATTTTTAAACAAATAAGATTCATGTCAGGTTTTTATATCGACCCTAATATTGCCAGGGCTAAAACGATTGCAAAGGATTTTTATATTGATCCGAAATACTTTGAAATGGCCAAAGAAAAAATATTTGCTAATAGCTGGCAATATATTGGCCATTCAGACCAGGTAAAGGAAAACGGATCAGCACAACCAGTAAACCTCTTAGAAAATTATATCAACGAACCTTTAGTGATTACCAGAGATAAGGACAATGCATTGCATTGTTTATCGAACGTGTGTAACCATCGAGGTAATTTATTGGTATATGAAGCTTGTAAGACAAATCAACTACGTTGTAAATATCATGGTCGTTTGTTTCATTTAAATGGGCGTTTCATTTCAATGCCAGAATTTAATGAAGTAGAAAATTTCATACCCGAAAATAATCATCTAAAACAATTACCACTTTTTGAATGGGGTAAACTCTTGTTCACAAGTTTGGATCCTATTTTTCCTTTTTCAGATTTCTTCGCAGAAATGCAAGAAATAGTTGGCTGGCTGCCGCTCCATAAAATGGAATACAGACAAGATCTTTGTAATGAATTTATGGTTAATGCCAACTGGGCACTTTACTGTGAAAATTATCTCGAAGGATTTCATATTCCTTTTGTACATCCTACCTTGAATGCCGTTATTGAATTCAAAAATTATATAACTGAAACTTTTAAGTATTCCAACTTACAGTTAGGAATAGCAAAAGAAGGGGTTAGTTCTTTTGAACTTCCCAAAGAGAGTAAATACTTTGGTAAGCAGGTTGCGGCATTTTATTTTTGGGTTTACCCAAATATGATGTTCAATTTTTATCCATGGGGTTTATCTCTAAATATCATTGAGCCGCAAACGGAATCTACTACAAAGGTTCGTTTTCTGACTTTTATTTATGATGATTCTAAATTGGAACAGGGTGCAGGAAGCGGTTTAACAACTGTTGAGGCTGAAGATGAAGAAGTAGTTGAAAATGTGCAACGTGGCATTCGATCCAGATTTTATAAACATGGACGTTATGCCGTTCATCGTGAGCAGGGTACCCATCATTTTCATTCATTGCTTGCCGAATCTATTAACAAATGAGTGGATTCAAGAGAAGCTTATCACTTAACACCACCATTGCCCTAGTAGTTGGGGGAGTAATTGGTTCAGGAATATTTATGAAGCCAGCACTCATGGCCTCACAATTGGGCTCTCCTCTTTTACTCATTAGTGTTTGGATTGTGGCAGGTATCATTACGCTGTTTGGGGCTTTAAGTAATGCTGAAGTGGCAGCTATGTTTCCAGAAACTGGTGGCCAATATGTTTTCTTTAAAAAGATGTATGGTGATGCATTTGCTTTTTTATACGGCTGGGCTGCATTCTCTGTTTTTAATACTGCCGGGAATGCATCCATTGCTTATGTATTTTCTCAGTACACAAATTATTTTGTAGAACTACCACATTTTAGTGCTGCCATAGAAAAAAATATTAGCATCCATATTCCATTAGTGGGGAATATTTTTCCTTTAGAAAATTTCGGTGTAAAAATGCTCACTGTAATTTTAATATTGATTTTAACAGCAGTGAATTATTTAAGCGTTGCTTATGGTGGTGCATTACAAAGAGTACTTACAGCTTTAAAAGCAATTGCCATTGTGCTGCTAATAACTGGTATTTTATTTTCTGGTAAAGGGAGTATGCATAATATTGTTTCTTCAATGCCATCCATGCCCCATGGCTGGGATCTGATTGGCGCATATATGGCTGCAATCGCAGGTGCATTCTGGGCCTATGATGGATGGAACAATATCACATTTGTTGCTGGTGAAATCAAAGACCCACAAAAAAATATTCCCAAAAGTCTTTTTTTCGGTTTAAGCTTTTGCATCATCATTTATGTGCTCGTGAATCTTGCCTATATCTATGTATTACCCATTGATAAAATGGCTGTATCTAATTTTGTAGCTTCCGATTCAGCAACTGTAACATGGGGTCTTATTGGCGGAGGTATCATTGCAGCAATGGTAATCCTTTCTACATTAGGAGCTGCCAATTCAAATGTGTTAGCAACTGCCAGAGTAACTTATGCAATGAGTGAAGAAAATCGACTGTTCGCCTGGGCTGGGAAACCTCAAAAAAAATACAATACGCCAGGCAATGCGTTGGTATTAAATGCAGTTTGGACCATCATCCTGATTATGAGTGGTTCATTCGATATGCTTACTGAAATGCTCATTTTTGTGAGCTGGTTTTTTTATGGCATGAGTGGACTTGGCGTATTCCTCCTTCGTAAAAAAATGCATGATGTACCAAGGATCTATAAAGTTTGGGGTTATCCGATTGTACCTTTATTTTTTGTAGCGTTCGTGGCGTTTTTTCTATGTTCTACGCTTTATACAGACATCAGTAATTATAGAAATGGAACAACGCCCCTAATAAATTCTTTATTAGGAACCATCATCACTTGTATAGGCATTCCTATTTACTATTTGTCAAAAAAGAAATCCTGATTATTTTTTCTCAACTGCATTTACTTGAATGCTCCAATCGCTTCCAGTTGCAACATGATATACATCTGCGAAGCTTCCCATATTTAAGGCGATGGATAATTGCATCAAACTATTTAAATACACTAGAGGTTTGCCTTTAGCTACTGCGCCAAAAGTTTCACAATAAGGAGCCAATCCTTCCCAGACTTTTATTCCTTTATGATAAATACGGATGTTCAGGTTTTGTCCGTATTTTAAATTGATCTGCTGAACTAATTCTGCTGGAATATTGGTCCACACATTTCCATATTGTATATCTAATATTGAAATATTGCCCTTTAATAAATTTCCCTCTTTAATAGCTTTCTGGTATGGAATACTTACAACATCATTTGATAATAAATTACCTACTTGTTCAAAACTAATAGTTCCGGATGCCAATCGTGCCGCAGTATATGCATATACATCTCTTCCATGAAACGTATATGATTTTTGAGAACCATTTCTTCTATTCACTGCTTCATTGATCTCTCTTCTTTCTGCAATACCCAATGATGAAGCAATTAAAGTAAGTGTACCATTATCAGGTGTTACTATATAATGTCCGGTTTTAGTTTTTACCACTACAGATTTTCGATTGGTACCTACACCTGGATCAACAACAGAAACAAATACTGTACCTGCGGGCCAATAGGGTACCGTTTGTTCTAAACGATAAGCTGCTTCCCATATATTATAAGCAGGTATTTCATGAGTTAGATCAAATAGCTTCAAATCAAATGACACACCCATGGCAACTCCTTTCATGGCAGATACGGCACCATCTTTTAAACCAAAATCTGATTGAAAAACAATGGTCTTATTTTGTGCATTTATCTGAATCACTAAAAAAGTAGCTAGTATAAAAATGGCTTTTTTGAATATCATATGATTCGATTTAAGAATAAAAAAAATCTGCGATAGTCTGTTCTTTTGAACAGACTATCGCAGATCAAAGTAATGAATTATTTAGAAGTTCAGCACCAACTTTGTAAATACACGTAAGCCGTTGAAGCCCATTTGAACAGACTCCCAGGCACCGCCGGTTTCATTATCTAAGGCCTCATATCTTGCATTTTGAACAGAAGCAAAAT
Organism: Chitinophagaceae bacterium; assembly: GCA_947371755.1. Taxonomy (GTDB): domain Bacteria; phylum Bacteroidota; class Bacteroidia; order Chitinophagales; family Chitinophagaceae; genus Sediminibacterium. Next base: position 28,766 of record CANBQT010000031.1, read on the forward strand.
CTGGATGCACATTAAATAAATTATCTGCTCCCATAAATAAACTAGCTGCTTTACAAAACTTATAAGAAGCAAAAATGTCTGTTGTAACCTTTGGGCTATATTTAAATACCTCTGGGGTTACGTGAACTCCATCGGAATATCCATCAATATCTACATATGGATCAATACCTGCAAAGCTTCCTGAAATAGCAGGATCGCCAGGACCGTTAGTTCCAGCCTGACTAGCTAAACCAGTCCATCCAAAACCTTTAGATGATTGTTCCCCAAAATAGGTAAAGTGTGCTCCAACACCTACTTTGCCCACTGAATATTCAAGGTTCAAAGTAAGTTTTGCCTTAGGAGCTGACGCCATTAAGAAGGCTTCTTCGCGATCGCTAAAGAAAGTCTTTTGATGCGCATAACTATCATTTAAAGCTGCCGGTACATGTACAGCATCTAATTTCATTTTTTGAATATTTCCAGCTAACAAAATTTTGAATGATTTATTGCCCCATTTTTTTGAATAATCAGCTACGATATCAACTCCTGTATTAGTTGTATTTACTGAGTTTGCAAAGAACTGTGCAGTTGCAACACCTAAAGCATTTAATTGATCAGTAAAAGAAGTAGGTAATGAAGCATCGCCTGCACTAAACAGACCAGATAATACAATTCTGTCTTTTACTTTAACTGAATATCCATCAACTGTAAGTGTAAAACCCTTTGCAGGTTTCCACGCAAATCCAACACTGGCATTCACAGATGTTTCTTGCTTCAAATTAGGAATACCAGCCGCCTTGGTTACTGCATCATCATTACGAGCAATACGAGATTGAACTAATTCTCCTCCATTGAAGGATGTAAGGGTATTACTAAAATTAATTTGTTGTAAAGAAGGAGCACGGAAACCAGTGCTGATAGAACCTCGCAAATTAAAGTTATTCGTTACCTTATAACGGGTAGCTAATTTGTAGGTATTTACAAATCCAAAATCAGAATAGTTCTCGAAACGCACTGCACCATCTAATAACCACTCTTTTGTTACATTTAATTCAGCATCTAAATAACCACCAAGATTGGTACGATTTGCTTTTACAACATCGGAAGGACTAAAGCCTGGAAAACCTTGTGACCCTGGAGCCTGACCTAAATTATTGGCATAACCTTTATAAGAAGCTTCTTCTCCTTTATAAATGCCATATTGTTCAAAACGGAATTCAGCACCCCACGCTATGTTTAATCCTTGGGCGATAGATTTAAATGATTTATTAAAATCCAAATTGGTGGTATTCTGTAAGAAATTAAAACCACCATCATCAAAATGAGTTTGAGCGACGTTTCCAATATTAGAAGCATTGAAAGTTTTATCACCATAATAATGGAAATCGTTTCTTCCAATTGTATTACTCAAATCCCATGTCCAATCATTTTTGGTTACACCTTTAATTCCAGCAGACAAAGAGATATCCTTAATCACAGTTTGAATATGTGGGTTATACCATGTTTCTCCATCTTTATCAGTTGTCATGATACTTGGTACATCAATTCTATCACCAGCTGCAGTTACTGGAAAACGATCTGGTCTTGCACTCCAGTTTCTACTATAAGCGTAAGCATCTGATTTTTTATAATTGTATCCACCAAAAGCATAAAAGGTTGTGCTAGCATTGGTAGGAATCTCCATATTAAACATGGCTCCTGCCGTAGTTACAGATCCATCTCCAAATGCTCTTCTTCCAGAATTCATGATCTGTGCATTTGGATTGGTCCATACATTCGTATCAGCAACTTGTCTAAATGTCTTTGCTTGATTTAAATAATCGAATGACACATTAATGAATCCTCCATTTTTTCCAATCTTCACACCATTATTTGCAGAGAATGAAAAAGTACCACCATCTATAGGATTACTATATACATATCGCTTAGTATCTCTTGTATTGTATGCATTGTATTTATTATCATAATAGCCAGACCATCCTGTATTGATAGTCCAATGATTCACATCTTTTTTCAAAGACAAGTTGATAACACCAGCGATGGCATCGGAACCATACTGTGCAGATGCACCATCACGTAAGATTTCAATTTTATCAACTGCAGATTGTGGAAACGCATTCAAATCAACCCCTGAATTACCGCGTCCCTTTGTTCCAAACAATGCCACAAATGCAGTCTGGTGTCTTCTTTTACCATTGATCAAAACCAAAGTCTGATCTGGCCCTAACCCGCGAAGCGTACCGAGATCTACGTGGTCAGCTCCATCAGCACCTGATTGTTTATTATAATTGAATGATGGCGCTACATAGTTTAAAACTGATGTAAGATCCATTTTAGCTGTAGGTACTCCGGCTTGATTAATATTGATTACATCTACAGGAACCGCAGATTCAGTTTTAACCCTGCCTCCTTTTCTACTTCCCAATAGCACCACTTCTTGTAACTCAATTGACGCCTCTTGCAAAACAACTGACATTGTATTTGCAGCTTTGATAGAAGTTGATTCAAAACCAACTGAACTGATAGTTAACATATCTGTTGCATTAGCCTGAATGCTAAAACTACCATCTTTAGCTGAAGGTGCTGTAACACCAGAAGTCTTATTACGGATGGCCGCACCTTCAATAGGTTGACCTTTTTTATCCTTCACAACACCACTAATAGTTTTAACCTGTGCGAATAAAACCTGAGAGATTAGTATTACAACCAATAACAGGAATATCGATTTTAAATGCTTCATATTTAATGATTTCGGGACAAATTAATCAAAAAATCATAAAATAGTAACGTTACACACTATAACTAGTTGATTTTTAATCGTATTTAAATTAATTGAATGTGTTGGGGGCTACATTTTTATTTCAACAAACCTGCAGCCCATTCGGCAGCATAGGCAGCTTTGAAATATTTGACCCTTAAACTGACAAGCTTTTCGGCTACTTCGATCAGTTTGGTTTCTCTGCTATTAACTAAAAACAGGCTGCTTTCACCATTGTAGAATTTCAAATTCTCAGCTTTGAATAATGTTAAGTATCCATTATAGGCTGATTGAACGGATTTGATTTGGGCTTGTAAGAGATTAGCTTCGTTATAATAGTTTCTGATCTTATTTTCAGTTTCCCACTTTTTGGCGTTGAATTCTAAGTTCGTTTCCTGAATTTTTAATTTTGATTTATTATAATCGCCCCTTCCTTCCCTTAAAAACAATGGAAGCTTTACATCAATACCCCATTTATAATTGTTTTGCAAAAAGTTTCCATCTATTCCTTTAACCACATTATAACCAGCATTCAGCAAATTAGCCTTCACATTAACCATTGGCAACATGCTTTGAAATTTAAGTTTTCGTTCAACATCAAGCGCTTCTAATTTAAAGGTATAGGCTTTCAATGAAGGGTTTTGAATAGAAGATCTACTAATCAATTCCTTTAAATTCTGCTCATTTACAGACATTACAAATTGAATAGTATCTGGAAAAAACTGAGCAGGTAATTGATAAGCACTATCATTTTCTAACCACAGATAATTACTTAATTCTAAACTTGTAGTATTTATTTTCTGGCGAGCATCTGTTAACTGTGCCTCATAGTTTAACACTTGTGTCATTGCTTCAACTGTATCCATCACAGCACGATCGCCATTATTATATGCAATTCTTACTAATCGAAGCCTGTCTGTGGATATTTGATAATATTTTTGATAAATACCAAAAATCTGATAAGCACCGGCCCATTGCCAATAAGCATTATAGGCATTGAACAAAAGATCATTCAGCATTTTCAATTGATCCTGCCGACTTTGTGATTGAAATATTTTAGCTTGTTGTAAAGTAGCCCTTCTTTTATCCATTAACAATCCCTTACCCAAAGGCATTTCTATTCCTAGATAACTCGTTTGTCCTGAACTGACTTCTGGATTTAAATATTTACCACCATTACTTTCTAATCCAGTTTTAATGTCCAATCCCCCTAAACCTGTTGGAATTTTTAATTCAGGATTATTATAATAGTAATAATTTTTTCCATCGAAGGTTTTGTTGCTTGCATCAAAATTAAAACTAGGATCAAAGCCACCCCTCGCAGATTGCAAATCTGCCTTTGCTTTTTCCACTTGAATAGCAGCCTGCTTTGCAATGGGATGAAACTGTTTTACCTGCTGAATAAAAGATTCAGGCGTGAACAACTGCGCGTGCAATTGCACAACCATAACCATTCCCAACATCAATAATGCCTGCTTCATGCTTTATTTTTTCTTGTCTTTATACGCACCTGCATCTTTTGATTGATAATATTCAGGAGGGAAACCATTGATATTTCTCCATAACTCATACCAAATAGAAACATCTTTTAACAATCCAATACCCTGAGCAGCTCCACCCATCCGCAATTGACTGGGCCATTTTTTTTCTGCTGGATCTTCCATCACTAAAATTCGAAATTTACCATTCGAACTCACAGAATTTTCAATGGCAGCTACCTTTCCACCAAAAGTGCCATAGCTTGATTCAGGCCACCCGCTAAATACTATAGCAGGGAAACCATCAAATACAAAACGCATTTTTTGACCCTTCGAAACCAGGGGAAGGTCCATTGGTTCAATAAATAACTCAACTGCTAATTGTATTTTATCAGGAACAATTTCAACCAACATCTCACCCTCCTTCACCATCTCTCCTAAACCTGCTTTTTTTGCTTTAGTGATCTGACCACTTTGTGGAGCTGTTACATAATACAACTGATTCCTAATATCATAATTACTATAGGTATTCTGCAATTTTGAAACCTCCGCTTCACCGCTGGCGATATTGGAGAGAGAACTAAACTTATCGCCTTCGGCTTTTGAAATTTTATCAGTATAGTCTTGAACCGTAGCATTTTTTTCCAAATACAAATTGCTTAATTCCTGTTTACTTTGTAAGTACTTACTTTCTGACCCAATTTTTTTGGCTACCGAATTCTGTAAACTGGTTCTCCTTCTTTCAAAGTCTGCCAAAGAAATCACACCACTATCGTACATAATCTTTGCAGCTTCCATTTGCCTTTTGCTGATGCTATATTCATTATTCGAAGAAAGCGCATCCATACTATCACTCTGAAGTTTTAAAAACTGTTGCTTAAGCTTATTATCGAGTTGTTGCAACTTCAGTGCTTTAGCCTGACTAAGTGCCTCAATTTGAGTAACAGAACTGGTTGCTTTGTTTTCGTATCCCTTTACAGCTAATTTCTTTGACTCGATCTGTTGTTGGGTTCGTGCTAATAATTGAGGATCGAAATATTCTACTTTTACTTCGCCTAATTGAAGAATCGTATCTCCTGCATTCACATGATCGCCTTCCTTAACCCGCCAATTCAATACTTTACCTGCAATTAATGTATTTACTTCTTGTGGTCTTTGTTCCTGTAACAGTGTAGTTACAGATCCTTTGGCTCTAATAGTTTGAGTCCAAGGCAGAAAAGCAATCACAATGATCACTATGAGAATTCCATACATCCACTTTTTTACAGCCGATCTCTTGTTTACCAGGTATAAGTTTTGGTACGACTTCAAAGAGTTATTCGCTGTTTGGGATTCAATATCGTCGTTTAAATAAGTTTTCATGGCTATTTTATTAAGCTTGCTACAATAGTTTGCGCAGGCCCCTGATTTATGACCACTCCATTTTCTATATGAATAATCTGATCACAATTCCTAGCAATACTAATATCAGATGAAGTGAAAATAGTGGTGGCTGTTGCATCTTTAAGAATAAAATGCATCATTTTGTTCTTTACAGATTCATCTAAATTGAGAAACGGTTCTTCCATCAGTAATAATCTTCTTTTACCTAAAAAGGCTCTGATCAACAATATACTTTGCTTAATCTTTGAAGGAAGCCTATTTCCTGCTGTTTCAAGTAAGGTTTCATATCCTGCGGGCAGATTTTGTACGAATTTTGTCAGCTCAAACAGTTCTATCAGAATTTTCAATTCGTCTTTGTCATACTGTGTATTGCCCATTGTAATATTTTCAAGCAATGTTCCTTGAAATATATCCTGCTGACTCAGTAAAATACCAGTAACAGACCTCAGAGATTCTAACTGATAATTTTCTATGGAAACCTCATCAATTAAAACAGATCCTTTAAAGTTTTTATAAGCACCTGTGAGTAAACGAAGAATGGTTGATTTCCCTGATCCGGAATTTCCATAGATACAAATTGTTTTACCAGGCTCTATTGAAAAATTGATTTTGTTCAATACTGTATTACCAATGTCATAGCTATATTCTACATTTCGAAACTCAATTGATATTCCTTTTTTAGCATCTGAGATCAATTGAATTCCTTCTTGTTCAATTTCACTCTCTGTAATTTTTGCAAGTTTCTCAACCGCGGTTAATACATCGTAAATTTTATCAAGATTTGTGATGAGCTTTTCTACAGAACCAATAACCATTATGATTACAATATCCGCAGCAATAAACTGTCCCACATTTATTTGCTGATCAACTAACAATATAGAACCAACAATCAACATGCTTGCAGTAATAATTACTTTAAACCCTACCAGACTCCAGAACTGGGTAACCAAAATCTTGAAATATCTTGTATGTGATTCCAAATAGCTTGCAACATAACCATCTGCTTTATCAATATTCAAAGAAGTACCCTTTGAATACTTGAACGTTTTTACCACACGCGCCATTTCTTCTAACCATGCTGCTGTTTTATATTTATAATCACTCGATTCAACATTTGCTGCAAAGCCAGTGGGTAAGGTATTTCGTAAAATTAAATACAATAATAAAAGAAGAACTATCCCAAAACCGATAAATACAGGATGATATAAGGATAGCAAAATCACTCCAAATAATATTTGAATGATTGCTGATGGAATATCCAATAATAATTTTTCAATCCCTTTTTGTAGAGATGCTATATCAAAAAAACGATTAACCAATTCTGGCAAATAATAACTACTCAGCTTTTCAATATTCAACTTTGGTAAACGGTTAGCAAACTCTAATGAAAAGCGTATGAAGATTTTTTGCTGAATTTTTTCAATTACCTGCATCTGTCTTACTTGCAACAAACCTCCTATAAAAACCGCCACCACAACCATTACAATTAATACAACTATACTGGTAGAAAGTGAGCCCGCCATTACAAAGCTTATAATTGTTTGAATGCCTAATGGAGTAGCAAAGTTTACCAAACCAGCGAGTATGGCATAAAAATAAATGGTACTGATATCTTTTTTTTCTAACCTAAGGAGCGTAAAGAATTTTTTTGCGGCTCCTGCAGGAGTATGTTGCTGATGCTCTGCCATAAAAGTTTATAAATTATCATATTCATATAATGGATCAATATGATCCCCAGCAAGTATTTCGAAAACAGGATTAATAATTCCATCGTGCAGGTCATACACCCAACCATGCAGATCAGGTCGGTTTTCTTTTTTCCACGCAGACTGCACTATCGATGTTTTTGCGAGATTCATCACTTGTTCTCTAACATTTAACTCGACCAATCTGTTGGATTTTTTTGTTTCATCCTCTATAGCATCAACTTCATCCCGATGAATACGATAAACATCTTTGATATTTCGTAACCATTTATTAATCAAACCAAGGCTTGTTTGTGTCATGGCTGCCCTCACACCTCCGCATCCATAATGACCACAAACGATGATATGTTTCACTTTTAAAACTTCTACAGCATATTGCAATACACTCAACATATTCAAATCTGTATGAACCACCATATTGGCTACATTCCTATGCACAAATATTTCACCTGGCTGTGATCCGGTAAGTTCATTTGCTGGTACCCTGCTATCACTACAACCGATCCACATAAATTCTGGTTGTTGTATATCAACCAACCTGGAAAAATATTCTGGATCCCTTTCTACTTGTTCAGTAGCCCAAATTTTATTCTCCTCGAGCAATTTCTGATATGAAAACATGATTATAGTTTATAAGTGAAATTACACTTTCATGCAAAGAAAAAGCGCTATCCATTAAATGAATAACGCTTTCGGGAAATTTTTTATCAGAACTGCTAAATATTTAGTCCGCCGCAAGTACTAATCACTTGTCCGGTTATATAATTACTCCAATCAGATGCTAAAAACAAGGTGGTATTTGCGATTTCCTCTGCTTTTCCAAACCTTCCCAATGGGATTTTTTTCAAATACTCAGTTGCAGCATC
>CANBQT010000032.1 GCA_947371755.1 Chitinophagaceae bacterium
GGTGGAGATGTAGCTCCTCCTGCTATGTGTTATTATAGCAAACTAGAAGGAAGCGGTGGTAAATGCCGTACATGCTTAGTTGAAGTAAGTAAGGGTTCTGAAAAAGATCCACGTCCAATGCCTAAGTTGGTGGCAAGTTGCAGAACAACTGTGATGGATGGTATGGAAGTTAAAAATATTACTAGTCCTAAAGTAGTAGATGCAAGAGCTAGCATTGTAGAGTTTTTATTATTGAATCATCCTCTGGATTGTCCAATTTGTGATCAGGCTGGCGAATGTCATCTACAAGATCTGAGCTACGAACATGGAAAAGATGGTACCCGTTATGAGTTCCAACGCCGAACTTTTAAAAAGCACGACTTAGGGAAATATATCCAATTACACATGACGCGTTGCATACTATGCTATCGTTGTGTATATACTGCTGATCAGATTTCTGAAAAACGTTCACATGGTGTTTTAGATCGTGGTGACCACTCTGAAATTGCCACATTTATAGAAAAGAGTTTAGATAACGATTTTATTGGAAACGTTATTGATGTATGTCCTGTTGGGGCATTAACAGATAAAACATTCCGATTTAAAAATCGGGTATGGTTCTTGAAACCAGTAGATGCTCATCGCGATTGTCCTACTTGTAGCGGTAAAGTTACATTGTGGAATAGAGGTGATGAAGTGTATCGTGTTACTGCTCGTAAAGATGAGTGGGGTGAAGTGGAAGAATGGATTTGTAACGATTGCAGATTCGAGAAAAAGAAAACTTCAGATTGGGTGATAGAAGGACCAAGATTGATCGACAGACATTCTGTGATTGCTCAGGGACATTATGCTGGTAAGATTGGTTTAACCAAACCCACAGAAACATTCTCTGCAGTGCATCATGGCAGACAACCTAAACTATTGATGGATATTCATTCGGTGAGTGAAGTGAATCAGAGCAATGTTGAATTAAGTTCAATAAATGGTCCGGCTCATTCCAACAATTTTAATTCTAACAAAGACTAATTGATTACAGATCATGACATTACTTTCTTTAGATATGTTGTTAGTACTCGAAAAACTGGTGTTGATTGTCATCATCGTATTCGCGAGTCTTGGAATTGCACTTTACACCACATTTGCAGAACGAAAAGTGGCTGCTATTCTGCAAGATCGTCCGGGTCCTGAAAGAGCTGGTCCCTTTGGTTTATTTCAACCTTTGGCAGATGGATTAAAATTAATCATGAAAGAAGAGATCATTCCGAATTCTTCTAATAAAGCTTTGTTCATTTTAGGTCCTGGGTTGGCTATGACTGCTGCTTTGATGACCTGTGCAGTTATTCCTTGGGGAAGCACGGTGCATTTGTTTGGCAGAGAAATTGATTTACAAATTGCAGATATCAATATTGGTATATTATATGTTTTTGGTGTAGTAAGTTTAGGTGTATATGGAATCATGATAGGAGGCTGGGCATCGAATAATAAGTTTTCTTTGATGGCTGCATTACGAGGTGCTTCTCAAGCTATCAGTTATGAACTGGCAATGGGGATTGCTTTGATAGCATTGTTGATGACTACCAATACATTGAGTCTTAAAGAAATTGTAGATCAACAAATGGCCCCGGGGCATTTATGGAATATTGCTTATCAACCATTAGGCTTTTTGTTATTCTTCATTTGTGCTATGGCTGAGTGTAATAGAACACCATTTGATTTGCCAGAAGCAGAGAATGAATTGAATTTTGGATACCATCAGGAATATTCATCCATGAAGTTGGGATTCTATCTTTTCTCAGAATATATTAATATGATTATGAGTAGTGCTATTATGGCATCACTTTATTTTGGTGGTTTTGATATTCCATTCTTCGACGAAAAAGTGTTACCTCAGAATATTGCAGCATTGGTGGGCTTGGGTGCCTTATTAATAAAGATCGTAGTCTTCATTTTCATTTTCATGTGGATTCGTTGGACAATTCCACGTTTCCGCTATGATCAGCTGATGAATTTAGGTTGGAAAAGTTTGATACCATTGGCCTTGGCAAATATGCTGGCAACTGGTGCCTGGATTTTATATTTTGGTTAGATTAAAAATATTTAGCAAGCAAAGAGATCAAATACATGGAGGCATTAACTAATAGAGTAAAAGAAGTAAACCGCAAGCCGATGACTTTCATCGAGCGCTTGTATATACCCAGTATTTTTAAGGGTATGGCCATTACTTTTAGCCATATGTTCAAGAAGCAGCCTACTATACGCTATCCCGAAAAGAAACGTGAATTTAGTCCGGTGTTCCGTGGATTACATGTGTTGAATAGAGATGAAGAAGGAAGGGAACGCTGCACAGCCTGTGGCTTGTGCGCAGTAGCTTGTCCGGCAGAAGCCATTACTATGGAAGCCGCTGAACGTTTACCTGGTGAAGAAACATTGTATCGCGAAGAGAAATATGCAGCTAAGTACGAAATCAATATGCTCAGATGTATTTTCTGTGGATTATGTGAGGAAGCTTGTCCGAAAGAAGCCATATTCTTGAGCGAAACTTTTGCACCAGCAAACTATTCCCGCAAAGGATTTATTTATGGAAAGGAAGAACTGGTGATACCAAACCCATTAACAGATCCAGAAGGATTTGCAAAAGCAAAAGGACCTTCAAGGAGTAATTAATAATTAACAATTACTGGTTGATCACAAGATCAATTACTAATTATAGCAACAATGAGTACGACTGAAATATTATTCTTTTTTTTAAGCGCATTGGCCCTGTTTAGTGCCAGCATGGTATTGATCAGCAAGAATCCCGTGCACAGTGTTCTGTGGCTTGTGGTAACTTTCTTTGCTATCTCCGGACATTATATTTTGCTAAATGCACAGTTTCTGGCTATCGTTAATATAATTGTTTACGCAGGTGCTATTATGGTTCTATTTTTATTTGTGATCATGTTGATGAACCTTAATCAACAAAACGAGCCACAAAAGAATTTATGGATGAAGCTTGCAGGAGTTATTTCTGGCGGGTGTTTCTTGATGGTTTTTGTTTCATTGGTGCGACAAGCTTTAGAAATCAAAACAAAAGTTGCGATGACAACTGGTGGTGATATAGGACTGATTAAAAACTTAGGTAGAGTTTTGTTCAGTGATTATGTAGTGCCATTTGAAATTACGAGTGTGTTGTTTTTGAGTGCCATGGTTGGTGCTATAGTAATGGGTAAAAAAGATTAATAAAGATTAAATTAGGTTATGCCAATACAATATTATATCTATCTCTGTTTAGCTTTATTCAGCATCGGCGTAATTGGTGCTTTAACACGTCGCAATGTGATCATTGTATTTATGTGCATCGAGTTGATGTTTAATGCAGTGAACTTGCTATTGGTTGCATTTTCAAAAATGCACTATGGTATTGCAAGTATTTCAGATAAGGCTTCAACAGTTGGAACCGACGGTCAGTTATTCGTATTCTTCATAATGGTAGTAGCAGCAGCAGAGGTAAGTGTTGGGCTCGCTATAATTGTAATGTTATTTAGAAATACGCATTCGGTTGATATTAACTTTTTGAACAGATTGAAAAATTAAAATACTGAAATCCGTTTCAGCTTTTGATTCGGATTTCAGGCTTTCAGTAGATTATGAGTAAACTTGTTTATTTAATTCCGCTATTTCCCCTGCTGGGTTTTCTGATCAATGGATTGGGAAGAAAATCTCTGTCAAAATCTTTGATTGGCATTATTGGCAGCGGCACTATTTTAGCATCATTTGTTATAAGCCTTTTGGTATTCTTTGATGTAAAAGCAAATGGGGCATCAGTGATCAAGCTCTTTAATTTTATTCAAATAAAGGGTTTGATAATACCTTTTGCTTTTCAAGTAGATCAACTTTCTTCTTTATTCCTGTTAATCATTACTGGAATTGGTTTCTTGATACATCTTTATTCAACTGCTTATATGCATGAGGAAGAGCCTCAGCATTTTGGTCGCTATTTCGCTTATTTGAATCTTTTCGTATTCTCCATGTTACTATTAGTATTGGGTGCGAACTATGTGATCATGTTCATCGGCTGGGAAGGTGTTGGATTATGTTCATATTTATTGATTGGATTCTGGTTCAAGAACAATAATTATAACTATGCGGCTAAGAAAGCATTTGTAATGAACCGGATTGGTGATCTTGGATTTTTATTAGCCGTGTTCTGGTTGATATTTAAATTAGGAACGGCTACTTATATAGATGTGTTTGCACAGGTTGGTCAACTATCTTCTTTTGATATAACTGCCATTACAGCATTACTATTTGTAGGTGCGATGGGAAAGAGTGCTCAGATTCCCTTGTATACCTGGTTACCAGATGCGATGGCTGGTCCAACGCCTGTATCTGCTTTGATACACGCTGCAACTATGGTAACTGCTGGTATCTATATGATTGCGCGTAGCAATATCTTATATACCATGGCACCAGGAACACAATCCTTAGTGGCAATGGTAGGTTTGGCAACAGCCATTTTTGCTGCAACTATAGCTATCAAACAAAACGATATTAAAAAAGTATTGGCTTATTCAACGGTGAGTCAGCTTGGATATATGTTTCTTGGTTTGGGTGTTGGGGCATATACAGGAGCGGTATTTCATGTAATGACTCACGCATTCTTCAAAGCTTTATTATTCTTAGGTGCCGGTTCTGTTATTCATGCAATGCACCATGAACAGGATATTCGTAAAATGGGTGGATTAAAAAAGTATATGCCGATTACACATATTACCTTCTTATTAGCATGTTTGGCTATTGCAGGTATTCCGCCTTTTTCTGGATTCTTTTCAAAAGATGAGATTCTGATGGCGGCATTGGCTAAAAACCCCATCTATTATTATTTGGGATTAGGTGGTGCTTTAATGACGGCATTTTATATGTTCAGGTTATATACACTAACCTTCTTAGGAGGATTCAGAGGCACACATGAACAAGAGCATCATTTGCATGAGAGCCCATCCGCAATGACTATTCCTCTAATTGTGTTGGCAATTTTATCAGTGGTAGGTGGATGGGTAGGAATACCAGAACTGTTTGCAAAGGACGCACATAGCCTGGAACATTTTCTGGCTCCTATTTTTGCAGGTTCAACAGCAATGGCAGAACAACATCATTTAGAACCTTCACAAGAATGGATCTATTTGTTGGGTTCAACAGCATTGATTATAGTAGTGATAGTTTATGCAATCAATAGTTATAAGAAGTATCAACCAACAACAGAGGAAAGTACCGGACTAGGAGTTGTATTGGAAAACAAATGGTATGTGGATGAATTGTACGATGCGGTGATTGTAAATCCTTTGAATGCGGTAGCCGGATTCTTTAAGAATATTGTAGAGAAGTATGTGATTGATGGTGCAGTGAATGGTGTTGGTAAATTGGTGGGCTATGGCTCAAGGCAATTGCGTTTGCTGCAAAGTGGACAAGTAGGAAACTATTTATTGATTATGGTTTTAGCAATCGTTGTATTTGTATTGGTTTGGTTTAATGATATCACTATTGTGTATTATTTGAACCGATTATTTAACTAGGCCTAGGCGTTAAAGAAATTATATGATTCCTCTTTTACTGATATTGATTCCATTGTTGAGCGGACTAGCGGTATTTCTGCTTAAAGACTCGCCAGCATCCAAGGCACTCGCCCTTGTATCTTCATTAGCTACATTGGTATTGTCACTGATGGCAGTTTTCACTAAAGGTGCATTAACTTACGATGCTGCTTGGTTACCAGGATTGGGAAGTAGATTTAGTTTATTACAAGATGGTATGAGTAAGATGCTCAGCCTGTTAACCGCTATTTCATTTCCTGTAGTATTTGTAGCCACTTATAAAAATGTATACCAACGCTCCTCTGCTTTTTATGGCTTGATGCTATTAACTCAGGCAGGATTGTTAGGTGTATTTCTTGCTTCTGATGCATTATTATTTTATTTCTTCTGGGAGCTGGCATTGATACCAGTTTATTTTCTTTGTTCTATTTGGGGTGGTGAAAAAAGAATTGCAGTTACTTTTAAATTCTTCGTGTATACGTTTATAGGTTCTTTACTGATGTTGGTTGGTTTATTATATGTGTATGCTCAAACTGCTGATCATTCTTTTGCCATGCAGAGTTTTTATCACGCCAATTTACCAGCACATGCACAGAACGGCGTTTTTGCATTGTTTTTCATTGCTTTCGCTATCAAGATGCCAATTTTTCCTTTTCATACCTGGCAACCAGATGCCTATGAACAATCACCAACAGCAGTTACAATGATCTTGAGTGGAGTTATGGTGAAGATGGGGATTTTTGCTGTGATACGTTGGTTACTTCCCATGGTTCCTCAGGGATTTCATGGCCATAGCATGTTTGTAATATTATTATCTGTAACAGGCATGATCTACGCATCATTAATTGCAATCCGTCAAGACGATATCAAACGACTAATAGCCTATTCTTCAATTGCGCATATTGGTTTAATGTGTGCAGCAATTTTTGTTCAAAATCAAATTGGTTTGGAAGGTGTGATGATTCAAATGTTTAACCACGGTATTAACGTGATTGGATTATGGATCGTTGCTGATGTAATTGAACAACAATTAGGTACACGCAAATTCAGCGAATTAGGTGGCCTTGCGCAGAAAGCCCCGGTGCTTGCTATATTGTTTGTGATCATGGCATTAGCAAATGTTGCGTTGCCATTAACCAATGCATTTGTAGGAGAGTTCTTAATGTTCAATGGTTTATTCCAATATAATGGATGGATTGCAGCCGTTGCAGGTATCAGCATTATTCTAGCTGCTGTGTATACATTGAATACGATACAGAAAATATTTTATGGTAACACCGTTGAAAAAACTGTGCATGCTGTGGAAGTAAGTGGTAATGTACAATGGGTATTGAGCATATTGGTATTGATCGTTTTGGTGATGGGCGTATATCCTCAACCAATGATTGAGTTAACAAAAGATACTGTGAGCGCTATATTCGCAAACCGTTAATTGAACACAGACCCCATGGGGTTTATAAGATAAGTAGATATGAATGCAATAATTGTTTCGACTTTATTAGGTGTAGTAATGATGTTTAGTGGCATCTTACTAAAGAATAAATCAACCTTAAAGTATATCGCTGTTGGTGGTTTATTCTTACTGCTGATTGCAAACCTGTTTCAAACCTATGGCGTATATACCGTAGTTGTAAATAGTCACGATCTATTACGTTTTCAAAAATTTGGTTTATTCTTTAACAGCATTGCCATATCAGCCACATTAATCTATGTGATTTTAAGCGGAAGGGATATTGAAAATGCCGGCAATTATCCTGCAGAATATTTTGCTTTAATATTTTTTGTTTTATGTGGGGTTAGCATTCTATGCGGATTCAACAGTTTATTGATGTTGTTTTTAGGGATTGAAATTTTGTCAATTCCTTTATACATTTTAACTGGTTCAGACAAACGAAATTTAAAAAGTAACGAAGCTTCACTGAAATATTTCTTAATGGGGGCTTTTACCGCTGGCATCATGCTGATGGGTATTGCATTAATTTACGGTGCAACCGGTTCTTTTGGAATCAGTTCTCCGTCTATCGTTACCACCCCAACAGGAAGTACTGCTGTTCCTAAAGCTTCTTATCTTGAAATAGCTGGTGTGTTGCTTTTATTTGTAGCGATGTGCTTTAAAGTATCTGCTGCTCCATTTCATTTTTGGACTCCTGATGTGTACGATGGTGCGCCAAGTGTATTTACTTCTTTTATGGCAACAATTGTAAAAGCAGCTGGATTCTTTGCATTCATTAGATTATTAGAGGGGCAGTCTCCCATTCTTGGACCTACCTGGAAAATTTTATTATCATTTGTGATCATTGCCACACTTTTGATAGGAAATATCACTGCTGTTTTTCAGCAGAGTGTTAAACGTATGCTGGCTTATTCTAGCATCGCTCAGGCGGGCTTTATGTTGTTTGCACTTTATTCGGCCAACGACATTTCCAAAGAAGGTATCTTATTATATGCTGCTGCTTATAGTTTGGCAACTATTGGGGTTTTTGCTGTCTTGATCAAAATGAAGGATTATACTCTGGATGGTTTTAATGGATTAGCAAAATCAGAACCAGTTTTAGCGCTCACTACCACCATTTGTTTATTATCTCTATCGGGTATACCATTAACAGCGGGATTTTTTGCTAAATACTATATGCTGGCAAGTGTTGTTAAAACCGGTACCGGACTTTGGCTGGTGATTGTAGCAGTACTTTTTGCAGCAGTAAGCGTGTATTATTACTTCAGGGTTATTCAGGCAATGTACTTCAGAGAAGGGGTTGCAGAAACCTCAGAAATCACTCCTGGATTTAAGGCAGGTTTAGTTTTTGTGGCTGCTTTGATCGTTTTAATTGGAGTGCTACCCTCTGTATTGCTCAATTATTTCTATTTTTAACCGCTCTTCATATTTATCAGTGGAGTTTCTTTCAATCGCAGAATCTCGATTACCTTTAATCCATTGAAGGAATAATCTAATACTGCATGACCACACTCGATTCTTTAAGTTTAGCCTGGCGCAATGTTCGAAGCAATAAGCTTAGAACTAGCATTACTGTAGCCATTATTGCCTTTGGAATTATGGCATTGATCGGTATTATTACTGCCATACAAGCCATGAATCAAAGTCTCAAGGAAAGTTTTTCCTTCATGGGAGCTAATTCATTTAGTATTCGATTTAAAGAATCTAATTTCCGCATGGGTGGCGGGGGCAATAGAGATGAATTTGTAAAAGCCAAAAAAGGAGCGAAGAAAGAAAAGAAATCAAATTTAGGTAAGCCAATTCGAATGGAAGAAGCAACAGGTTTTAAATCTGCCTTTAGTTTTCCCGGGGCTGTTACAACCGTTTATCGTCGCGGACCAAATGGGCAGGAGATTCATTATCTGGAAAAGAAAACCAATCCCAATATTGTGATTATGGGTGGTGATGAAAATTATCTAAATGTAAATGGCTATACTTTAATTCTTGGAAGAAACATTAATAACCTAGATGTTCAGAGTGGTAGAAATGTATGTATACTTGGATCAAATGTGGCGAATAAATTGTTCGGCGACAAACCCGAAAAGTGTATCGAGAAAATTATCAGAGTGGGTAGTGTTCCATATCGGGTAATTGGTTTGCTGAAAGAAAAAGGATCCAGCGCAATGCTTCGTCAGGATGATGTAGTAGTAACTTCCTTTTCTAACCTTCGACGTTTTGCAAATGGAAGTCCATCCTATATGATTGGCGTAATGGTGCAGAATGTTAATGAGTTAAATGTAGCTGATGGAGAAGCAACTTCTGTTTTTAGAAGCGTAAGAAAATTACAACCTGTTGATGAAGATAATTTTGCACTTGAAAAGAGCGACAAGTTTGCTGAAATGTTCATTGGCTTTTTAAGTAGTATCACCGGATCTGCAGGTGCCATTGGCTTAATTACACTTATTGGTGCCGCTATTGGCTTGATGAATATCATGCTGGTGGCTGTAAACGAAAGAACCAAAGAAGTGGGGTTGATCAAAGCAATTGGCGGTAAAAGTAGAAATGTGCGTCAGCAATTCTTATTTGAAAGTATGATCATCAGCATGCTTGGTGCTTTATTCGGAATCATCTTGGGTGTGTTGGTAGGAAATTTATTTTCAATGATCTTAAATACAGGATTTGTAATTCCTTGGTTTTGGGTGATTTTGGGTATTGTAATCTGTTCAATCGTTGGATTGGCTGCGGGAATCTACCCGGCTATGAAAGCGGCTAAATTGAACCCGATTGTAGCATTACGTTACGAATAATTATTTAGCAGAGAACTTCTTTAATTGATCGTTGATATAATACCTTATATCTTCTGCGCTAGTATTAGCTCTAAGCCAATCATAGGTGGGCCTACTTTGTTGCATGAAATTCTGAAGAAGCTCATCTTTGAATCCTGTACTTTCTTCTACCAATTTTGGAGAATACCGGTAGTTAATATATTCTTCTTTTTCGTGAGCTTCAAAAAAGTCAAGAGCTCTTCTTTTGCTTTTCTCATGTTTTGAAAAGCGATCAATACTTATTCCTAAACCAGCACCTGAATTCGAAAGAGCGAATGTTGGTTTTTTGTAAGAAACCATATCATGTAAAAGATCATTTCTTCTTTCAATACTATCCATTTGATAAACACTCATTCCCTTTGCAGTTACGGTAACATTGCCTAAGTCATGTGAAAGCGGTGAAGCATATATCTCGATGGAATCTTGTTGTGCTAATTTATGTACAAATTGAATGGTGTCGAAATGATAGCCAACAGCAGCATAAGAGAGTACTTCGTTTTCTTTGATATGTATTTTAAATCTACCAGTATTTCCACTCATTACAATTTCGTGTGTATTATTATTGGATACACTTCCTAAAATAATCGGGGCGTGTGTTACACTGTCGCGCAAATAACCAATTACAACTTTGTTTTTTTGCGCTGAAACTTGTAAACAAAAGAGAAAACCTACACAAACGAGTAGCCACTTCATATCATGAATTTGAACAAAGGTATTAAATTAGAGGTGGTAGAAATATAAAAGCCGGAGACCAGCTCCGGCTTTTATATTTTGTTAACCTTTTATTTAGGATCCAGACCTTTTTTAATTCTGTCTGCCAGGTCTTGCAAATGGTACTTGCTAACTTTATCTGTATTGATATTACTTGCTGTAGTAATCTCAGTTTGCAAAGCTCTTAATTCTCCCTTGGCAATAGAGAATACATCCGTATTGATAATATTTACAGATGCAGGCATGCCAAAAGCAGCGCCTAAGCTGATAGAAAATGATGGAGTAGGGTCTACCAGATCCAACAGCTTTTCTACATAAACTTTCTGGATGTTTCTTCTGTAACCATCAATTGCTTTGTTACCACTCAACTCACTAAAAATTCCTTTATGCAGGTCAGTGATCATTTCCGTTAAATTGTAAGTATTGTTTCCGAAACGATTCGTTGCTGCAATTAGTCGGAACATACGTTGCCCATCTAGTAAACTGTTGAGAGCACTTGTTTGTAATGATTGAATGGTTTCCAATGAGATTGGACTAGCTATTTTATTGAGGATATTTTTATCAAGCAACCAGTATGGTGTTTCGAATAATTGTTTATTTAAAAAAGCGATAGCTTCTTTTTGGTCTGCTTTTGGGGCGGGCTCATAAATATCACCAGCTTCTTCAATAGTTTTGAATGTTTCATTTATACCACCAACATTTCTCAGCACATGACCTATATATCTTGAATATTGTCCGATTAACTGATTGTAGATGTCAGCAAGATTTTCATAAGGATCAGCTTCTTCTTTAGTCCACTCAGGAATTGCTACAATAATTCTTTTTAAATTCTTGATCCCATATTCGCTGGCTTTCATACTATTGTCTCCCAGGTCTTCTGTTTGTGCCCTAGGATCTGCAGTTCTACCTTCACCGCCAAACCAAAGTCTTGGGTTTTTAGTAAGGCTGTCAATCGCCCATTTATTGGTTAATTTTTGCTCTTTTTCAGGATCTTCCATTCCTGTGTAAGTATAGCCCCATTGCAAAGCCCATTTATCGTATTCACCTATGCGAGGAAACAAACCTATTTCGCTGATATTGTCTTCTGGTTGTGCTACATAATTGAATCGTGCATAGTCCATGATTGATGCAGTATGACCATTGGCTTCAACCCAGGCTTTATCTCTTAATTTTTCAACTGGAGTTTTACTACTACTACCCATATTATGTCGGAGGCCTAAAGTATGTCCCACTTCGTGAGATGAAACAAAGCGAATTAGTTGACCCATAAGTTCATCATCGAATTTCATTTTTCGGGCTTTGGGATCAACTGCAGCAGTTTGAATAAGATACCAGTCATGCACTAATTTCATAACGTTATGGTACCAATTAATATGGCTTTCTAAAATTTCACCACTGCGGGGGTCGTGAACTTGGGGTCCAGATGCATTTTCAATATCAGAAGCTAAATATCTGATGACAGAATATCTGGCATCTTCTAAACTCATGGTACTATCGTCTGTTGGCCATTCTTTGCCAATGATGGCATTTTTAAAACCTGCTTTCTCAAAAGCTTTCTGCCAATCATTGATGCCATCGATTAATGGCTGATGCCATTGCTTGGGTGTAGCCGGATCTACATAGTAAACAATTTGTTTAACTGGTTCAACCAATTCGCCATTTTTATATTTTTCCAGATCTTCCGGTTTAGGTTCTAATTTCCAACGAACTGCGAATTCTTTTTTATCTACTTTTTGTTGATCATCTGTATAAAGCACATAACGGTCAGTAAAAAATCCTACTCTACGATCGAATAGGCGGGGAACCATGGGTGTTTTTGGAAGTAATAACATAGAAGTATTCAACTCCATAGTAACTGCACCGGCTCTGTTAGCCGCCGGAAAGTTGGCGCTAGAACCGGGCATCGACATAGGACCAGCTGAAGTGGTTGTAAAGGTCTTCACTGTTTTGATCTCTGTATTGATCGGGAAGGTTTTGATCGTTTGCACATAAGAACGATCCGCAGCGATTGCGGTAAGGTTGAATATTTTTTTCAGGTTAGGGTCAAGACTTACTATTTGATTATCTCCTTTAAAAAAATCTGTCACTTCAATAACGGTGCTCGTTGAATCAACTCCAAAAGCCTTGATATCAAAAGCTGCCCCTATTGGGTCGAGGTAAGAATTTGAAACTGCCTTTGAGATATTATTGGTAGAATCGGCCATGCTGATCAGGGTAACCACTCTGATGAATACGTTGTTATTGGGCCCCTTTTCAAATTTGAGGGTTTGTTTGTTTACTTCATTGCCACCATAAATCCCGCCACCACCAGGCGCTTTAGAAAAGCGGGTAATAGCATAGATCTCTCTTCCCATAATACTATCAGCAATCTCGAAGTAGTATTTCTCTTCTACTTTATGAACTGTAAAGAGACCGATATTGGTAATTGCTTTATCGGTAATTACTTCTTTATAAGGTTTGGGGCCCGTTTTCGGGGTTTTGGATCCTCCCATGCCATCTATAGATAAAGCTCCTGAGGCAGTATTACCGGAGCCGGGGTCGGATTTCTGCGGTTTCTGTTGTGCAAAACCGACTGAAGCAGCCAATAATGCCAACGAAATAAAATAAATTCTCATAAGTAATTATTATTTAATTATTATTAAAGATACTCCGCAAACGTTTTCAATAACTGTTTTAATGACAGTTCTTATATAGACGGAAGAGAAAAACAAAATAAATCGGTGAAAAGGCCTGATAATCCTGTATAGAGCGGTTTTCAGGCCTTTATTTTCTGCTTTTAAAAAAAAGTAAAAAAAGAATCGGCCGATCTTGTTTTCTGTTTCAATAAAATACCTAATTTGTAAGCCCTTTAGAAAAAGAGGGAAATGTTTTGATTTTTCAAGACATTTTTATGTAGCATTGCGAACGTAAATTTTTATCAACTGTAATTTTTAAAAACCAAAATCAATTGAATCATGGCTGACATCAAACCAACTGCACCAGCGGCTGCAAAAACCGCAACTTCTGCTCAACCTAAAAAGAGCAGCAACTTGGTTGCAACTATCGCTCCTATTGCGTGTATTTTACTAGGTTATGTTTTATGGCGCTTCGTAATCGGTGCCGACAGTAATTTTACTTCACCTGATGCTGCCGGTGGGTTTTGGCCAGGTCACAAAGGTCCTAAAGGAGCTTTAGCTAAAATGTATGAAGGTGGAATTATCGTTCCAATTTTGATTGGTGCGTTTTTAATCGTTCTTTCTTTCTGTATTGAAAGATTTTTGACTATCACAAAAGCAAGTGGAACTGGCAATATTGCTGAGTTTGTACGTTCAGTACAATTCCATTTAGCTAATAAGGAAGTGGATAAAGCTATTGCAGCTTGCGATAAGCAAAAAGGATCTGTAGGTAATGTAATGAAATCAGGTCTTAAGAAATACAAAGAAATGATCACTAACACAGAATTGTCTACTGATCAGAAAGTTTTGAATATTCAAAAAGAAGTGGAAGAAGCAACTGCTTTGGAATTACCAATGTTGGAGAAAAACTTAGTGTTCTTATCAACTATCGCATCAGTAGCAACCCTTATGGGATTGTTAGGTACGGTAATGGGTATGATCCGTTCGTTCTCTAAATTAGGTGACGAAGGTGGTGGAGAAGCTGCACGTGAGTTATCTCAAGGTATCTCTGAGGCCCTTTACAATACTGCATTGGGTATCGGTACATCTGCTGTAGCAATTATCATGTATAACGTATTTACTACTCGTATCGATGGTATTACTTATGGTATTGACGAATCAGGTTTCACATTAACTCAAAGCTTTGCTGCTAATTACAAATAATCGAAAGATTTTTGTGGAAAGCAAACAGTTTTGAATCTAATTAGTGAAATTATAAATTAATAACAATGGGTAGAGCCAAATTACCACGGAAGAGTACTAGTATCGACATGACGGCGATGTGTGACGTGGCGTTCCTTTTGTTGTCTTTCTTTATCTTGACAACAAAGTTCAAGCCTGCTGAAGCCATTGCGGTTACAACACCTAACTCTGTTGCGGCTAAAGTTGCAGAAACAAAGGATATCGTGTTGATCACAATCGACAAAGACGGTAAAGTATTTCTTTCTATGGACGATGAATCTAAAAAAGAGGTCATCGCAAACACGCTGAATTCTACTAAGAATCTTGGATTGAATGTGCAAGCATTTAAAAAAGCAGGATTCTATGGTGCACCATTCAGCGGGCTAGCAGCTTTTCTGGCAATTCCTGAAGAAGCGCGCAAAGGCGCAGCTTTACCAGGCATTCCTGCCAAAGATTCTACCAATAACGAAATCAGAGAATGGATGAGTTTAGTTTTGACTGCTTATGCTGGTCAAAAGGCTAATATCCAATTGAAAGGTGATAATGCTTCAAAATATCCGGCCTTCAAAACCGTCATTGACGCGTTCAAGAAGAATGATATTTTAAAGTTCCAAATGATCACCAATCCTGAAAGTGTTCCTGTTGGCACAGAACTTTGGAAGAGTGCAATGAAGGGCGAGAAGAGAACTGAGTAAGCATTAACAAGATTATTTAAAAAATAAATTTATCCGACATGGCAGAAATGGATACCTCCGGTGGAGGTGGTCATAAGAAAGGACCTGGGGTCAAGAAAAGTAAGAAGCTGTCAACCCGTGTGGATCTTACACCGATGGTGGATCTGGGTTTTCTGTTGATTACGTTCTTCATCTTCACCACCACTATGAGTCAGCCAACGGCTATGAAGCTATTCTTACCAAAGGATGCTGATAAGCCCGAGGACCAGAACAAGGCCAAGGAATCGGGTGTTATAACCATCCTTTTAGGAAAAGACGATAACGTTTTTTACTACGAAGGTCAGTTGGACAATAGCGCATCGAACTTTAAATCATCAACATTTAAAGAGATCCGTAACGTATTATTAGATAAGAAAGCACGTACTCCAGAAAAGGATTTAGTAGTAGTATTAAAACCTTCTGAAGAGTGTACTTACCGTAATGTGGTGGATATTCTTGATGAGATGGCCATTAATGTGCTGAAGCGTTATGCACTGGTTGATATCTCTCCAGTGGAAACACAATTGGTTAAAGCATCTGAAGCAGCTAACGCTGCGGCTCCTGCAAAATAATAAAGTGGAATTTTCCGAAAGGAAGCACACAATTAAAGACACTGAAAACATGGACGTAAACAAAATTTTATCTGCCGACATCCTCGATATTATTTTCGAGGGCAGAAATAAATCATATGGAGCATACGATCTGCGTAGAACTTATAGTAAGCGTATTACTTACGCTTTAATAGGAACGCTTATCATCTGTGCTCTATTGGTGATCAGTTCAGTGGTTGCGAATTCTGCAAAGAAAAAAGCAGTGGAAGTGATTGCTCAGGATGTAAATCTTGAGAACATGAAGCAGGAAGAGAAAAAACCTGAACCACCGCCACCGCCGCCGCCACCAAAACAAGAACCACCAAAAGTGGAGATCACTAAATTCACCCCTCCAAAAATTGTGAAGGATGAAGAAGTAAAAGAAAAGGATGAAATCAAAGAAGTAGAAAAACTGGAAGACACCAAAATTGGTACTGTTAACCAGGAAGGAACAAAGGACGAAGGTATCGTTGCTCCTCCTGTTGAAACTGGTACTGGTAAGGTAGAAGCGCCAAAGCAGGAAGAAGATTACGATAAAGTATTTACCGTAGTACAAATCCCAGCTGAGTTCCCAGGTGGTTTGCCCGCATGGACAAAATATCTGGAGCGTAACCTGAACAGGGATCAACCTGTAAACAATGGTGCACCTCCCGGAAAATATACTGTAGTGGTTTCTTTCATTGTTGACAAGAATGGTGGTATCTCTGAAGTACAAGCTGAGAATGATCCTGGCTATGGTACTAAAGACGAAGCTGTTCGTGTAATCAAAAAAGGACCATCATGGAAGCCTGCAGTTCAAAACGGTAGAAACGTAATCTATCGCCACAAACAAAGCATCACTTTCGTGGTTTCTGAAGAATAATAATTTATCTTCTTATAAATAAAAAAGCCCCTACGATTTATCGTAAGGGCTTTTTTATTTGTCTCATCTTTTTACTTTTTACTCTTTACAAAAATCTCTTCACTTTATTTTATCATTTTGAATTATGGATTTGCGTGGTTGTATTCGTCCCATAGAAAACAACTATTATGGAAAAGATGCAAATTCTCAAAGCCGATCTGCTTGAAATTATTTTTGATGGCAGAAACAAATCTTATGGTGCTTATGACCTCCGTAAGACTTATAACAAACGTATTGCTAATGCGTTAACCGGAACTTTTTTTGTGGCATTTTTATTTGTGATCAGTACAGTTATTGCAAACTCCTCAAAAAAGAATGCCAAGCCACCCATCATTCAGGATATTACTCTTGAAAAATTACTGCCTCCTGATGAGATCAAATCAGATCCTCTGCCTTTGCCAAAACAAGAACTACCTAAAATGGCAATGTCTCAGTTCACCGCACCCAAAATCACCAATGATGTACTGGTGGATGAAAATGATGAGATCAAACCAATAGAACAAATGGAGAACACAGTGATTGGAAATAAGCATCAAGAAGGTTCACCTGACGTTGGTATCATTGGAGCACCTGTGGAAAGTAGTATTGATAAAGTTGAATTGCCTAACAATGTTGATGAATACGAGAAAACATTTTATGTGGTTCAAAATCCTGCAGAATTTCCAGGAGGATTACCTGCTTGGTCGAAGTATCTGGAACGTAACTTAAACAGAGATTTACCCATCAATAACGGTGCACCAGCAGGAAAATATACAGTAGTGGTAGCATTTACGGTAGACAAAAATGGCGTTATTTCAGATGTGCTTGCAGAAAATAATCCGGGCTATGGCACCGATGCAGAAGCTATCCGTGTGATCAAAAAAGGTCCATCCTGGAAGCCTGCCATTCAAAATGGCAGAAATGTAATTTATCGGCATAAACAGAGTATTACATTTCAAGTGGCAGAAGAATAAGTTTAAAATATATGATAGTGGTACGGAATGAAAAAGTAAAAATAAAAAAGTAAAAATAAAAAAGTGAGGAATAAAAAGAGCGGGGAATAAAAAAGTGAGGGATAAAAAGTGTGGAATTAAAAAGGGGGATAAAAAAGTGAGAAATAAAAAGAGTATGGAATAAAAAGTGTGGAATTAAAAAGTGAGAAATAAAAAGAGTATGGAATAAAAAGTCTGGAATTAAAAAGTTTCCCCTCCCAAGTATGCTTGGGAGGGGTGGCTGGAGCGGCTGAGCGAACAGACGGGGTGGGTATGATCTCTAATGCAAATTTTTATTTTTAAGGCCTTATTTTTGTTGAAATTAGCAGAATGGCAAATAAGCAACAGCTTTGGGATGATACAATCGTAGCACTGGCTACTGCGCCGGGTATTGGTGCTATTTCTGTAATCAGGTTAAGCGGAAATGATACCATTGCTATTGTAAACAGTTTATTTCCATCTAAAGATCTTGCTAAGCAAGCTTCACATACGCTTCATGTTGGGTATTTAAAACAAAATAATGAATTGCTGGATGAAGTTGTCATTGCGTTATTTAAAGGACCAACTTCTTATACAGGTGAAGATGTGATTGAAATAAGTTGTCACGGTTCTAATTTCATTGTTGAAAAGATCATTAAAGCCATTTGCAATTTGGGCGTGCGTATCGCAAAGCCTGGAGAGTTTACGCAGCGTGCATTTCTGAACGGGAAAATGGATTTAGCACAAGCAGAATCAGTAGCAGACCTGATTGCAAGCAATACAGAAGCAAGTAGAAAAACAGCTTTGAACAATATGCGTGGTGGTTTTTCATCGGCATTGCATCAATTAAGAGAAGAGCTGATAAAATTCTCTGCTTTAATTGAATTAGAACTTGATTTCTCACAAGAAGACGTTGCATTTGCCGATCGCAAGCAATTGTATCAGCTTATAGGTACCCTTGCAAAATCCACTAATGAATTATTGCATTCCTTCCAATTGGGTAATGTGATCAAGAATGGCGTTCAGGTAGCCATCATTGGCAAGCCGAACGCAGGCAAGAGTACATTGCTAAATAGTTTATTAAACGAAAACAGAGCCATTGTAAGCGAAATAGCGGGTACTACTCGTGATACAGTAGAGGAAGTATTAAATATCGAAGGGGTGTTATTTAGATTAATAGATACTGCAGGGATTCGGGAACATAGTAAAGACCTGATTGAGACTATTGGAATTGAAAAGAGTTTTGAGAAAATGCGTGCTGCAGATATTGTAATGTATTTGTTTGATGTGAATGAAATGGATGCAAATGGAATACAAGAAATTGTACATGGATTTAAGAAAGAAAATATTCAATACCTGCTCATTGGAAATAAAGTGGATGGAGTAGAATCTATGGTAGCGGAAAAGTTTAGTGCTTTCCCAGAGATCATCTTCATTTCAGCAAAACAAAACAGACAAATAAATCAACTCAAAAAATCGTTAGTGGCAAAAGCCATCAGTGGCGACATTCTAGCAGATGCTACAATCGTAACCAATGCCCGACACTATGATGCCTTGAAACAATTAGGTAATTCGTTAACAGATGTATTGCAGGGATTAGATAACGACATACCAAGTGATCTGATTGCGATGGATATTCGTCAGTGCTTACATTACCTCGGACTGATTACTGGAGAAATCACTAATGAAGATCAACTTGATTTCATTTTCTCTAAATTCTGTATTGGAAAGTAACTTAATTCATATTCCATATCTATACAAATTAAAATTTCTGCGGATTTTGAATATCTCGTTAAAGTGATTGTAGAAATTTTTCTGCAATGCTTAAGTGTAATTGTTTTTTCAATTCTGGCATTTTATCAAAAGTGTTAACCAGCATTCCCAGTCTTGGATTTTGTAAGAAAAAATTTCTATGGGTATGCATAAATCGCCAAAAAAGTCCATCCCAAACCACTTGCCAATCCCCCTTTTTATAATCACTCATTTTTAATAAATAGTTACTGCCACTGATATATGGTTTTGTAGCCATTAATCCTCCATCTGCAAATTGGCTCATG
The DNA here is from genome assembly GCA_947371755.1 of Chitinophagaceae bacterium. Classification (GTDB taxonomy): domain Bacteria; phylum Bacteroidota; class Bacteroidia; order Chitinophagales; family Chitinophagaceae; genus Sediminibacterium. The sequence continues at coordinate 19,565 of CANBQT010000032.1, forward strand.
CCATAAACGTTTGGCACCATTACCCAATCATAAGAATCTATGAATAATTCCATAAACCAACGATACACTTCGTTCGGGTCAAATTCACACAATAGCATAAAGTTGCCTATTACCATTAATCTCTCAATGTGATGACAATAACCGGTTTCTAGAACTTTCTTAATAGTAGTATCTAATGGCTCAATTCCTGTTGTGCCATTCCAGAAAGAAAGTGGAATTTTTCTGCTAAACCCCCAATAATTTTTGGTACGCTCTTCTGTTCCTTTCAATTCATATACGGCTCTGATAAATTCCCTCCATCCTAAAATTTGTCTGATAAAACCCTCCAAAGAATTTAGTGGAATGTGGTTGTTTCTTGTATACTTCAATGCTTCATCAATCACATATTGTGGGCTTAGCAAGCCCACATTCAGGAGTGGCGCTATGATACTGTGGTGAAGAAAATTATTATCAGTAAGGATAGCGTCTTCATAAGCTCCAAAATCAGAAAACCTTAGGTTAAAAAAATCAGCGAGCCAGTTTTTACTTTCTTCAAAAGTAGCTGGATAAATATAATCGGAATTTATACTCCCATAATTATTGGCAAAATATTTTTGGGTATAGGTGATGGCTTCTAAATAATAGGTATTTGGTTGCAAAATATTGATCTTAGGAGGAGTTTTTCCTTTCGGATATTTTAAACGATTCTCATCGTCATAGGTCCATTTACCACCCATTGGCTTTTGTTGATCATCTAATAATATATTCCTGCTTTGCCTTTGATTTTTATAGAATTCAGTTTGAAACAAACGTTTCTTATCTTTAAAATAGGCGCTAATTTCTTCTGCAGAATTAATAAATAGGGAACTTTTATTTTTTGTCAGTTCAATTTGATACATTCTGCATCCTTTTTCGATACGATCCTCAAGCCAACAATCTGTGGTGTCGATATATTCTAAACTATATATACCCTTTGTTTTCAAAAAAGGAATAAGCTTTCTAATGTCGGATAACTCATCAAAAGAGTTGATATATTGTATTTGTATTTTTTTCGACTCAAGATAGCTGGCATAAAATTTCATGCTAGCTCTATGAAAAATTATTTTTTGTTTGTGAAAATTGTATTGGTTAAAAAATAAGGACTCTTCGACTAAATAAATAGTATTACATGTTGTTGTGAGTATATTTTCTTCAAATAATTGATGAGGAAAAATGAGGCCTATCTTCATACTATAATTTTGAACGTTTATTTACTTCTGTGTTTACATGTTTTTTCAAAATTCGGCTCCCCTCTTTTTTTACAGCAGCTGTTTTTCTAAATTGCCAAACTATATCGCTAGCTGCTTTCCGCGTTGCTTCAATATCTACAATTGGTCTGGGATAATCTTTGCCAATAATTACCTGATGTATCGTTTGTTCCATTGCAGACATTTTCCAGGGCTCATGTATTAACGCAGCAGGCACATCTTTCAATTCAGGAATCCATGTTTTTATAAAAATACCATCCTCATCATGCTCTACTGAGTTTTTTATAGGATTATAAATCCGAATAGTGTTGATACCCGTAACACCAGATTGCATTTGTAACTGCGGGTAATGTATGCCGGGCTCATAGTCTAAAAATTGCTTGGCCAAAAAATGTAGTTCTCGCCAGTCTTGCCATAGGTTAAATACAAAAAATGAAACTACCATTGCTCTCATTCTGAAATTTAAATAACCCGTTGCTACCAAACATCTCATGCAGGCATCTATTATTGGAACACCGGTTTGCCCGGTTTGCCAAGCCAAAATGTATGTTTCATTCTTTGGCTTTACAATACTATCGTATGCTTTGTTTACATTTTCGAATTCCATACTACATTCGTCTTCGAATTTTTGCATGAAATGACAATGCCAGTGTAACCTAGAAATGAAATTAGATAAGGCTTTTTTATTAGAAGCACTGGAGTAGTGCTGCATGGTATATTGGTAAACCATCCGCATGCTGATATTGCCATAACTGAGATAGGGCGAAATTCTACTACACCCCTTTCGACTTAAAGCGGGTTTAGAAATATGCTTTGAATAATTTATATATCTCTCCTTTATAAAGCTCTGCAAATATTTCCAAGCATAAATTTCTCCTCCAGCTTGAAATAGTGTATGGTGGGTAGTGATTTCAATGGGTAGTTTTGGCCCCTTGTTTTTTTCGTAAAAAACGGGATTGATTTTTAAAAAGTTCCAGTTAGTTTCATCAACAATTTTTGGTGGTTCCTGCATCTTTTTTTTCCAATGCTTTTCCCACTCCTTTCTTGTTTTTAATTTTCTAATAACACCATTATGCTGGTATTCTTTCCATACTATTTCATTAACGCTCGAAAATATTTTAACCGAAAGATCTCTATCGTAACTGATTTTATTCCCAATTTCCTGGTGTGAAAAAATTGTTTTGATGTGATAATGAGCTTCGATCTTCTGGAATACCTCTATTGCTTCATCATGAAAAACAGCAATCTGTGTTTTCAAATCAGCAAGCTTAGATTGCATTTCTTGAATTGATTGATATATAAAACGCCAATGTCTGACATCGCTGTCAACATAGTTCATGATACTAGGCTCAAAACAGTAAATAAGTAAAACCGGGAGTGATTGTTTTTGAGCAAAGTAAAGTGGCGCATGATCTGTAAAACGCAAATCTCTCTTAAACCATACAATGGCAATGTCTTGTTTTACCATGATTTCTGATTTGCATTTTATACCGACAATTATTTTCCATATTTGCCAGAATTGATACCTTTAATTAAGGCAACACAAAAGAAGAAAAAGCACACTGTAACTAACCCAGTTAATATTAAAAAATCTAAATTTTCCATGAGTTAATCTTTTTTTGAGTTCAAATAAATTAGTAGAATAAGCATAGTAGGAGGCCATAATCCAATGAAAATTGCCCGGTCATGGTCCTTGAGAATGGTGTAGTAATACTCGGAAATAAAAATGATGATTACAGCTAATAAAGCAATCACAATTTCAAAAAAAGAAAATTTATTTTTCATCAGTGTTGTTTTTTGAATTTAAATGGAGTTTCAGAATACGAAAAGAGAAATTATAAGGCATAAAGCTCCTGTAAACTTGAAAACATCAAATTGATGAAAAGGTTCATTATTGTTATATTTTTCCTGAACTTATTGCTCTGAAATCAATTAAAATCAGCTAATACCATCTATTTTTAGGAAATAGCAATAGTTCAATCTGTCTTCAATTAATCATTAATAAATTGAGAAAGAAATCATTTGAATCATATGCCAGTGTGCCAACAAGTAAAAGATGTAAGTTTTAAAATTAATTTTCTAATAGATTTTTAAATAAGCAATTTAATTTTATACTGCATAAGTCTAAGTAATCATCTCTAAGATTTATAAGTAGTTGAAAAAAAAATATCCTATGAAATATATATTTTTCAAACAAGTGCTATTACTCCCTTTGATAATAATTTCACTGATTATATTGTTTCTTTTTATGACACCAATCAACAATCACGCACAAACACTGCAAACTGTTCCAAGGGTTGACTTAACAAAATATGCGGGTAAATGGTATGAAATTGCCTCTTATCCTCAATATTTTCAAAAAGGGTGTCACTGTACAACAGCCGAATACACATTAAGCGATAAAGGATATGTGATTGTTGAAAATAGATGTAATAAAGACAGTGTAAATGGAAGACAATCTTATATCAAAGGGAAGGCTTTCGTAGAAGAAGGTTCTGAGAATGCCAAGTTGAAGGTGCAATTCTTTTGGCCATTCAAAGCAAAATATTGGATCATTGATTTGGCCAGTGATTATAGTTATGCGGTTGTTAGTCACCCCAATAAAAAATATTTATGGATTCTCTCAAGAACTCCCAGAATGAGTGATAAAGTTTACCAAGAGATACTTTCCAGGCTTAGTACCAAAGGATTTGACCTGACGAAACTTCAAATAACAGAACAATTGTGACTCGCATAAAGGGGTATTGAAATTGTTTTGTGAATTGTTTAAAGCGATATTATTTTTTAGTATTTTACAAAAAATGAACAGTTTATGTGTTTTTCTGCAACTGCAAGTTTTGGTGCAAGTATCATGCTTGCAGGAATTAGTACCATCTCAGTAATAAAAGCAAAGACTCCTTCTGTAAAGATTTTAGCTGTTATACCATTCATTTTTTCATTGCAACAATTTTCTGAAGGATTTGTATGGTTATCGCTTACAAGAGAGAATTTTGCTTCGTGGAAGTTTCCATGTATGTATACTTTTTTATTTTTTGCGGAAGTCATTTGGTCAATAGGGATTTCTTTTTCAATGATGATTTTTGAAAAAGAAGAGAAACGAAAAAAAATTTTGCAAGCTATATTTTATGGAAGTATTTTATTTGCTGCAGTATTAGCGTATTCACTTTTTTATTATACAGCAGATGTAAAAGTAATCGGGAATCATGTGTTGTATTCGGTGAATACACCGGATAATTTTAAATCCATTACCAACTTATTCTATTTTTTTACTGCAGTGCTTCCTCCATTTCTTTCTTCAGAAAAAAAAGCTTGGTTGATTGGAATTGCTTTAATTGTGTCTTATTTGATAGCTACAATATTTTTTAAAGAGTATATCATTTCAATTTGGTGTTACTTTGCTACCATTATCAGCGTGATCATCCTATGGATAATATTGGAAAATAAAAATAATCATCATATTTATTCAAATGCTCATATTTAAATAGAACCAGTACAATGAAAATAATTTTACTAATCGCTTTCTTAATTGTTGCTATAATTTTAGTAATTCAAATATATTTAGTGATGTCTTCAGGTAAAACAGAAACACAACTTTATAAAACACTCTTTTCAAAAGATAAGTTTGAAATCCGCTTTTATCCTTCTGTTACCATGGCTTCGATTACGTCCTCAGCTAAAACCTACAAAGAACTAGCTAGCCCAGGATTTCGAAAGTTGGCAGGGTATATTTTTGGAGGAAACGACAGCGGTAAAAGCATCGCCATGACTTCGCCTGTTCATATGGATATCAATGATTCTGCATCTACTATGAGCTTTGTGATGCCTTCTGCTTTCAATGCACAGAATTTGCCAAAACCTAATGATGCCAAGGTAGTAATACAAACAGTTCCTGATGAAACAGTAGCAGCTATCCAGTTCGGAGGCTATGCTTCGGATGATGATATTAAACTGAATACTCAAAGACTTATAAACCTATTGATTGAAAACAAAATTGAGTATTATGGAAACTTTCGATTTTTAGGCTACAATGCACCATACCAATTTATTAACCGAAAAAATGAGATCATTGTGAATGTTAACTGGCAAAGAAGTAATTAATAACATCTACATTTTTTAGGAATGTATTTTATTTATTAAACGATACATTCGCAAACAATTTAATTCATTCAAAATCACAATCATGAGTATACTTTCCATGCCCAGTTCAAGCCCTAGGCAACATCTTACACAAGATTTTGGGTTAGGTAAAATTTCGATCAATTATTCTCGTCCTTCAGTTAAAGGAAGAACCTTATTTGGCGAAAACAGTATTTTGGCTCCTTATGGTAATTTATGGCGCTTTGGTGCAGACGCAGCCACACAGATCAATTTCACAGATGATGTGGAAATTGAGGGACAAAAAGTTCCTGCAGGTACTTACCTGGTATTTGCGATACCACAAGAAGCAAAATGGAAGATTATTTTAAATACTGATATTGGCGCTGGTCTAAGGGGCTATGACTCTGCAAAGAACATATTGGAAGTAGAAGTTCCTGTTCAAAATACAACTGTATTTTCTGAAACATTCACTATACAGTTTCACAGCATTGGTTACGAGACCTGTGTTTTAGAAGTGCGTTGGGCAAATGTTTCTGTTTCAATAAAAATCGGAACACATATTGTAGCAAGACTTAAAGAAAGCTTCGAAGCGCAAATGCAAGGAGAAAAAAAGCCCTATTTTCAGGCTGCAATCTTTCATTTAATGTTGGCTGGTGATCTTGCGAAAGCCTTGAAATATATAGATATAGCTTTAGCGGAAGTGCCAGGTGCTTATTATATGCATTTTGTAAAAGCGAATATTGAGAAGTTATCGGGTCATACAGAAGCTGCGAAGAAATCTGCTAAACTATGTTTTGATGCTGCCATTGCCGCAGGTAGTAACGATTATCAAAGATTAGCAAAGGATTTCCTTTCCAGAAATTAGTAACAGCTGTCTCGTTTTATTATATCCCATGTTAGAATTACAACTAACATGGGATTTTTTGTTGCCAGTTATCATTGATTTAGGACTTTTATGCAATTGATATAATATTTATAAATAATATTCTTAATTTAATACTCGTTAAAGCCAACTCCCATTATCACAAATAATTTATTGAAATGAAAAAAAATTATCTTTTTACATGCCTTGGTCTATTAATAGGAATTTCAGTATCAGCCCAGATTGATGCAGGACTTTTCCGTTACCCTGATGTATCTAAAACTAAAATTGTTTTTACTTATGCAAACGACCTTTGGATAGTACCCAAAGAAGGTGGATTGGCAATTAAATTAAGTTCAACTCCCGGCGTTGAATCCAATACTAAGTTTTCACCTGATGGTAATACCATTGCATTTAATGCTGCTTATGATGGTAATCGCGATGTTTACACCATGCCAATAACTGGGGCTGTACCTCAAAGAATTACATCTCACGGTTATAATGATCGGGTAGTAGATTGGAGTAATGATGGGAAGCAAATTTTATTTGCTTCCCCTCGTGAAAGTGGCAAACAAAGGTTCAATCAATTTTATTTGGTTCCTGCCACTGGTGGAATTGAAACAAAGTTGCCATTGGCATATGCCGAATATGGAAGTTACTCTCCAGATGGAAAACAAATGGCAGTTGTTGTAATGACAGAAGTTGGTCGTAACTGGAAAAGATATCGTGGTGGTACTAATGGAGATATTCGGATCTATGATTTTGTAAAACAAAGTGAGGTGAATATTAGCACCAATAGTGATGCCGGTGACGAACTTCCAATGTGGCACGAGCAATCCATTTACTTTCTAAGCGATCGTGGTCCGGAAATGCGAATGAATATTTGGAAATATGATACACAGAAAAAAACATTTGAACAACTAACTAAGTTTACTGATTATGATGTGCATTTCCCCTCTCAAGGACCAGATGATATTGTTTTTGAAGCAGGGGGCAAATTATTTCTTTTCCCTTTTGCAACACATGAACCCAAGGAAGTAAAAGTTACCCTGGTGAGTGATAAATCACTTTTAAAATCAAAAAATGTATCTGCGGCAGAATTTGCACAACATTATGCAATTAGTAACGATGGGAAAAGAGTATTAGTAGAAGCAAGAGGAGATATTTTTAATGTGCCTGCTGAAAATGGATTTGTGAAAAATATCACCATGACTCAAGGTGTAGCGGAACGTTATCCTTCATGGTCTCCTGATGGAAGAACCATCGCTTATTGGAGTGATAAAAGTGGAGAATACGAACTTTGGTTTATGGAACTAGGGAATGAAAATTCTGCAAGAAAAATTACCAATTATGGGGCGGGTTACCGATATGGGATTTCATTTTCACCGAATAGCAAACAGCTTGCCTTTATTGATAAAGCGGGTAAAATAAAATTATTTGATATTGCTACAGGAAATACCACTGATATAGATCAAGGATTATATTTCTCTCATGGAAATATGGAAGGATTTACTTTTAGTTGGTCTGCAGATAGTAGATGGTTAGCATACAGTAGAGATTTAGAGAATTTGCATAATGCGGTTTTTATTTTTGACACCAAAGAGAATAAAACAAAGCAAGTAACCAATGGATATTATAGTTGTACCAATCCTTCTTTTAGTGTAGATGGGAAATACCTTTTTGTGGCAACCAATCAAACTTTTCAACCTTATTATAGTGATGCAGATAATACATTTATTTATGCTAATAGTACACAACTAGCAGCTATTGGATTACAAAAAAATACTGCTTCACTTTTGTATGCAAAAAACGATACAATTGCATGGAAAGAATTGGAAAAAGTAATTGTAAAAGAAGAGCCTAAAATAGACATTAAGAAGAAGGAAGATAAAGCCAAGCCTGCTGAAGCCGAAAAGAAAGCAGAAGTAGCTGCAGTTGTTATTGACTTTGAAGGTATGGAAGGAAGATTAGAGCTATTGCCTTTGCCTTCGGGTAATTTAAATTCACTTGCTGCAATAAAAGGAAAATTAATTTATATGCGATATCCTAATACGGGTTCGCCAGAAGGAAAAGGTTCTATTAAATTTTACGACCTAGAAAAGCGGGAAGAAAAAACAATTATAAATGATGTAGATGGTTATATATTAAGCGGGAATGATGAAAAAATGTTAGTTGCAAAAGTGCCAACTATGGCTGTTATTTCTCCTGAGGAATCGGCAAAGTTTGATAAGCCATTACGCTTGAATGAAATGCAAATGACGATTGATCCAATGCTGGAATGGAAACAAATCTTTAACGATGCATGGCGGATTGAGCGGGATTATTTTTATGATAAAAATATGCATGGGGTAGATTGGGGATTAACCAAAGAAAGGTATTTGAAAATTTTGAATGGCGCAACTACCAGAGAAGAAGTTGATTTTGTAATTGGTGAAATGATTGGGGAATTAAATTCAAGTCATACGTATCATGGTGGTGGTGATTTCGAAAAAGTAAAATCAGAACAAATTGGATATTTAGGAATCAACTGGGAAGCAGAAGGAAATTATTATAAAATTAAAAAAATTATCAAAGGCGCTATTTGGGATGCAGAAATAAGATCTCCTTTAGAGCGAACTGGAACTGATATTAAAGAAGGTGATTTTATTCTTGCAGTTAACGGTATTCCAGTTACTACAGATAACGAACCTTACGTTGCTTTTCAAGGTCTTGCAAATAAAACTGTGGAACTTACTTATAATTCATCAGCCTCTTTAGCTGGTGCTAAGACTGCTGTAGTAAAAACAATGGATGATGAATCTCGGCTGCGAAATTTAGATTGGATAGAAGGTATGCGTAAAAGAGTAGAAGAAGCCACCAATAGTGAAGTAGGATATATTTATGTGCCTAGTACAGGATTAGACGGACAAAGTGAATTAATGCGACAGTTCAATGCGCAATGGAATAAGAAAGCTTTGATCATCGATGAAAGGTTCAATAATGGTGGTCAAATTCCGGATCGTTTCATTGAAATGCTTAATCGCACACCACTTTCTTATGTAGCCACAAGAGATGGTAAACCTTGGCAGTTCCCAGGCTATGCTAATTTCGGACCTAAAGTAATGCTCATCAATGGATGGAGTGGAAGCGGGGGAGATGCATTTCCTGATTATTTCCGTAAGAAAAATCTGGGTCCATTGATTGGCACTCGTACTTGGGGTGGTCTTATCGGGATTAGCGGTTATCCTGATTTTGTAGACGGCGGAAATATTACAGCACCTTCATTTAGATTGTATAATCCAGACGGAACATGGTTTAGAGAAGGTCACGGAGTAGATCCTGATATTGAAGTGCCTGAAGATTTAGGTGCGATGTCTAAAGGAATTGATCCCCAATTGGAGAGAGCCATTCTGGAAATTAAAAATTTGTTGAAAACAAAAGAATTTAAAGCTCCAGCAGTTCCAATAGTTGAGAAACGAAATTGATGTGTTGAACTTATGGAAATTCTTTTGCCTAAGCCCTCAGTAATTCATTTTACTGAGGGCTTTTTATAGCTTGATAATACTTTAATGCTTCGGGCATTAAAGCCTGTAAATTTTTAATTCTTTCTTCATCTGCTGGGTGGTCACTTAAAAAGATAGGAGGTTTTTCCCCACCCATGGCGGCCATTCTTTTCCAAAATGGGATGGCATCTTCTGGGTTATATCCTGCCATGGCGGCAAAAATTAAACCATAATGATCAGCTTCATTTTCCTGCTTCCTGGAATTTGGTAACAATACCCCCACTTGGGCCGATGGCATATACACCTGATTAAAGATGTTTACAGTTTCAGGATTACTTCCTAAGGCAATATCTCCAACTATTCCTATTCCTTGTGCCAATATTTGCTCGCTCATTCTTTCTCTGCCATGACCAGCCACTGCATGTGTTATTTCGTGACCTAATACAATGGCTAAAGCTGTTTCATTTAATGTTATTGGCAATAATCCGGTATAACAAACAACTTTACCACCAGGCATACACCAGGCGTTAACTTCTTTATTTTCTACTAAATTAAATTCCCATTGGTAACCCTTCAAGGCATTCGGCATGCCATGTTCTTTGTAATACTTATCAATGGCAAAAGCGATTTTATTTCCAACTCGCTTCACCATTTCGGCATCTTTTGAATTGTTGGGTATCACTTTATTTTTATTCAAAAAATCTTTGTACTGGCTAACTGCCAGTGATTGAACCTGACTTTCTGGTACAAGTGTTAATTGACTGCGACCAGTTATGGTATTTCTGGAACAGGCAACAACAAATAAAACAATAAGAGAAATTGACAAATATTTTTTGATCATGTTCTTGAAATTTGTGACAGACATAATATTTTTCTTTCTTCAAAAGGAGAATTAAGGCTAAGATTCTCAAATATTATGCCTAATTGTAATTGTAAGGAATTTTTAATTATAAAAAAAGCTTTTTTCCTTTTACTAAACTGTCTAGATTTTTTTTAAATCGTAAATTAGTAAGGATTTAAGATGCCTTTTGCTTTAAACTGTATTCTTGAGAAAACGATTCATATACCAAACAGTACCACTTTGAAATTAGAATTTCTTGAGCTGCACTGTCATCTAACTATAAACCAAAGGCAATAATGTTGTTTAATGTAAAATGATACTGTTAATATTTGTCAAAAAAAATACTATGAAGTTAAAATATATTGTAAAGCTAGTTGTTAGTCTTATTTTTTCTATCTCTTTGCTTCATGCACAACCTCTTCCAAAAGTGGAAAAAGGCAAGATTGAAAGGATTGAAAAATTAGGCTCTAAATATGTAGATGCCAGAAATGTAGATGTATGGTTGCCGGAAGGGTATAGTTCTAAGAAAAAATATGCTGTATTGTATATGCATGACGGACAAATGCTTTTCGACTCTTCTACCACATGGAATAAAAGATCCTGGGATGTAGATAAAGTCATCACCCGCTTATTGGAAGACAGGAAATTAAAAGATGTTATTGTGGTGGGTATTTGGAATGGCGACAAAAGCAGACACGCTGATTATTTTCCCCAAAAGCCATTTGAAAATTTGGATAAGGAAAAAAAAGAAATGGTAATTAATGCTGCTAGAAATAATGGAGTTTCAGTATTTGGAAATTATCAAATTCAATCAGATGGATACCTGAAATTTTTAGTGGAAGAATTAAAACCATTAATTGATAAAAAGTATAGCACAAAAAAAGGTCCCGCGTATACATTTATAGCTGGCAGTAGTATGGGTGGATTAATTTCGATGTATGCAATATGTGAATACCCTTCTATTTTTGGAGGAGCAGCCTGTTTATCAACCCATTGGCCTGGTATTTTTGTTTTGAAGAACAATCCAATACCTGATGCTTTCGTATACTACCTACAACAAAATCTACCCAATCCTAAAAATCATAAGTTCTATTTCGACTATGGTGATAAAACACTGGATGCGATGTATCCAACATTACAAAAGAAAGTTGATGAGGTAATGAAGCAGAAAGGGTACACTGAAAAAAATTGGATTACCAGGTTTTTTCCTGGACAAGATCATAGTGAAGATTCATGGAGAAGCCGGTTTGAAATCCCACTTCAATTCTTGTTGGGGAACAAATTGTAGAATGTTTCTAAACATCAAACGTTTGCGATTTTTTAATATTAAAATCAGTTAGATTAAAAGCTTAGCATTGTTTATTTTCATATTACAAAGTTTAAACCTTTGCATGTATGAAAAAAAGTCTTTGCGTGCTAGCTATTTTGTTAGTTACATTTCATTTGGGAAATTCCCAATCCAGTTTGGTTACAAAAAAAGGAACCGATAAGAAATGGTGGAAAGAAGCTATTGTGTATCAAATTTATCCACGAAGTTTTAAGGATAGCGATGGGGATGGGGTAGGTGATTTGAAAGGAATCATTTCTCAACTCGACTATATCAAGAGTTTAGGTGTAAATGCTGTATGGCTGAATCCCATTTATAGTTCTCCAAACGATGATAATGGATATGATGTAAGTGACTATCGTAATATAATGAAGGACTTTGGAACAATGGAAGATTTTGATTTGCTATTGAAAGGACTCCACCAGCGCGGGATCAAATTAGTCATGGATTTTGTATTAAACCACAGTAGTGATGAACACGAATGGTTTAAACAAAGTAAAAGTTCCAGGACTAGTCCCTATAGAAATTATTATCATTGGTGGGATGCTGAACGTGTGAAACCAAATTACCGTTACAGTCTATTTGATGTGAACCACGATGCCTGGAAATACGATAGCAGTTCTAATGCATTTTATTTGCACTATTTTTCAAAAAAACAACCCGATCTGAATTGGGAAAACCCAACACTTCGTAAAGAGATTTATTCGATGATGAAATTCTGGGCTGAGAAAGGAATTGATGGTTATCGATTAGATGCATTTCAATTTGCTGCAAAAGACACAAGCTTTCCTGCGTTTCCGAAAGGTTTTGAGAAGAACTTTGTACAATACTATGCGATGGGGCCTCATATTCATGATTATCTAAAAGAAATGAATCAAGAGGTGTTTAGCAAGTATGATGTAATGACAGTTGCAGAAGGAGCTGGCAATAACTTTCAAGACGCACATGACCTGGTAGATGCTGATAGAAAGGAATTAAATATGGCTTATGCTTTTGATGCTATCGATTTGGCAAAAATGGAAGGCTATGATTTTATAAAGTTTAAAGAGTCATTTACAAAATGGGATAGTGTATTTGCTAAAAAAGGTTGGTTATCTATTTTTTTAGCAAGTCACGACCAGGCTAGAATTGTTAATCGTTTCGGAAATGCTAGTCCGGAATTTCGGGAATTATCATCCAAAATGCTGAGTACTTTTTTATTAACCATGAGAGGCACACCATATATATATAATGGGGATGAATTGGCTATGACCAATGCCGGGTTTCAAAAAATTTCAGATTATAGAGACATGTCCACTCTTAATGAATATCAGTATCAACTCAATCACGGAGGAGATATCAACCAGTTCATGAAGCGTATTCAATTTGAATGCAGAGATAATTCAAGAACACCATTTCAATGGGATGCTTCAAATAATGCTGGATTTTCTACTGGCAATTCCTGGATACAAGTAAACCCTAACTATCAAATGATAAATAGGGCTGAGCAAGAAAAAGATCAACAATCTGTATTAAATTATTTCAGAAAAATAACCGCTTTAAGACATAAGAATCCTGCATTGATCTATGGGAAATATTCAATATTAGATAGGTCTAACCCTGCTATTTTTGCATACACCAGAGAATTAGATGACAAAAAATTCTTAGTATTACTTAATTTCAGTAATAAGGTTGCAAAATCAAATATAAATCTGGATGTTAGTAAGGCAAAAATTCTGTTAGCTAATTATCCAATACCTAGCAAAAACGGAAGTTTAGCGCCTTATGAGTCTATAGTATATCAATTGAAGTAATTACTATTTATGAATAACAATTCAATGCCAAATCGTGTGTTATCTCTTGATTTTATGCGGGGATTGATTATGGTATTGTTAATGCTTGAAAGTGCTGGTTTATATCAGTTTCTAAATGCTTCTTTAGAAGCGAATCCCGCACAATTTATTACCCAACAATTCTTCCATCATCCATGGCATGGGGTTAAATTTTGGGATTTGATACAACCAGGGTTCATGTTTATGGCTGGAACTGCAATGGTTTATTCTTTGCAACGACAACAGAATGAAGGTGTATCGTGGAAACAATCTTTTATTAAAGTATTGAAAAGATCCGGCTGGTTATTTTTCTGGGGTGTATTTGATTATGCAGTGAGACCAAAAGGACTTTCTTTTGAACTTTGGGATGTACTTACTCAATTATCCTTCACAACACTTGTTGCTTTTCTGATTTTTCGCTGGGATATGAAATGGCAATTTGTGTTTAGTATAGGGCTTTTGTTGTTGACAGAGATTCTATATCGTTATACTCATATCCCTGGGTTTGATCAAACCTTTACCGACCAACAGAATTTTGGTAACTATGTAGATCTATTATTGATGAATAAAATCAATAAGGGTGGCTGGGTTGCTATTAATTGCATTCCTACTGCAGCGCATACCATCTGGGGTGTTATGGCTGGAAAACTATTATTGTCAGAGTTGTCGTATCAGGTTAAAATAAAATGGTTATTGATTTTTGGGATCTCATTTTTAATAGTTGGATTTGGTATGGATAGCTCTATCACACCCATCATTAAGCGAATCGCTACAAGTTCATTTGTATTTGTTTCAGGAGGATATTGTTTGCTTTTTCTTGCTATAAGTTATTGGTGGATCGATATTAAAGGCCATAAGGACCACTTGATTCTTTTTACAGTGGTGGGGATGAATTCGATTTTCATATACCTTTTTATTGAAATTGTGGCAGACCGCTGGTTCACTGAATATATACATGCATTTGGAAAAGGGTTGCTTCCTTACCTGGGTTGTTCTTCGAATTTAATCGGAATAATAAGTGCATTGGCAGTCTTTGTTTTAGAATGGAGGATCTGCCTGTTCCTTTATAAAAAGAAAATCTTTTTCAAGATTTGATCTGATTACTTCAGAATACGAAAATTCAATGATACTTTTTTTTCTATCAAAAGCTTTCTCCAGTCTATAAAGAGAAGCATGCTAAGAATTAGTATTCCCAGTGCGATTCCCGATAAACTTTTCCAGGTGAGAAATCCCCTTAAAAAACTGGCAGTATTATTTGCAACATAGTCACCCGTAAAAACCATCAATAAATCACTTAGGAATTTTCCTATCAAGAATGTAGGTACAATATTGATAGCTTTTATTTTGGCGATACCTGCTGCTGAAAACAAAGTAGTAGTAGGTAAAGGTGTTAAAGTATATAACAAAACGAAAGCTTGTATTTTCCAGCCTTTTTCTTCTAATTTTTTTCCGATAAACTGTAGGTCTGCATTTTTTTCCATTTTTAGATATCTATCAGATAAATAAGGAATATATAAAAACAAAGTATACCTACCCAATACAGATCCTAATACTCCAAAGATTAAAACATACCAGATATTCAAATCGAATTTCATTTGAAAAAAAACCATCACTGTCCATGCAGGCGGGCCAAAAAATGGCAAGAGGTCTACAAGAAAGGCGGCCGCAAAAACAGAAAGATAATACCACATATCTATTGAAAGTTACTAAACATTCTTAATTATCTACTACTTTAATATCGGTTCTGTGGTCTGTGGGATTCCGGGTATCATATTTTATTTTAAATGCAGATAAGTTTGGCCTGAATTTCCGATTTCTGTTTAATTCATATTGATAAAATGATTCACCTACTCCTTTTAAAAAAGGCTGGCCAACTGTCTCGAATTCATATTTATCGTCGTTTAATATTCCATCTTCATTAACATAGATAGTTGCAGATAACATAAACTCTACCTTGTTATTAAAATCTATGATATATGAAACATCAGTTAGAAATCCATATGCCCAACCAACTTTATTAAATACACGAATACTAGATGGCATCGAATGTGTGCTGTCTAAGAAAAAGAATTTCACATAACTATCATAAAATATAGAATCGTTATATTTTGGATAAGTAGTTTCTGAAGGGTATTGTGAGAGGTACCTTAAAAGAAAATCCCGATCATTTTTTTCCAGATCAAATCTTTGTTTCTCTGGCACAGATAGTGGGAATAAAACCGATTGCAGAATCTGTTGAAATTCTTCTAAAGGGATATAGTTATGTTTTGTAAAATCAAAGGGTTCATTAATTAAGCTATCATTTTTATTGATATACCCTTTGCCGAGTAAGAATTTCTTACTGAAATCAAATGAACTGCTATTGTAAGCTCCTGCTTGTTCAAATAAGACAGTTCCATCATCATTCAAAAATTTGATAGGATTAGTGTGCCTGTTTTGTTCTTCGTTGAATCCCATGAATTGCCTGGTAATTCTTAACTTATCAAATCCTTTTTGATGTAAGCGGGTATTAATGGCTTCCTGACCTATGAATTGGTACATTCTGTTATATGGATCATTTTCACTAATTAGAAATGCACGTTTAATGAAGTTTGCAATACTTGGATAACCTGATTCAGAAGTACTGTCTTTAATCAGTGGTCTTTGACCAATATAGTTACTATCGAACTGCATCCTGGTGAATTTATTTAATCCTGGTTGATTGAGCTGATGGAGTTTTTCTAAAGAAAGAAAAGCCAGAGGCATCTTCACCATTGATGCAGGGTTGTAATAACTTTCCGGATCATAGTTATAATAATAATTTTTAAAACTGGGTATGTTTTGCTTATTCCGATCGATCTGTGTATAGATGATCTGTAGACGATAATGTGCCGGGTCTTTTAATACTTTTTTAGAAACAGTAGATGTTGCTTGTTCTAAAATATGAATCAATAAGCTATCAGTTTTAGGCTGAGCAAAAGTACAGATAGCAAAAAACAGTACACCGAAAGGGAGGATTTTCTTTAGCATATTGGAAGTTACAAAATTTAACATTCGAAGTTTATCGAAAGAACTTATTAGTTTTGATTAGAATAAAATATCATGACAAAGCTTTTCTCTCCTTTTGAAATTCGTTCTATCCAATTAAAAAATCGTATTGCGATATCTCCCATGTGTCAATATTCTGCGGAGGATGGTTTCTCGAACGACTGGCACTTAGTGCATTTGGGTAGTCGCGCTGTTGGTGGTGCTGGCTTGATCATTGCTGAAGCATGTGCTGTGGCGCCAGAAGGAAGAATTAGTCCTTATGATATCGGTCTATGGAAAGACGAGCATATTTCCAATCTTAAAAGGATTACCACATTTATTGAAGCACAAGG
>CANBQT010000033.1 GCA_947371755.1 Chitinophagaceae bacterium
GATTTAAAACCAGAAAATGTAAGCGCTGATAATCCTAAGGAACCTAATTTTAAAAAAGAACGACGTTCGAGCATAAACAATTTTAGATGGAAATTAGCACAAATTTCATATCAAACCCAGATCAAACTGATCATAATATTTCCTATAATTAATATTATGTTAAGTAAGATATTTATAAAAATATACACCCTCTTAGGATTGGT
Source organism: Chitinophagaceae bacterium (assembly GCA_947371755.1). Classification (GTDB taxonomy): domain Bacteria; phylum Bacteroidota; class Bacteroidia; order Chitinophagales; family Chitinophagaceae; genus Sediminibacterium. The sequence goes on from CANBQT010000033.1 coordinate 204, forward strand.
ATTAATACTAAAAAAGCCGCTTCTTTTGGAAACGGCTTTTTTATTTTATTTATATTGATTTAGAACTTATCGTGTTCCGCATCGTATAATTTGTATTTAGCATCAAATGCATCAAATGCTTTATTGTCTTTACCGCGAACCTGATCGCGCTTGTATTGATACATATTAGCTAAGAAATCTACAGTCTTATTTCCAATACTTTTATCAGTTGAAGTTCTGGTAGATTTCGCCTTTTCAATTGTATAGGTCTTTTCTAACCAATCAATTGCCTGATCTAGATTCTCATTAATGGGTTTTACCAATTCAGCACTTGCTTTAAAATAAGGATCTGTCAAAGCTTTAAACTTAGCATCTATAGCAGCTTTCTTTTTAGGATCTTTTTCAGAAGGTCTTGTGCTGTTGATAGTTTGAACTTGTTTGATGTTAGCGGCTACCTTATCATCCAACAGACCAAAATTGTTGTAGTAGATCACTCCTGCATTATAAGAAGCAATTGCATTTTGATTGTTTTTAGCGAAAGCTTTTTTATAAGCCTCAACTCCTTTCTTTTCATAAGCATCCAACTGGGTACTGTCGTACTTTCCTTTCTCTTTTGCATCATGTTTTACATTTACAAAGATCTCACCAAATTGCAAGTATTGCATTTCAGTTAATGTTCCCGCTGTTTCAGCTTTATCGAAATAAGCCACTTTATCAGCTAAAGTAAAGTTTCTGTCGATGTACTCAATTTCATAGTCATCCCAGTTTTCTTTAGGATATACATTTCTAGCAACTGCCAGATACTTTCTGAAATCAGCTTCATTCTTGTCGTTCATATAAGTAATCACCAAGAATTTATAGACATCTAAATATCCTTCAGTAGCTACTTTTGCATCTGCTAAACGAGTATAGTATTTAACTGCAAACTCTGGTTTGCTGGCATTTTGACCAGAATATCCTGCATATAAAATAGATGTAGTATCAAAACTCATGGTTTGATCCTTTGTCAATTTATTTTTGAATAGAATATCACTATAAGTAACTGCTATACCAAAATAAACACATGCTGAATCCCAATTCTTACCATTAAAAGAACGGATCCCATTATTAAATCCATAAGAATATAGGTCAAATATAGCATCTGGTCCCTTCTCTTTGATTTGAGCAAATGCCGGATCCAACACCAGTAGTTTTTGAACAGCAGCATCAGCATCCGCAATTAAAGTGGGATATTTTTTACTTGCTACGGGATCTTTTATTAAAGCCGCATATACCCTAGATTTATAATAATAAGTTTCTGCTTTACCCTGTGCTTTAGGTTCTGCAGCCACTTTATCAATCTCTGTTTTGGCATCTTCCAATCTATTGAGCAGCAGGGCTGTTTGAACTTTTTTAAAGTCTTGTGCGTTTGTTCCCAATGCAATTAGGACAATCATAGAAAGCAATTGTAGCTTCTTCATAAAAGATGATTTATTATTGATTTTCAGTTGTTTGTGTGTCAGTATCTAAACTATTATTGTCATCAGAACCGGGCTCATTTTCACTGGTTTCATCAGTCGCATTTTCTATTATCTCTTCTTCCTGATCTTCAATTTGAGAAATAGCTGCAATCTCATCTCCTTCATCTAACCGAATCAATTTTACACCCTGTGTAGCTCTTCCCGCTTCACGAATATCGGCTATTCCAGTTCGAATAGTGATACCAGATTTACAAGTAATAATCAGATCTTCTTTTTCGGTTACATATAAAATGTCTACTAGCTTACCAGTCTTCTCTGTAACATTAATGGTTTTCACACCTTTACCTCCACGATTGGTGATACGATATTCATCAATTGCGGTGCGTTTTCCAAATCCTTTTTCACTTACTACTAAAACAGTTCTGGTAGCATCTTCTTTATTTACACAAATCATACCAACAACCTCATCAGTATCATCATCTACTTCAATTCCACCTACTCCGATAGCTCCTCTTCCCGTTGAACGTACTTTGGTTTCTTCGAAACGTATAGCCCTGCCACTCTTAAGTGCAAGCATGATCTCTGAATTACCATCCGTCATTTTTGCTTCTAATAATTCATCTCCCTCTACAATAGTAATTGCATTCACACCAGTACTTCTAACCCGACTAAAATCTTCCAAAGAAGTCTTTTTAATCACCCCTTTCTTAGTACAAAGAACGATATAGTGGTTTTGTACAAACTCTTTATCATCCAGCTTCTTCACTTCTATGATGGCTTTCACTTTGTCATCACCAGGTAATTGAATCAGATTCTGAATAGCTCTGCCCTTACTTTGTTTCTCACCTTCAGGAATTTCATACACGCGTAACCAATAACACCTTCCTTTTTCAGTAAAGAACATCATGGTATCGTGGGTAGATGCCACAAATAAATGCTCTACAAAATCTTCTTCTCTGGTTTTTGAACCAACTGCTCCCCTGCCGCCTCTTCTTTGCTGACGATATTCTGTGGCAGATGTACGTTTAATATAACCTAAATGCGAAATAGTAATGACTACGTCTTCATCTTCAATTAAATCTTCTATACGCATTTCATCCGCCAAATATTGAATCTCACTTTTTCTAGCGTCACCGAATTTTTCTTTTACCTCGTAAAGCTCTTTTTTGATTAATTCAAAGCGCAGGAATTCACTAGCTAATAATTCTTTGAGTCCTTTAATCGTTAAGATAAGGCCATTGAATTCTTCCACAATCTTATCGCGTTCCATACCGGTTAAACGCTGCAAACGCAATTCCAGTATAGCTTTCGCCTGTTCTTCTGAAAGGCCACGTGCCTGATTATAGATATCTTCAGATAATTCACTGAACATATCACTATTTAAGTACCAATTTTCTGACTGACTTTTTTCCATCAAGGCCATCTTGGCTTCTTCAGGAGTTCTGCTGGCACGGATCAAAGCAATTACTTCATCTAAATGATCCAAAGCTTTCAGGTATCCTTCCAGTATATGAGCTCGTTCTTCTGCTTTGCGCAATTCAAATTTGGCTCTGCGAATCACCACCTCCATTCTGAACTCAATAAACTCAACAATGAGTTCTCTTAAATTCATGATTTTTGGGCGGCCTTTACTGATTACTACATTGTTAGTACCATAGCTGGTTTGTAATTCCGTGTACTTGTATAATTGATTGATGATTACCTGAGCAATCACATCTTTTTTAAGGTCTATGACAATACGGGTACCTTCACGATTATTACTTTCGTTATTAACGTGTGCAATCCCTTCTACCACTTTTTCATTAACAAGCTGTCCGATTCTATCTGTTAATTGATCTCGGTTAACTTGATAAGGAACTTCTGTTATGATTATTTGTTCACGACCAGAAGCTTTGGTTTCAATTTGCACTTTACCTCTCAACACTACTCTACCACGACCTGTTAATAAGCCTTGCTTTACTCCTTCCATACCGAAAATGATACCTCCGGTTGGAAAATCTGGTGCTTTAACAAAATGAGTCAGCTCTTCGCAGGTGATTTCCTTGTTGTCGATATAGGCAACACAACCATCAATTACTTCACTCAAATTGTGAGGAAGCATATTGGTAGCCATACCCACAGCAATCCCCGAAGATCCGTTTACTAATAATTGTGGAATGCGGGTTGGTAATACAGTAGGCTCTTTTAATGAATCATCAAAGTTTAACTGAAAGTCAACCGTATCTTTTTCAATATCATCCAACATGGCTTCAGCAATCTTGTGCAAACGCGCTTCAGTATAACGCATAGCAGCTGGCGGATCTCCATCCTGGTTACCAAAGTTACCCTGACTATCTACCATGATATAACGCATCGTCCAATCCTGTGCCATACGAACCAAAGTGTCATAGATAGAAGAATCACCATGGGGGTGAAACTTACCCATCACTTCCCCTACTATACGGGCAGATTTTTTATAAGGCTTATTGCTGTAGTTACCTAATTCCGTCATGGCATATAAAACCCTACGGTGAACAGGTTTAAAACCATCCCTTACGTCAGGTAATGCACGACCAACGATTACCGACATCGAATAATCGATATAGGCCGTTTTCATCTGCTCTTCAATATTTACGCGAATAATACGATCACTATCGCTTGTTTGTTCTGGTAATTGCTGATCTTCCATGTAGCTTTTCTATACTTGAGTTTGTTCAATTTTAAGGTCATTTTTTGACCCGTTTTCAAGGTTGGCAAATATAGTCTTTTTCAAGGGCTAAAATTGCTATAAAAGCTTGTTTTTTAGGCTGTTTTATCCACATAAGTGTACAGTTAATTTCAGGATCGATTTTGCTCCCTATTTTCAATGGTTTATATCAATTCTGATCATTTTATTCTTGATTCATCTCATTAAAAAAGCCCCCATTTTTACTTTGGAGGCTTATAGATTAAAAATATAGGATTTTAGTTCCTTTTTTTTACAGATCCATCCCCGGAACTCGTATTTCTGGTGGTTGGATTTCCTGTATACCTGATGTCACTTCCCCCACTGGCATGACTTTCTAGTTCTTTATTCACATGGATATAAGCATCACTACCCCCACTTGCGCTAATTGTTCCGTATTCAGCAATCAAATCACTGCCCTTAAAATCACTTCCACCACTTATCGATACCTTCAAATGGGTTGCAGTACCCGATATTTTAGCATCGCTTCCACCACTTGCACTTACTGTTAATTCATCAGCTATCAATTTTCCTGATAAATCAGAACCGCCAGAAAGTTGAATTTTAAGCTTGTTAGCAGTTAATTTCTCATCAATAAAAATATCTGATCCCCCTGAAGCTATTAAAAGATCAATGTCTTTAGCGGATACATAAGCCTTCATTTTCCGATTTCCCCAGTTAACACCCCAGCTATTCTTGTCCCCGTAATAAATTTTTAAAACTCCATTTTCAACTTCAGTAACTATTTTATCTCGGTATTCTGTACTTGAAGCACTTACTGCCAATGCATCAGAACCTGATTGGGATAAGTATAAATCAATGCCCGACGACATTTGTATACCGTGAAAAGATGATACATTTCTAGACACGGAATTGGCATCATGAATATTTTTTTGAGCTTCTGTGGAGGTGAATCCTACAAATAATAGTAGAACTGATAATAAGTATTGTTTCATATGTAGTTTTTTATGGAACGATTGAATAAATATTTTGTTACAGCCTTCAAAAAGATTTGGTTACGCTAGATTTGTGAAAGGATCTTTTAATAAGACTAGTCATTATGAAATTTAGCAAGAATATCCTTTTATTTGGCGCAGGCAAATCTGCAACAGTATTGATCGACTACCTCAAAATAAAATCAGCTGAAAATAATTGGTTACTAACAGTTGCTGATAATAACCTGGATGTTGTGGTAGCAAAGTTAGGTGAGCAGCCGAATACCCATGCTGTTCAAATTAATATTGAAAACAGTTCGGAAAGAAAACAATTAATATCTAAGGCCGATATTGTGATTTCGATGATGCCCCCCTTTTTACATTACTTAATTGCAGTTGATTGTATTGAATACCACAAAAACCTACTCACCGCATCCTATACGGATGAAAAGATCAAGGCACTTTCGAAAGATATCAATGAAAAGGGATTGTTGTTTTTATGTGAAATGGGACTTGATCCAGGTATCGATCATATGAGTGCCATGCAATTGATCCATGAAATTCAATCAAAGAACGGTAAGATCAATTCTTTTAAATCCCATTGTGGCGGTTTGGTTGCACCGCAAAATGATGATAATCCCTGGCATTATAAAATCAGTTGGAATCCACGTAATGTAGTTCTAGCAGGTAAGGCCGGTGCTATTTATAAACAAGAGGGTAAAACTTTTGAAATACCCTATTCGGAAATATTCAATTCACAGGAACAAGTAGATATTCCAGGATTAAGTGCACTATCCTTTTATCCAAATAGAGATTCCATTTCATATATCGACTTGTATCAATTAAAAGATATTCAAACATTTATAAGAACTACATTAAGATATCCTTCATTTATTAAAGGATGGAAAAGAATGGTGGATTGGTTGTTTACAAATGATCAGGAAATATACAATACTACAGAAATGACAATAGCTGATTTCTTTGAATTGCATTTTAAAAAGATGGGAATCAAAGAAATTGACGACACTATTATTCAATCGATGTTTCAATATTTAGGAACAAATGATTATCAAACAAAACTTCCGATAAAAAAAGGCACATCAGCAGATATACTTCAATTCATTCTTGAGAAAAAGTTAGCATTGAAACAGGGAGAGAAAGATATGGTTGTAATGCTTCACGAAATAGAATATAGCATTGGAGAGACCCTTCATCGAGTTGAAAGCTCTTTGGTTGTAATTGGTGCTGATGATCAAAGAACGGCAATGGCTAAAACAGTTGGACTTCCATTAGGCATTGCAGCAGTTTTAATATTGGAAGGAAAGATCCAAGACAAGGGTTTACACATTCCTATTAACCCTTCCATATATGAACCGGTATTAAAGGAATTGGCAAAAGAATCTATTCTGTTCAAAGAAATGCATTATTAATATTTATGATCAAAGATCCTTCCATATACTATTCAAAAGAATTAGATGCAACTTTCAATGAACTTAAACACCTGAAAAAAAGGCTCAATATTGCATCTACTTTCAGATTACTATTTTTTCTTTTACTCATTTTTTCTATTTATCATTTGTTCCATTCATTTCATATTGGCTGGCTGATATTATTATTAAGTTCAATCGCTGGATTCCTGAGAATGATCAGTTGGTATGTCAACTTAAAAGATCTTGAGAAATACCAATCTCAATTAAAATATTTCTTTCAAAATGAGTTAGATCAAATTAACGGGAAAGCTAATTTATTCAATGATGGAAATATGTTTGATGATGGTGCCGGATTCTGGTCAGATTTAGACTTGTTTGGGAAGGGCTCTTTATATCATAGTATCAATAGGACTGTTACAGAATATGGACAGATTGCATTAGCTAATCAATTTAAAAATAGCATTTTATTAAAGGATGAGATTCTGGAACATCAAGAAGCCATTAAAATTTATTCCCATCAATTCGATATTGTACAAAGTGTTATTGCCACATCTCTTGTAAATAAAACCGACTATATTTCATTTGATCCAGTCTTTAATTGGTTAAATACCAAAAATATTTTACATGCAAGTAAATGGGCCAAATTCATACGATTCGCCTTGCCAATCTTTAATACTTCTTTGGTTATTATAGCTATTGCAAAGGGAAATAATGCATTGCTTGGAATTGTATTTATATTAGGTTGGATACAAATTGGGATGTACGCAAAATATCTACAATCAGATTTTAATCTAGTAGGCAAAAAGGAAAGTATATTAAAACAATATGCATTGATTTTATATCAATTTGAAAAAATCAACCCCAAGGATTCAAAAATACTTCAAGGGTATAAAAAATCAGCAACTCAGGCACACGAAGCAATAAAAAATCTTTCTAGAATTTCCAGCAGGATAGATCAAAGGTTGAATCTATTTTTAATAACTTTTGTTAACCCTATTTTTCTTTATGATATTCAAAACATGTTTGCATTGGAAACATGGAAAATTAAATATAAAGATCAATTAAAATCCTGGATTGAATTAGTGGGAGAAATTGAGAAGTTAAACAGTTTTGCAGTATATGCATTCAATAATCAACAAAATGTATACCCTACTCCTTTGGATTCAAATAGGGAAATACACGCAGCAAATATTTCTCATCCTTTAATTTCAAAAGAGAAAAGAATACCCAATGATATCCATATCGGAGGCTCCAATAAGGTTCTTTTAATCACTGGTTCTAATATGAGTGGCAAAACCACTTTTCTAAGAACCTTAGGGGTTAACTTAGTATTAGCTCAATCTGGACTTTCAGTACCTGCTTCTGATTTTTCATTTAGTCCGATGCAAATTTTTAGCTCCATCCGAATAAGTGACTCTTTACAAGAAAACACTTCTTATTTTATGGCTGAATTGAAAAAATTAAGTGCCATTAAATCAGGCGTTAAAGAACAACCTGGATCATTAGTGTTGATTGATGAAATTTTAAGAGGCACTAATTCAGAAGACAAGTATTTTGGTTCAGCACAATTTGCGAAAGAAATGTTGGCGCTTAACTGTATTACTTTATTTGCCACACACGATTTAAAACTGAGTGAATTGGAAATTGAGTACCCGAATGTAGTTGTCAATTATTGTTTTGAAAGTATGATTGACAAGAACGAATTAACTTTCAGTTATAAAATACAAAGAGGCGTTGCAAAAAATAGAAACGCCTCTTTCTTGATGAAAAAAATGGGAATTATTTAAATCTTATTTGTTTTTTTTATCTTTTAATTTCTTGTGTTTGGTATTGTCTTCATGATCATTATCCTTATTAACCTGCATTACCCATTCATAATCCAATTGACGTTTTTCAAGATTTGCGGCAATTACTTTGATCATTACTTTATCACCCATTCTAAATGCTCTTCCGGTTCTTCTTCCTACCAAACTATAATCTGTTTCAACATGCCGAAAATCATCGTAATCAGATAAACCAATTACACTCACCAGGCCTTCGCATTTATGTAAAACTGTTTCGGCCCAGAATCCAAAACTTGAGACACCACTGATTACTGCTTCGAATACTTCTCCAACATGTGATTTTAAAAACTCAACTTGTTTATACTTATTTCCAGCTCTTTCGCATTCCATCGCAGCTCTTTCTCTTTCACTGCTATGTTTACACTTCTCTTCCATTTTTTTATCATTCATGGTTTTTCCAATGATGATAGATTCTAAAACTCTATGTACCAGAATATCCGGATACCTTCTAATAGGAGATGTGAAGTGACAATAGTAATCAAAGGCTAACCCATAGTGACCAATGTTTTCAGTGGTATAGATTGCTTTCGCCATAGTTCTGATACCTAATTGCTCCAAAACATGTTGTTCTGGTTTGCCCTTTGCATCTTCCAGCATTTGATTAAAACTTTTGGAAATTTTTTCTGGACTAGAGATATCAAAAACATGTCCATATTTTTTTGCGAATACTAAGAAAGGTGCCAATCTATCTTTGTCAGGTTGATCATGTACCCGATAAGGAAATGGAATGGGTTTTTTATTGATGTGTAATTTAGAAACATTTTCAGCCACAGTTTTATTAGCTAAAAGCATTAACTCTTCGATCAATTGATGAGATTCTTTGCTTTCTTTTACTACGATACCTATCGGTGTTCCTTTTTCATCCAATTTAAAACGAACCTCTTGTGAAGAGAAATTAATGGCTCCTTTTTCAAAACGTTTTCTTCGCATACGCTGAGAAATATCGTTGAGTAATAAAATCTCCTCTTTATGAACACCTTCCTTTGTTTCTATAATTTGTTGAACGTCTTCATAAGCATACCTGTGATCTGAATGTATCACGGTTTTTCCCAACCAATATTGTTTCACCTCGCCTTTTGAAGTCATTTGAAAAATTGCTGAGAAAGTGAATTTGTCTTCATGTGGTCTTAAAGAACAAAGTTCATTTGAAATTTTTTCTGGCAACATCGGATTAACTCTATCTGGAAGATATACCGAAGTAGCTCTTTTATAGGCTTCCACATCCAGATCAGAATCCGGTAATACATAATAACTTACATCAGCAATATGAACTCCAATTTCATACACATCTTTACTTAATTCCCTGATAGATATGGCATCATCAAAATCTTTTGCATCAGCAGGATCAATTGTAAAAGTCAAAATATCTCTACAATCCCTTCTTTTAGAAATTTCCTCCGGATCTAATATATCTGGTATTCTTTCTGCTGTTTCCTGAACATCCAATGGAAATGAAAGGGGGAAACCAGCTTGTGCCAGTAATTCCTGCATAGCAGCATCGTTATCGTCTTCCGGCAACAATACCTTCACGATCTCCCCAACTGGTTTCTTATCAGTCTTATCCCATTTAACCAACCTGGCAACTACCCTATCTTTATTTTTCGCCCCATTTATATCAATCAATGGTATAAATAAATCAGGCATGGGCTTATCAGTATCAGGAACAAAAAATGCATGATTGGTAGACAATTGCAAATGGCCAATGAATTCGGTTTGTTTTCTAGTAACTACTTCAACTATGCGACCCTCTTTTTTCCCGGTACGAATATTCTCTTTTACCAATTTAACCCGAACGATATCTCCGTTCAATGCAGTGGCAAAATCACCCGGTTTCACCATAATATCATTCTTATCTCCATCCACAATTACAAATCCCATACCCGAGCGGGTAATTTCTAGCCGCCCTTTTTGAGATAAAGATTCCGCACTTTTATGTGTAATTTTTTGCTTTTGCTTCTGTTTATGCTTGATTTTCTGTTTGCTCATTTTGTTGTGGGATTAAATCGGAAGTTTCTGATAAAGTCAACCATTAAGTCATTGAATAAATTCCCTTCATCAAATAAGAAACTATGCCGAATGGGTAAAACATACATTGGGATCTCGGCTAATTCTTCTGTGAATTTTGTAAAACGAACAGCATCCTTTTCTGTAGTTAATATTAATTTATCCTTTGCATGAATTTGATTGAATTTAACTTTTATTTCATTCAAATCATCAATTGAAAATATATGATGGTCTGAATAGTCTTGCTGGTAATAAGTATGTACATGATGCAAGAGAAAGTCTTTTAATGGTTTCGGATTGGCAATTCCACAAACCAATAATACTTCATCTCGCTGTGTCAATACCCATTCATCCTGATTATTGAAAATATGATAAGGGGTGCCATATTCAATACAGGTAAAAAACACTTTCTGACTTGCATTTGGTTTAAGACTACGAATCACTTTCTGTTTCTTTTCTTCTGTGAGATCGGCAGGGCATTTTGTAACTACAATAACCTGAGCTCGATTTGCTGAAGACCATTCGTCGCGTAAATCACCCGTAGGAAGAAAAAAATCGTGCGAATAGAGATTACTGAAATCTGTTAATAAAATATTCAACCCAGCTTTAACTGACCTATGCTGAAATGCATCATCTAAAATAATAGCTTGTAAATCTGTATGATCTTGCAACAGATGTGGGATTCCAACTAACCTTTCTTCACCTACCGCAATGGGTACATTCGGAAATTTAAGATGGAATTGCATAGGTTCATCACCTATCTCTAACGCTGTAGTTCGATCGTTTGCTAACACATAGCCCTTGGTTTTACGTTTATACCCCCTGCTCAGTGTTGCAATTTTAAATTGACTTTCTAAAAGTTTAATTAAATATTCAACCATCGGTGATTTACCTGTACCTCCTACAGCTAGGTTACCCACACAAATCAAGGGAAAATTGAATTCCGAGTAAGCTAAACAATGCCTATCAAAGAGTCGGTTCCGAATAAAAATCACAAGCCCATACAAAACTGCAAATGGAAATAATAAAACACGGAATGACTTAAGGAAAAGCGTGTTAAAATTCATAGATGTGCTGCGGTGTAATGCAGTAATTTAAAGGTACGTCAAATTGGTTGGTATCACTAATCTTGGCAATCGGCTCGAAATAGGAAAAACCTATTTTAACAGTTTCCTTCTTACAATAAGTCAAATAACGATCATAATAACCTTTCCCATATCCAACACGATACCCTAATTGATCAAAGGCCAATAAAGGAATAAAGATCAGGTCTAGGTTTTTCGGTTCGATAACCGTTTCTCCAATAGGTTCATATATTCCCAAATCGTTGTTCTTGAAATCAGTATTTTCATCTGTTAAAATAGCTTTCATAGTAAGTTCAGCTCTATTAATTACCGGGTATGCTATTTGAATTTCGGGAATCATTATCCGAAGATATCTTGTCATCAAATCTACATTAGGTTCAGAATGATGCTCTATTGGCCAGTACGAAAAAAGTGATTGTATGCTTGACAGATCAAATTGTTGAAATTGTATTAATAAAAGGTCATCCAATTTCAATTTTTCGATATCAGAAATAGTGTTTCTTTTATTCTTATACAGAACTCTCAACTGAGTTTTTGTCATAGATCAAATTTATGAAATTCAGAAGAATGTAACCGTTCAAAAGAATTACAAATCTTTATTCACAAAGAAAGAAAATACAGTTGTGCCATAATTTCTTTGGAATGAGAATGAAGACATTTTCTCGTATTGATTTCTAGGGGTATGTTCTAGTACAAAAAATCCGCCTTTAGCGATCAAACCTTTTTGCTCAATGATCTTAGGGATTTCATCAATGGCTCCTAGTGCATAGGGAGGGCCGGCAAAAATAAAGTCAAAAGCAGGAATAGCTGTATTTAAATATGAAAAGACATCCATTTTTAATAAATGAAAGTTTTGCATACCTAACATCTCACAATTTTTTTTAATAAAATTGTGCATGATTGGATCTTTTTCTACAATAGTAAGATCAGATGCACCCCTCGAACCGAGTTCATAACTAATACATCCGGTGCCTCCAAATAGATCCAATGTTTTAATCCCTTCTAAATTGATCCTGTTCTGAAGGATATTGAATAAACCTTCCTTTGCTATATCAGTTGTAGGCCTGGTGTGAGGCATATTTGCCGGAGGTTGAATTTTTCTTCCTCCCCAATTGCCAGAAATTATTCTCATACCAGCAATTTATAGAATGGTGTAAGAAAATAAGGAGAATAATTCGATGGTGATAATTGATTGGGCATGAAATCATAACTAACTATTCCGAAAGATTTTTTCAATTGATCCAGCAAATTCGGATGTAAATCTATCATACCACTCAGTTCTAAATGAGTTTGTAAGGGGGAAGCACCAGATTGATTGGCTACACTTATTGCAAAATATAGTATATCATCAGAATTTAGGAAAGTATATGATTGAATCAGTTGTAATTGACTATCCTTCATCAATACCAAAACAAAATGTTTATGGTAAACTATCAATTTTAAAAAAATTGATGGAATACCTTCTCTATTTAATACATCATTTAAAATATTGGTATAACTATGTTGCGTTTTAAAAATTAGAAAATTCCTGTCCAACAACTCAGAAAGCGACTTTTTAATTCTGTAAATGGTAACTGTAGGTAGTGAGGAATTAATTCTGTCAAACTTAGTATCGGCCTTTTCGTCTAGGCCATAAACTAAAGAGAGATAATCTGAAGATGCAGACGCACTCATTTCTGACATGGGTAAAATCAGTGCTTCTTCGAAATTAAAATAAATAAAACAATCTGCATAAGTAGGTCCTAAGATTTTGGAATTCTGTTTTACTTCGAATAAAATATCACTCCAATCTGTGCTAGCTTGCTCAACTTGGAACAATTCAATGGCATCAATCTCGCCTGTAGAAGAGTTTTTAACCATACAAGTTATCTGATGGCTATCTATTTCAATGGCCATCTGATCCGTTCTTTTGGGGGTAAAATCAAGACGGTCTCCGTAAAATCCTATCAACTTGTGGACCATAAACTTAAAATTGCGTATGCAATGATATAAAAAATCAGCCATGCATGGAAAGCGATTTGTGCAGATATTAAAATTGTTACTTTGCAGAACTTTATGAGCAACCCATCAACTTCTATCAATTTACAGGTTACAACCAGTCATCAGCAGATTTTAAAGATTGCATTGCCGATCAGTCTTGCCATAATGGTACCTCAATTAAATTTTATTACAAATAATATTTTTCTAGGTGGTTTAGGTCAGGAAGCTCTAGGAATTGCAGGAATCACAGGTGTTTACTACCTGATTTTTGCAGTGGTAGGTCATGGTTTGAACAACGGTTTGCAAGCTTTGATTTCAAGAAGAGCAGGGGAAAACAGAATTGATGAAATAGGTCGGTTATTTACACAGGGAATCTATATTTCATTTGGATTTGCTGCTTTAGGGATCTTATTTACCTGGTTTATAGCTCCTATTATCTTGCAATTTTCTTTACACAATCCAGAACATGTAGCCATCGCAGTTCGTTTCCTGAATATAAGAATCCTAGGTCTTCCCTTTTTATATGTGTATCAAATGAGAAATGCTCTCTTGGTAGGTACCAATCAAACTAGATATTTGATTTTAGGTACCGCCACAGAAGCGGTGGTCAATGTGTTTTTTGATTATACCTTGATCTATGGAAAACTTGGGTTACCACAAATGGGGTTCGATGGAGCAGCTATCGCATCAATTATCTCTGAAATAGCCGGATTAGCAGTGTTGTTTTTAGTGCTTCGCTATAAGGGGATTAGCAAACAATTGAATCTTTTTAAGACCTGGAATTTTGAAAGAGCTAATAGTAAATTAATCATTGTACAATCAGCACCCTTAATAGCTCAGCATGCCATTAGCATTATTAGCTGGGAGTTCTTCTATATTTTAATTGAACATCATGGCGCTAGGGATTTGGCCGTTTCTAATACTATGCGAAATATGTTTGGTTTTTTTGGCTGTTTTACCTGGGCTTTTGCTGCCACTGCAAATACTATGGTGAGTAATGTAATAGGACAGAATAAGCACGAATTGGTTATGCCTTTGATCAATAAAATAATGATCTGGAGTGTAGGTTTTGCAAGTATTGTCTGCTTAATACTGAATGTATATCCCCATGCTTTTTTATCGATTTATGGTCAGGGGGAAGATTTTATTCAGGCTGGAATTCCTGTATTAAGGGTTGTTTCTTTTGCATTAGTTCTGATGTCGGTATCTGTAGTATGGATGAATGCTGTAACTGGATCTGGAAACTCATCCATGAACCTTGCCACAGAATTTGTAGCCATTATTTTTTATTGTATTTATGTGTATACAACACTTGAAAAATTACAATATCCTATCACCTGGGGTTGGGGAAGTGAATGGATTTATTGGACAACTATTATAATTCCTTCTTATTGGTATATGAAAAGTGGCAGGTGGAAAAAAATAAAGATTTAAATCAATTAACCCTTCAATTTCGTTACAAGATCGATATAAAGTTGCATGGCGTCTTCTTTACTTGTTCCTGCTAATTTTGCCCATGCTTCATGTTTGAATTTTGCAACAAAATCAAAAGGATTAGCTGGACCCGCTTCTTGTGTATCACCTTCTGTAGCTTGTTTGTATAAAGAATATAATTTTAAAAGAATTTCATTGTCTGGTTTTTCAGATAATGATTTACTATTAATTACCGCTTGTTGAAATAATTCTTGTAAGTTCATTTGAATTTATTTTTAGTACACTTTTATTGTATATCGTTTAACATTTTTGCAGCTTCAGCTTTAAGGGCTGTGTCATCACCAGTTCGAATAGGTAATTTAACTACTTTATTTAAAATTTCAATTGCCTGACTTGGCCTGTGATTATCCCGATAAGCTTTAGCTAAGTCAACATAATTTACCACAAAATAAGGATCTAATGCCCTGCACTTTTCGAAATAGACTATGGCAGTATCAAGATCCCCATTGGGTAACCCTCCATAAAATAACTTAACTGCAATTTTCTTTATTCCCGAGAGGTTCACCATCTCATAATTCCATTTACCTAAACTATAGGTTGCCTTAGCGTGTTTTGGATTTAATGCAATGGCTTTTTCATTATATAGCTTTGCATCCTTTACAAACGCTACTATTTTCTTGTTCTCAGTTTCCACATCCGTCATTTTACCTGCGGCCATCCCCATTGCATAATTGGCATCGGCGTTATTGGGATCTAGGTCAAAGGCTTTTTTTGCAAAGGCCAAAGAGGTTTCATAATAAAGTCTTTTTGAATTTTTATCAGTTTGCCTGCCCCCTATTGACGCATTTAATTCTGATGCTTTAACCAGTGCCTTTAAATTTGACGGATCAATTCCAACGGCTAATTTATATTTTTCAAGTGCCTCCGGCTCTTTGATCTGACGTTCGAAATTATCCGCTTCTTTTAATAATACAGCAATGTCTTGAGCAGAAGCTGCATAACTAAATGAAAGAATAAAAAGAAAGAATAACCATTTCATGAATTCAAATTTATATTTCTGACCTTTTTAATTGAAAAGAAACACCAACGTTTCCGGTGAATTGATGGATTGGCGGGTGTAGTTTTTTGATACTGAATCGAATTGCTTGAACTGATTCAAATTTATTGATGATCTCAAAACAAAATTCAGTTGCAATAGTTTCTAAAAGATTCGTGGGGATCTTCATTCTTTGATGGATCATTTCATACACTATTGAATAATCAATGGTTTCTTCTAAAGTATAAATGATCTGATTATTGGGTTGATGATCTATAGTAATGTCAACAATAAAGTTACCGCCAATTAAGCGTTCTTCCGGATAAAGTCCGTGATATCCAAAAAACTGCAACTGTTCTAAATGAATTTGTATCATAGTTCAAAAATAAAGGCGATCAGCTATATGCTACCGCCTTCATACAATTATTAATAATTCCTTATGCTAATCCTTCTGAAGTCAGATAGCGTTCTGCATCTAAAGCTGCCATGCAACCACTCCCTGCAGCTGTAACTGCCTGACGATAGTTTTTGTCTTGCACATCACCAGCGGCAAAAACACCTGGTATATTTGTTTTCGAAGTTCCGGGAATGGTTTTAATATAACCGGTTTCGTCCATATCAATGAATTCCTTAAAAATTCCGCTATTGGGTTCATGTCCAATAGCCACAAAAAAACCACTGACTGGAATATCCTGTTTGGTGTTAGTTTCAGTGTTAAGCAAACGAATGCCGTCTACTTTATGTTCTCCGAGAACTTCATCAGTAACGCTATTCCAATAAACCTTGATATTTGGTGCATTCAAAACACGATCCTGCATTACTTTACTGGCTCTCATTTGGTCTCTTCGTACAACCATGTGCACAGTGGTACAAAGTTTAGAAAGATATAAAGCTTCCTCTGCTGCTGTGTCTCCTGCACCTACTATTGCCACTTCTTTTCCTCTAAAAAAGAAGCCATCACACACTGCACAAGCACTTACTCCGAATCCGTTTAAACGCTGTTCACTCTCCAGCCCCAACCATTTTGCAGACGCACCTGTACTTATGATAACAGAGTCTGCTTCGATCCATTTCTCTTCGTCAATTTCAACTTTGAATGGTCTTGTACTAAAATCAACTTTTGTAGCTAATCCATAACGAATGTCTGCTCCCATGCGGGCAGCTTGTTTTTCGAAATGCACCATCATTTCTGGCCCCTGAATTCCCTCGGGATACCCAGGATAATTTTCTACTTCTGTAGTAATAGTAAGTTGACCGCCAGGCTGAATACCCTGGTATAATACGGGTTTCATATTTGCTCTGGCTGCATAAATAGCAGCAGTATAACCTGCAGGCCCTGACCCTATGATCAATACGTGTACTTTCTCTATTGCTTCGTTTGACATTTTAAATTATTTAAGACGGACAAAATTAAATTCCCTCACCCAATCATTCGATTTCTTTGTACACAAAATCGGTTTATTTGGGGATAATCAAGGTTTTATATTGTGCAGCATACCCGCAAAATGACCCGAGTGCTCCATTATCGATATTACTAATAATTTTCCCTGGTGAAGAAAATGGGTTTCCTATGGATTGAAATGCATATTCCCAGGTTCGCCAAAAATCATAAGAGGCTTTGTCGATATTACACAATTTGATAATAGCCGTATCGCCCTTCAAGAAATACCCATAATTAGCACGATCAATTTTTTGAGATCTGTCAACACCTCTGTCTATTTGAATCGAATAAGTCTTTCCATCTACAATTTGGTCATCAAACACACTATTAAATCCAGGTAAAAAAGAAGATGAATTTTGCTTTGTAAAATATCGAATATAATTTCCAAGTCCGGGGGGGTCGGTAACTTTAGTCATCACTACTACCTGGGGTGAGTCAGGGTAATTATTCAGCGGTTTCCACCAAATAGAATCTATCTTTTTAGTTAAAGCTGGTATGCCTGTTGAGGCTGTATATACTTGATTTTGATACGTAATTTTTAATTGATAATTCCTACCTAGAACCCCTCTCATATAAGTTGTAGGGCTCGATGGATCACTACTATAATAATAAAAAAATCCACTAGCAGCGGGCAATTTGTATTCTTTTAACTGATGTGTGTTGATACCATCGGATATAGTGACCACAGCATTATGAATAAAACCGTTGGTAATGATGGTAGAATCGATAGTAGCATAATAGCCTATGGAATTGGAAAGAATAACAGTTGGGGGTAAATCATTTTCAATCTCGGCATCTACAACTAATTTAGGAGAAGTAACATCTGTTTTAATATGGATGGTCTTTTCACATGACAGGATTGCCAATAGAATCAAACCGCCTAAAACAAATCTTTTCATCATACAAAGTTATAAACCTAAAACAATAAGAATTGTGAATTGTTTGGTTACTGATAAAACAAAACCCCTCTCAATGTGGAGGGGTTTTGTTTATTATTTTTTTATGACTTATTATCCTAAGTAAGCTTTTAAAGCATTACTGTAGCGTGCTTTTTGAAGGCGTTTAATCGCTCTTTCTTTGATTTGACGAATACGTTCTTTTGTAAGATCATATTTCATTCCAATTTGCTCGATAGTAACACCATTTTCGCCATCTAAACCGAAATAAGCATTTACGATCTCTGCTTCACGAGGACTAAGTGATTTTAATACTCTTCGAATTTCTTCTCTCAAAGAATCTTTCATTACATCTTCATCCGTATCATCACTACCTTCTAATAGATCACCCATCGCAACATCTTCAGCTTCATGCACTGGAGCATCTAGAGAAGTGTGACGAGTATTAGATTGGAAAATGTTATTGATCTCAGTCTCACTCATTTCAAGAATTTCAGCTAATTCTTCAGTAGAAGGTTCACGTTCATGTTCTTGCTCAAAAGCCATATAAGCTTTATTTGCTTTATTGTAAGTACCAATCTTGTTTTGTGGTAAGCGAACTAATCTACCTTGTTCAGCCAAAGCCTGAAGGATTGACTGACGAATCCACCATACAGCATAAGAAATGAATTTGAAACCTTTGGTCTCATCAAATCTTTGTGCAGCCTTAATTAAACCAAGATTTCCTTCATTGATCAAATCACTTAAGGAAAGACCCTGATGCTGGTATTGCTTTGCTACAGATACCACAAAACGCAAGTTTGCCTGAACCAATTTGTCTAAAGCCCTTTGATCTCCCATTTTGATCTTCTGAGCCAATGTGGTCTCTTCTTCAGGAGTGATCATCGGAATTTTAGAAATTTCCTGTAGATACTTTTCAACTGCCTGAGAGTCGCGGTTGGTAATCTGGGTAGCAATTTTGAGCTGCCTCATAGTTTGAAATTAGCTTAATTAAATAAAACGCAGTAAAGACTGTAATTGTTCTATAACCTACAATAGGACAAACAATAACAACAACCTTTTTCAGAGCCTGCAAAAGTAAGAAAAACGAATGTTAAATGGTAGCATTTGTGGAAAAAGTTCATAAAATGGGCAAAATACATCCAATCCTTCCCAAAATTGAGGATAAAATTAGATGACTGATCCATCATAAAAAGATTGATTTCGTTTTATCTTCGCAATCTATGATTGATTTTAGGTCTGATACAGTAACCCAGCCCACCCAATTGATGCGAGAAGCGATGATGCAAGCTAAAATTGGAGATGATGTATTTGGTGAAGATCCTTCGGTAAACGAGTTAGAATCCCTTTCTGCTGCTCTTTTTGGGATGGAATCTGCTTTATTTTGCCCAAGTGGTACTATGACAAATCAAATAGCAATAAAATGCCATACGCAACCTGGTGATGAAGTGATATGTGATGTATTATCACATGTATATTTATATGAGGGTGGAGGTATTGCCGCCAATTCTGGTTCGTCTGTGCGTTTATTACAGGGAAATAGAGGTAGGATAACTGCTGAAATGGTAAAGAATGCAATTAATCCCGATGATATACACAAACCACAATCAAGATTGGTGTCTTTAGAAAATACTGCAAACAGAGGTGGCGGAAGTTGTTATGATTTTATTGATATCCAATCAATTAGAGAGGTTTGCTCAAATTTTGGTTTGGGATTGCATTTAGATGGTGCCAGAATATTTAATGCCCTTATTGCCAAAAATGAAACGGCCAAACAATATGGAGAGGTTTTCGATTCCATTTCCATTTGCCTCAGCAAAGGATTAGGTGCTCCTGTTGGATCAGTTCTTTTGGGCAAGACCGATTTTATAAAAAAAGCAAAAAGGGTTAGAAAATTATATGGCGGCGGCATGCGTCAGGCTGGTTTTATTGCAGCGGCAGGTATTTATGCTTTACAACACCACATTGATCGATTGGCAGAGGATCATCTACACACTAAATTAATAGAGTCCGCTTTACAGAATAAAGATTTTGTTGGCGAGATCTTATCGGCAGAAACCAATATTTTAATATTTGAAGTGAAAGGAAAATATACTGCTCCCATTCTTTGTTCTATATTAAAAGAAAAAGGTATTTTAGCAATCGCAATCTCCCCTAGTCAAATTCGATTTGTATTACACTTAGATGTAACACCTGCACAGGTGCAACAAACCATTGATATTATTGAAAAGCTTTAATTGAATTTGATAAATCCAATATCCAAATAGAATAGATATGTTACCTAGAACGAACCCTACCACAACGCAAGCTTGGTTTTTATTAAAGAAACATTTTGAAGAAGAAATGAATCGCAAACATATGCGCGATTTTTTTGCCTCTGACGCTGAACGTTTTAAAAAATTCTCCATACATCTGGAAGATATTTTATTTGACTATTCGAAAAATATCTTGAATGAAAAGACGCTTAAATTATTGTTAGAATTAGCAGAAGATTGTAAACTTAAAGATGCTGTTAAGTCATTATTCAATGGTGAAAAAATTAACGAAACAGAAGGCAGGGCTGTACTACACACAGCCTTAAGAAATTTTTCAGGCCATTCCATTAAAGTGGACGGGGAAGATATCATGCCTGGAATTCAAAGAGTGCTATCACAGATGAAAACTTTTTGTGAGGCAATCCATAGTGGCAATTGGAAGGGGTTTACTGGTAAGCCAATTCGTTATATTGTAAATATTGGTATAGGGGGAAGTGATCTTGGTCCGGTGATGGTTACCGAAGCCCTTAAGCCTTATTGGTTGAAAGGATTTGAAACACTATTTGTGAGTAATGTAGATGGAACCCATATTGCAGAAACGCTCAAAAAAGTAAATCCAGAAGAAACATTATTCCTGATTGCATCCAAGACATTTACAACTCAAGAAACAATGACCAATGCGCATACAGCTAGGTCTTGGTTTTTATCATCTGGTGCCTCTGAGTCTGATATTGCAAAACATTTCGCAGCATTAAGCACAAATGAAAAAGCAGTTACTGAATTTGGTATTGACGCTGCCAATATGTTTGAATTTTGGGATTGGGTTGGTGGAAGATATTCTCTATGGAGTGCGATTGGTTTATCCATTGCCCTGACCATTGGTTATGACAATTTCATATTATTATTAAAAGGTGCTGAAACAGCAGACAAGCACTTACAGACTGCTCCTCTTAATAAAAACATTCCTGTTTTGATGGCTTTAATTGGAGTATGGTATACAAATTTCATGGGCGCACAGAGTGAAGCTATTCTTCCATACGATCAATATATGCATCGTTTTGCTGCATATTTTCAACAAGGAAACATGGAAAGTAATGGTAAAAGTGTAGATAGAAATGGTAATCCAGTTAATTATGCAACTGGTCCGGTTATCTGGGGTGAGCCCGGCACTAATGGCCAACATGCATTTTATCAATTGATCCATCAGGGTTCGATGTTGATCCCTTGTGATTTTATTGCCCCAGCAATTAGTCACAATCCTATCGGTGATCACCACGTAAAATTAATGTCTAACTTTTTTGCTCAAACAGAAGCATTAATGAATGGAAAATCTGAGAATGAAGTGAAAGTGGAGTTGATGAAAGCAGGAAGATCAGAGGATGAGATCAAAAAATTAACCCCATTCAAAGTATTCTCGGGCAATAAGCCAACCAATTCTATATTAGTTAAAGAGATTACACCCTACTCCCTTGGTACTTTGATCGCATTGTATGAACACAAGATTTTTATTCAGGGCGTTTTATGGAATATTTTCAGTTTCGATCAATGGGGTGTTGAATTAGGAAAACAATTGGCTAATAAAATCCTTCCTGAGTTAGAAAATGATAGTAAAGTGGTAGGTCACGATAGTTCCACTAATGGCCTTATCAATTCATTCAAAGAATTACGAAAATCAAAATAGTGTGGCAGTAACTATTCGTCCCATTTTACCTTCTGACAATTCAATGATTGCAGCTATTATCAGGGCATCATTAGAAGAGTTTGGTGCCAATAAACCAGGTACCGTTTATTTTGATGTAACCACTGATCATCTCTATGAACTATTTCAGGAACATGAAAGATGCGCATATTTTATTGCAGAAGATGATGGAATTATCCTAGGAGGGGCTGGATATTTTCATTCAGACGGATTGGAAGACGATACCTGCGAATTAGTAAAAATGTATTTAACGAAATCATCTAGAGGCAAAGGGTTAGGGCAACAAATGATTGCACATTGTATTACTGAGGCAAGCTCAAACGGATTTAATCAGATGTATCTTGAAACAATGCCTGAATTAAAAAAAGCAATTCAAGTGTATGAAAAATTCGGTTTCGATTATTTACAAGGGCCTATGGGAAACACCGGGCATGATGGTTGTGGCATATGGATGCTGAAAAAAATATAAAAAAAGCCGTCTAAAATTAGACGGCTTTTTTTATAAAATAATTCATCATTACCATTTATCTACTTCTTCTGTAGCAGTTGGATTAATAAAATTGTCTGGTTTTTCTTCAACAACAGGTTTTGCAGGTTCTGCTACTACCTCTTCAGATTTTTCTTCTGCTACTATTGCTGCAGAATGATCTTGTTCAATACTTTCATTTTCAACATATCCTTCTTCGCCTTCAGGATATTCATGGTTGAAAGCATCAAAATCAAAATCAGGCATCAGATCTGTCTTCACATAATCCACTGCTTCACCTAATGCTTTTATAAATTTGTTGAAATCTTCTTTGTACAAGAAAATCTTATGTCTATCATACCCATTATTATCAAACCTTTTGCGGCTTTCTGTAATAGTTAGATAGTAGTCATTTCCTCTGGTAGCCCTTACATCAAAAAAATAAGTCCTTCTTTTTCCAGCTCTGATACGTTTACTATAAACGCTGTCCATTTTCTTCTCGTTGTTCTCGTACGACACAGTTAATTTGATTTTTGTTGTAGAATCATTTAAGCGGCACAAATATAGGATTGTTTCAGAATTACCAAAATTTTGAATAGTCTTAGCAATTTATTTAGTTTTCTGTATTGGTTTCTTCCAATTCCTTTTCTTGTTCTGTCAATTGCAAACGGTATAATTCTGCATAGTATCCATTTTTAAGAATGAGGGCATCATGATCACCCATTTCGATAATTGAACCATTTTCAAGTACTATGATCTTATCAAATCTGAAAGTTGAGAATATTCGATGCGTAATGATAATTGCTGTCTTTTCTTTTAAATAGGTATACAAATTGGTTAAAATCCGGTATTCTGTTTTGGCATCAACCGCACTGAGACAATCGTCGAATACAATGATTTCAGGATCTTTTATTAAAGCACGGGCAATCGAAATTCTTTGTTTTTGACCACCACTAAGGGTTACACCTCGCTCCCCTATCATTGTTTCATAACCTTTTTCAAATCCCAGTATCTCTTGATGCACATTAGAAAACTGTGCTGCCTTTTCGATCCTTTCTAAGGAAGCAGTCTCAGACAATCCAAAACTGATATTATTTGCAACAGTATCACTAAATAGAAAAACGTCTTGTTGAACATAACTGATTTGTTCGCGAATTACTTTTGTATCAAAATCCCGTAAGTCCTTTCCTCCAATTTGTACCATACCCTCCTGAGGATCATAAAATCTCAATAATAACTGAGCAAGGGTTGATTTACCACTTCCAGTTCTACCGAGCACTAATACTTTCTGACCTTTTTCTATGTTTACATCCAAATTCTGAATTGCTTTAATTCCAGTATGCGGATAAGTAAAATTTACTTTATGAAAATCAATGGATCCGGAAATCGGTTGAATGGATGCATTCGCACTATTTTGTATAGTAGGCGTGGATAATAGGAATTCATTAATTCTTTTTTGAGAAGCAGATGCTCTTTGTATCATACTTGCGGTCCATCCAATGGCACTTACGGGAAAAGTAAGCATGTTAATGTAAATCACAAACTCTACAATTAACCCTAATTTACTGGTGTCATGAAGAGCCTGTATACCACCAATACAAATGGTAAAAAGCGTACTTAATCCAATCATCAAAGCCATACTTGGAAAATAAATGGCTTCTACTTTAGCTAGTCCAACCGCTTGTTCACGATATGCTTCACTATTTTTTTTAAAGAAGCCAAGCATTGCCTTTTCTTGAACAAATGATTTGATAACCCTGATACCAGAATAGGATTCCTGTGCATTAGATGTGAGGTCAGACAAAAGCGACTGTATCTTTTCGCTCTTTTTATTGATGATACTATTTACTAAATAAATTGTAATGGCCAAAATAGGCAAAGGTGCCAATACATATAACGTAAGCATGACGTCTTTTCTCAGCATACTTACAACACTAAATCCAATTAATGCCACCAGATTAATCAGATACATGATTGCCGGGCCAGTATACATTCTCACTCTACTTACATCTTCAGACATTCGATTCATCAGATCTCCCGTACTATTTGTTTTATAGAAATTAGTATCTAATCGTTGATACTGTTGAAAAATGGCATTTTTTTGGTCAAACTCAATGTGGCGGCTCATAACGATAATCGTTTGGCGCATAAAAAACATTAAGAAACCTCTGATGATTGCAAACAGTAGAATGGTTAGACTAGAAATGGCCACCAGTGTTCCAAAATCGAAATTGCTACTTTCTACCCAATGAATAAACCCTGATACTAACCAATCATGGACTGGTTTGCTGATGACTGGTTTAGCCCCTGGTAAATGCAGTTGTACTTGATTTACTACATAACCTGTAATCTGAGGAGCTAAAACTGCGAAATAATTTGCACCAATCACAAAAAAAATACCAATAAAAAAACGATTTCTGTATTTCCAGAAATAATGATTGATGGAGGAAAGATGTTTCAAATGAGTGGGTTTGGTTCAAAGGTAGTATAACAGTAGAATCTTAATAAAGGTTTCATTATTATATTAAAATATTTTTAACTATTAATTAAAATAATGAATATTTCATGATTTTTAAAATGAGGAAAAATAACATGATAAAAATCATATTATCATGTGCGTAAAATCAATGTTTAGACTATCTTCATTGCATTAACTTCATGCCTTCTAAAAAACACCTATGGGAGCTGCTTATTTATTAGTTTTAATTGCTGCCGCTATAGCATTTTCTGCCGGCGGTATTGCCATCGCTAAGATTTTCGTAAAAGGTTCTACCAATCCGCAAAAGGGACAAGCATATGAGTGTGGAATTCCTGCAGTAGGATCTCCATGGAACCAGTTTAATGTAGGTTATTATCTTTTCGCCTTGATCTTTTTGATTTTTGATGTTGAATTAGTATTCATGTATCCCTGGGCTGTTGTGGTAAAACAAGTTGGTATCACTGCCCTATTTGAAATTATAGTTTTCTTTTTTATATTATTTATGGGTTTTTTATATGCACACAAAAAAGGTGCATTAAAATGGATTTAATACATCATACATCATTTAAAAGCGCTTTAAATTTATATGAGTTCTACAGAAAATACAATGATAAATGAGTTTCCTGGGCAGATCCAGGAAGTTCCCGGTGGCGGTATCGTTCTTACTAAAATAGATGATCTGGTAAATTGGGCTAGATCAAATTCCTTATGGCCCTTAACTTTTGCAACCAGTTGTTGTGGTATCGAATATATGTCAGTGGCAGGTGCTAAATATGATTTCTCAAGATTTGGATTTGAAGTAGCCCGAGCCACACCAAGGCAAGCTGATGTGATTATTATAGCAGGTACAATTGTTAATAAAATGGCTCCTGTATTAAAAAGGTTATATGATCAAATGGCTGATCCAAAATATGTGATTGCAATGGGGGCTTGTGCTATTAGCGGAGGCCCATTTTTCTATAATACTTATTCAGTTGTAAAAGGTGCTGACCATATTATTCCTGTGGATGTATACATACCTGGTTGCCCTCCAAGGCCTGAAGCTTTAATGCACGCCTTGATTACTTTACAGGATAAGATCAAACGAGGTATGACCAGAGAACAAATGAAAGAAGGCCTTTAGAATTACATCTATTAAAAATTGACTCCATAATATGTCTAACGAGGAAATAAAAACAATCATCAGTGCATTGCTCCCTAGTGCTAGTTTTGAAGAGGGTGGTGAATGGTTGAATATTGGAATTGAAGTTGCTGATTGGAAGGAGGCTGCTCAAAAATTACGGAACTATGAAGCAATTCCATTTAATTTTTTATTCTGTTTAACCTGTGTTGATTGGAAAACACATTTCACCATGGTGTATCACCTAAGATCTACGACAACACTTGATAATATTGTTGTTAAGGTAAAATTGGATCGTGAAAAACCAGAAATACTCACAGTGAGTGATATATGGCGCGGCGCTGAAATGTTTGAAAGGGAAGTGTACGATTTATTTGGGGTTATTTTCCTGGAGCATCCAGATTTAAGAAGGCTTTTATTAACAGACGATTGGGTGGGATATCCTCTTAGAAAGGATTATGAAGATCCGATTAACATGATCAAATTATAGTAGCATAAAGTTGAGACCAATAATGAGCCAACCAGGCTTTTAAAAACAAATCAACAAAAATGGTTGAAGAAATAGGCAAAACAGCAGAAGGAGATTTAATCATCAATGTGGGTCCGCAACACCCCGCTACCCATGGCGTACTTCATTTGGTAATTACTCTAAATGGAGAAACAATTAAAAAAGTTGAGCCACATCTGGGTTATATACATCGTTCGATAGAGAAAATGTGCGAAAGCCTTACCTACAGGCAATTTATTTATTGTACCAGTAGGATGGATTATCTATCCGCACATATTAATAACCACGCATGTGCCTTAACTGTTGAAAAAGGTTTAGGTATTGAAATTCCGGAAAGGGCACAGGTGATACGTGTTCTAATGGATGAGTTAACAAGGATTGCTTCACATGAATTATGGTGGGGTGCGATGGCAATGGATTTGGGTGCTTTCACTCCTTTCTTCCATGCATTCAGAGAGCGTGAATCAATCAACGACATTATGGAAGAAACTTGTGGTGCAAGACTTACTATGAACTATATGGTTCCAGGTGGTGTGATGATGGACTTGCATCCGAATTTTCAAAATAGAGTTAAAACATTCTTGAAATTATACAAACAGAAGATTCATGAATATGATGAACTGGTAACAGGTAATATCATTTTCCAAAATCGTATGAAAGGAGTGGGTTATCTATCCAAAGAAGCAGCTATTTCATATGGCGTTACCGGCCCAGCTGCCAGAGGTAGTGGTGTTTCCTGTGATATCAGAAAACTTTATCCATACGAAATTTATAATCAACTAGATTTTCAAGAGATCCTAGAAACGGAGGGTGATTCTTTTGCAAGATACATGGTTCGTTTACGTGAAATGAATGAATCAATCAAAATCATTGAGCAATTAATAGATAATATTCCAGAAGGCGATTTTCAGGCAAAGACCAAAGCTGTTTTGAAATTGCCAAAAGGAGAATTTTATCAGCGTGTAGAAACTGCGAGAGGTGAATTAGGTGTCTATATTGTAAGCGAAGGAGGAACAACTCCTTATCGTATTAAATTTAGATCTCCTGGATTTTCAAATCTTTCCTGTTTAGATCATATCACAAGAGGTGGAAAAATTGGAGATCTAATTGCATCAATGGGAACATTAGACCTTGTGATTCCAGATATCGACCGTTAGTAAAACTATTTTGTTACTTAAGACAACATCAATAAATGTTTAGTTTAGAAAGTTTAACAACACTTGTTCAGGATTGGTTAAATAAAACCTTTCCACCAGCAATAGCACTACTCTTCGAATTTGTAATAGTAGGTGTTCTTGCAATTGCTTTATTCGCTGCACTTGGATTGGTTCTTGTGATCATGGAAAGAAAAGTTGCTGCATGGATTCAAATTAGATTAGGACCTAATCGGGTTGGACCGAAAGGGATGTTTCAAAGCGCTGCTGATACTGTAAAGTTGATCATGAAGGAAGGTTTAACTCCTGACGGTGCAGATAAATTCTTATTCAATCTTGCTCCATTTATAGTTATGATGGTGGCGATGTTAGTATTAGCCCCAATTGGATTTGCAAAAGGATTTCATATCTGGGACATTAATATTGGCGTTTTATATGTTTCCGCTATCTCTTCTGTATCAGTTATTGGGATTTTGATGGCAGGATGGTCTAGCAATAACAAATACTCTTTATTAGGTGCCATGCGCAGTGGTGCACAAATGGTCAGTTATGAATTATCAGTTGGCTTATCAGTCCTCTCTATCATTGTATTAACAGGCAGTTTAAATATCAACGATATTGTTCTTTCTCAACAAAACGGTTGGTGGTTATTTAAAGCTCATATTCCAGCTATTATTTCGTTTGTTATTTTCATCATAGCTGTAACTGCAGAAACCAATCGGGCACCTTTTGATCTTTCAGAAGCAGAGTCTGAATTAACTGCGGGATTTCATACAGAATATTCAGGTATGAAATTCGCTTTATTCTTTTTAGCTGAGTACATCAACATATTTATTGTTTGTGCAATAGGTGCTACCCTATTTCTTGGAGGATGGATGCCATTTCATATTGGCAATTGGGAATCTTTTAATCATGTGATGGATTATATCCCAACCTTCCTTTGGTTTTTTGGAAAAACTTTTTTCCTGATTTTTTTGATTATGTGGTTTAGGTGGACTTTCCCAAGATTAAGAGTTGATCAGTTATTGAATTTAGAATGGAAGTATTTGTTACCAATAAGTATGGTGAATCTGATTATGATGACCTTGGTAGCTATTAAAGGATGGCATTTTTAATTTGAAATAAAACAGTAAGATGTTTATAGTAGATTATTTAAAAGAAGTGTATGGAGCAGTGAAATCATTACTGGTTGGGATGAACCGAACTGGTTACTATTTCACTCACCATAAGGAAATCATTACACAACAATATCCAGATAACAGAGAGGAACTTAATCTTCCGGAACGTTTCAGGGGTGAAGTAGTGATGGCTCATGATGAAAACAATGAGCATGCCTGTACAGGTTGTTCAGCCTGTGAACTCGCATGCCCTAACGGCACCATTAAAATCATCAACAAGTTCGATATCAGTCCTGAAGGAAAGAAGAAAAAAGCTATCGACACATTTGTGTACCATTTGGAATTATGTACTATGTGTGGACTTTGTGTGGAGGCTTGTCCAACAAATGCAATCAATATGGCAAATACATTTGAGCATAGTGTATTTAATCGTGGTCTATTGACAAAACGTTTGAACAACCCTGACTCGAAATTAAAAGCAGGTGTAGAATAACTAATTTATAAAAGAGAAAATAAAGTTATGAGTGCAGCATCCATTATATTTTATATCGTCGCTGCTTTTATTCTTGGTACAGGAATATTAGCAGTCACAACCAGAAAGATATTTCGGGCTTCCATTTGGTTATTATTTTCCTTAATTGGAATTGCCGCTTTGTATTTCTGGATGCAGCTTGAATTCTTAGCTGCTGTACAGATTATTGTGTATGTAGGAGGGATTGTGGTATTGATTATTTTCTCCATATTTCTAACCATTAAATCTGGTGACGAAATGCCCAAACCTATACTTACCAGAAGTATTTTCGCTGCCTTAGCAGTACTTTTCGGATCTGGTTTTTTATTGAGACTTATTAGCCTATATACTTTTAAGCCAACCTCCACCACTGTATTTAATCTAAATGTGAATCAAATTGGTATACAGATGTTGGATACCAAAAATTATGGTTATTTATTACCGTTTGAATTAATCAGTATGTTGTTATTAGCCGCCATGATAGGTTGTATTGTAATAGCAATGAAGTCGAAAGACAAAGACGCAACTACTTTTCAAAATACTATTCAATAATTTACGATGAGTGAAATTCCTTTAACGCATATTCTTTTTTTAAGTACTGGTCTGTTTTTTATTG
Organism: Chitinophagaceae bacterium; assembly: GCA_947371755.1. Taxonomy (GTDB): domain Bacteria; phylum Bacteroidota; class Bacteroidia; order Chitinophagales; family Chitinophagaceae; genus Sediminibacterium. Next base: position 30,358 of record CANBQT010000033.1, read on the forward strand.
GGGTTTATGGACTATTTACCAGAAGAAACATGATCACTATGCTGATGTCGGTTGAACTGATGCTCAATAGTGTGAACATTAATTTTGTAGCGTTTAATAAATACCTCTATCCAGAAAAATTAGATGGTATTTTCTTTACCATTTTCGTTATAACAATAGCAGCTGCAGAAGCAGCCGTTGCCATTGCCATTATTATTAATTTATACAGAAGTCACCACTCTATAGATGTAGAAGACGCTTCTGAAATGAAATACTAACAATCAAAGCATTCATCTCTAACAATAACTGTTAACATGAGTCATCCAATTTATATAGTTTTAATTCCTCTGATTCCTCTAGTATGTTTTTTGGTGCTAGGTATATTTGGCAGGAAATATTTTACTAATTCAGCAGGCATTTTTGGAACATTAGGTCTTTTAACTTCTACCCTTTTTTCCTTAAGTACAGCCTACGAATATTTTTTTGTTAGTGGAAAGCTCAACGGAGTTTTTCAAAAAATTGAAGTATTGAAATTTACCTGGCTGGAATTTAGCCCAGGTGTTTCTATCGATCTGGGAATATTAATAGATCCAATAACCGTTATGATGTTGGTTGTGGTGAGCTTTGTATCTCTCATGGTTCATTTATTTAGCTTAGGATACATGAAGGGTGAGACAAGATTTGCTACATATTATGCATTTCTGGGACTATTCACGTTCTCCATGTTAGGTCTGGTGCTATCTTCTAATATTTTCCAGATTTATTTGTTCTGGGAATTAGTGGGTGTATCTTCTTTCTTATTAATTGGATTTTATTTTGAAAAACCAAGTGCTGTTGCTGCATCTAAAAAGGCATTTATTGTTACACGTTTTGCTGACCTCGGTTTTTTAATTGGCATACTTGTTTTATCATTCTACTCACATACACTTGATTTTGGAGTGTTAATTGAAAGATTAACCACTGCAGGATCTCCTTATTTGAACACCATCAATGCGGCATCTTTCTTAGGTGTATCTGCGCTAACCTGGGGATTGCTCCTGGTATTTATGGGAGGCGCTGGTAAATCTGCCATGTTTCCATTACATATCTGGTTACCAGATGCGATGGAAGGCCCAACACCCGTATCAGCATTGATACATGCTGCAACCATGGTAGTTGCCGGTGTATTTTTAGTTGCCCGTTTATTCCCTGTTTTTGCTTTATCTGATCCCGCAGCATTGCAGGTGGTAATGTACACTGGTGCGTTCTCTGCCTTCTTTGCAGCAGTTATTGCGTGTACACAAACTGATATCAAAAGGGTTTTAGCATATTCCACTATGTCGCAAATTGGCTATATGATGTTTGCGTTAGGGGTATCAAAATATAATGGCGAAGAAGGTTTAGGCTATATGGGTTCAATGTTCCATTTATTTACTCATGCCTTCTTTAAATCTCTTTTATTCCTGGGTGCAGGCGCAGTTATTCATATGGTGCATAGTAACGAAATGAAAGACATGGGAGGATTAAGAAAATTAATGCCAATTACCCATATTAGTTTTTTAATTGCCTGCCTGGCTATTGCAGGCATCCCGCCTTTTTCTGGGTTCTTCAGTAAGGAGGAAATTTTAATGGCATCATTTGAATCTAATAAATTGATTTATGCAGTAGCCCTGTTAACATCAGGACTCACTGCATTTTATATGTTTAGATTATACTATTCAATATTCTGGAGTAAACCAACAGATTCACATCATGGTCATCATGGAGAAGGTACACTGACTATGAAAATCCCTTTGGTTCTTTTAGCTGTCTTAGCCATCGTAGCAGGTTTTGTGCCAATTTCTAGTTGGATCACTGCTGATGGCAATGCTATTCATTCTAGTATTCCAATAACATTCTCTATACTACCTGTATCATTAGCTGTAATAGGCATTTTATTGGCAACCCGCTTGTTCAAAACTGAAAATGAATTACCTCAAAGAATTGCTATTCAGATGGGCGGATTATACAAAGCTGCTTCAAGAAAATTCTATATAGATGAAGTGTATTTGTTCATTACAAAGAAAGTATTATTCAATCTTATTGGGAAACCCGCGGCATGGTTTGATAAAAATATTGTAGATGGTTTCATGAATTTATTGGCAAAACTAACTGCAGGTTTATCGGAACTTATTAAAGGCTATCAGTCTGGAAAAGTACAGGATTATGCGCTGTATTTTTTTGGAGGGATTACAGGATTAATTATTGCATTTATTTATCTGTGGAAATAAATTATAACACATGAACTTGACTTTATTTTTATTATTTCCTCTGTTCACTGCACTGGCGATTTTATTTGCGCAGAATTTGAAACAGATTCGCAGTATTGCACTAGCTGGCTCATTGCTTCAGTTAGGATTGGCTGTGAAATTATTATTGGCTTATAATGCCGAGCGTTCAGCCGGGAATAAATCACAAATGCTATTTGAATATATACAGGATTGGTTTGCTCCGATACACTTACAATATCATATTGGGGTGGATGGCATTTCAATAGCAATGATCTTACTTACTAGCTTTATTGTGGTGGCTGGAATTTTGGTTTCGTGGACCATGGAGACACTTTCCAAGGAATTTTTCTTTTTATTGATCTTATTAAGTCTGGGGGCTTATGGCTTCTTTATTTCATTGGATATTTTTACAATGTTCTTCTTTTTAGAAGTTGCAGTAATTCCTAAATTCTTACTCATTGGAATTTGGGGCAGTGGTAAAAAAGAATATAGCGCCATGAAGTTAGCTCTCATGTTAATGGGTGGTTCTGCGCTTATCATGGTTGGTATATTTGGAATTTATTTTAGTTCACATACTGCTACTGGGGCACATACATTTGATCTGCTCTTATTATCTAAAATGAATATCCCCATTGAGATTCAGAAAATGTTCTTCCCCTTTGCATTTATCGGGTTTGGCATTTTTACAGCCATATTTCCTTTTCATACCTGGGTACCAGACGGTCATGCGTCTGCTCCAACAGCGGCATCGATGTTCCTGGCGGGCATATCTATGAAACTAGGTGGTTATGGTTGTTTAAGAGTAGCTACATTTTTAATGCCTGATGCTGCCCATGCTTATTCATGGTTGATCATTTTACTGGCCACCATTGCCATTATTTATGGAGCATTCGCTACCATGATGCAGACCGACTTGAAATATATCAACGCTTATTCATCTGTAAGCCATTGTGGATTTGTATTACTTGGAATAGGAATGCTTACCCAAACTTCCATTACAGGTGCTGTGATGCAAATGGTTAGTCATGGATTAATGACGGCCCTTTTCTTCGCTGCTATTGGAATGATATATAGTAGAACACATACCAGGATGGTTGCTCAATTAGGTGGACTATTGAAAATCATGCCGTTTATATCAACTGTTTTTGTGATAGCGGGTTTAAGTTCTTTGGGATTGCCAGGTTTTAGTGGGTTTGTTTCTGAAATGACTGTTTTCATGGGCTCATGGCAAAATACCGATAATATGTATCGGTTAGCAACCATACTGGCTTGTGCATCCATTGTAGTTACAGCGGTCTATATTTTGAGGGCTGCTGGGAAAACAATCATGGGGCCAATTACCAATTCACATTATGAGCAATTGACCGATGCTAGCTGGAATGAAAAATTTGCAGCCATTGTGCTGATCAGTGGAATTCTGATAGTTGGCATGGCACCATTTTTACTGATCAACTTAATACAACCTGGAACAGAAATTATTATCAATAAACTCGGTGTAGCAATTAATCATTAATAATAGCTAATCGAAAATTTGAAACTTACCTTATGTTGAACGAATACTTACAAGTACTTAAATCGGAATGGTTATTAATTGCCATAATTTTTATCTTACTTTTTATTAAAGTAGGATCTAAAGAATGGAAGAATGAAACACTTCTGTATTCCATCAATTTCTTATTGTTACTAAATTTAATTGCGGGTTACTTTTACAATCTTCCTGGTAGTTTATTTAATGGAATGTATTTTTCAAATGACCTGATCTTTCTACAGAAGAATATTTTAAATCTTGGGATGTATCTGGTGTCTTTAATTGCCTATCCTTGGTTAAAAGAACACAAACATTTATTGGAATTTTATATTTTAATATTATCTACACTATTGGGAATGTTCTTTATGATCTCCAGTGGCAATATGTTAATTTTCTATTTAGGCCTTGAATTGTCTACGATACCTTTGGCCGCTCTTGCTAATTTTGATCTAGAAAAAAGGAAATCTTCTGAAGCAGCATTTAAAATGATTATTTCTTCGGCATTTTCTTCAGCATTGATGTTATTGGGTATCTCATTTTTGTATGGCGTAACCGGAACTTTATTTTTCTCTGAACTTGCAACACTAATACATGGTGGTCCAATGGAAATTTTTGTATTTATTTTAATACTCGGAGGATTCAGTTTTAAAATGTCTGTGGTTCCATTTCATTTATGGACAGCCGATGTGTATGAAGGTGCTCCGGTTGCAGTTACCGCCTACCTTTCAGTTATTTCTAAATCTGCCATACTATTTATTTTCATGACAGTGATGTTCACTGTTTTTAGAAATTTAGAGCCTCAGTGGTATTTCATGATCTTCTTATTAAGTGTTCTGACTATTCTCATTGGAAATTTATTTGCAATAAGACAGAATAACATGAAACGATTCCTTGCTTTTTCTTCTATTGCTCAGGTAGGTTTTGTTTTATTGGGCTTATCGGGTGTTTCAAAAATAGGTATGACTTCAGTAATATATTTCCTATTGATCTATCTCTTTTCAAACCTTGCCGCATTTGGAGTTGTTGCCTTGGTTTCAGCCACAACGGGTAAAGAGAATATTGATGATTTTAAGGGGTTTTATAAAACCAATCCATTCTTATCATGGGTCCTGGCAATTGCATTATTTTCATTGGCAGGGGTACCTCCTACTGCTGGTTTCTTTGGTAAGTTTTTCTTAATCATGTCAGGTGCTGAAAGAGGCAATTATGTATGGATCATTTTTGCAGCATTAAATATGATCATTTCGTTCTATTATTATCTAAGAGTAGTGAAAGCTATTTTCATGGATCAGAATGAAACTCCTATAAAAACAATTATGGTACCCGCCTTACCAAAATTGGCAATGGCCATCTGTTTATTAGGTATCATCTGTACTGGATTCTTAAGCTGGATATACGATGCCATTTTTAATCTATGTAATTTTTAACTCATTTAATACCTATTTATATGGCAATTAATTCAAATCATTTGTTAGAGGAATTAGATGGTGTTAGATGCATTATTGTAGAAAAAAATCTTACTCCCGAAAGAGTTGCATTTTTAAAACCATTGTTGGAATACAATACCTTAAAAGTAGTGGTAGTTCCCTCTCCTCCAGCCAAAACAGCTGCCCCAGCCGCTCCCGTTCCAGAAGTTGGTGAAGCTGTAATAGAACCTGTAATACAATCTCCCGAGACATACACTATGGGTGTTACAAATATGTTATTTAACCCTGTAAATGCGGTATTTGGAAGATTGCTCAGAACACCAGACGGTCATGTGGTAACACCAGCATATTGGCATCAAGAGGAAACTATTTCACACGATGAAATTCCTTATTACGAAAGATAAATAACGGTCAAGTCTTTAAACTTTGAATCCCAATCAAAATTTCCAATCGCTTATCAAATTGGAAATTTTGATTGGGATTATTTATTTAATTTGAGGTGCTGTAAAAGTTAACATATGAAAAAATCAATCCTTTTTGTCATTTTATTAGTTTCTCTGAATATGATCCAAGCACAGTTGAAATATCCTGCGACCAAAAAAGTAGACCAAGTTGATGATTACCATGGTACAAAGGTTTCCGACCCCTATAGGTGGTTGGAAGACGATAACAGTGCCGATACAAAGGCCTGGGTAGTAGCACAAAATGCTGTTACCTTTGATTACTTATCTAAGATTCCTTACCGCGAAGGTTTTAAA
>CANBQT010000034.1 GCA_947371755.1 Chitinophagaceae bacterium
GATCCAGGTTTAATTCCTTCGCCATATCTGAAATGATTGCGTTTCCTGCAAACCAAAGTGATGTACAAAAAAATTGAGCAATCACAATGATGGGAAGGATCTTTCTCATTTAAAATATAGGTAACTTATTTATAATCCATAATCTTCACCACCTGATCACAGAAATTAAATTCCTGCTCATCATTACTGCTTACTACAATCAACTTGTGCATGCAGTAATTTTTAATGAGCGAATGGTATAGTGCATAACCTGTTGCATCAAGGTTGGTACATGGCTCGTCTAATAATAAAAGTGGCACATCCGAAAATATGGCTTGTGCCAATTTTACTCTTTGTTTCATCCCGCTACTGAAATAACGGATCTGTTTTCCTACTGCTTTTTCTAATCCTATAATTGATAAGATCTCATCAATTGTTACGGAAGATATCAATGGTTTGAATTGCCCATGAAATTCTAAAAATTCTTTGGCTGTCATTTCTTCTATCAATTCCAAATAAGGTGCTGCAATGGCTAATTGTTTGTAGATCTGTTCGGCATCAATATTTTTTTCCTGCTGATCATTCCACACAATCGTTCCTTCACTCAATTGCATGCTGCCTGCAATCGCTTGTAATAAAGTGCTCTTGCCACTTCCATTGGGCCCGGTAATGGCGTAAGCTCTACCCACTTCTAATTCATAATCACAATGGCGGTAAATCCATTCGCGGTTAAATCGCTTACCAGCATCAGATAAAACTATCTTATCTAATTTAGTTATGGTGTTAATGATAGAATTGGAAATAGCCCTCATGTAAAGCAAAGAAAGGAAAGAATCAGCGCACACCAAAAAAAACAAAACCCCTTCCGGGAAATCGAAAGGGGTTAGTTATATATTACCTCAAAAATTTAATCTTCGTCGTTAGCGCCTTTTACAAAACGCTTAATAATTCCTCTGCCGCTATCACGCACAAATGTTACGATCTCATCGCGCTCATCTGTTGCTGGTAGTTCTTCTTCGATATATTCTAATGCCTGAGAGGTGTTGAAACCTTTATTGTAAATGGTACGATATACATCCAGAATATGATTGATACGATCCAAAGGAAATCCACGGCGCTTTAAACCAATACTATTCACGCCACCATAACTCAATGGATTACGAACCGCTTTGATATAAGGAGGTACATCTTTACTCACTAAACTTCCACCAGCTACAAATGCATGCTGACCAATCTGCACAAACTGGTGCACCGCACTCACACCACCCACCACGGCCCAATCGCCCATAGTTACGTGCCCTGCAACCTGAACACTGTTTGCCAGAATACAATGATCGCCGATAATACAGTCGTGTGCCAGATGCGTATAAGCCATGATCAAACAGTTGCTGCCTACTTTGGTCTTACCTCTGTCTTCTGTTCCTCTATTGATGGTTACAAATTCGCGAATGGTAGTATTGTCTCCAATCTCTACGGTAGTTTTTTCACCACTGAATTTTAAATCTTGTGGAATGGCGCCTAGTACGGCTCCGGGAAATATCCGACAGTTCTTGCCAATACGGGTTCCGTCCATAATGGTCACATTACTGCCTATCCAGGTGCCTTCGCCAATCTTTACATCGCCATGTATAACGGTAAAGGGGTCGATCTTCACGTTTGGAGCTATCCGCGCATTCGGGTCGATGTAAGTGTAGGGATGCGTCATCCTTGTTTTCGGTTTTGGTGTTATAAGTGCGTCCATAGTTACTATGGACAGTAAAAAAGATGCCAAAGTTAAAACTGTACTAACAAAAGTAAGTTTATTGGCATTTCTTTAAGAATTATGTTCGCTTCACAACTTGTGCAACCAGGTCTGCTTCAGTGGCTACTTTTCCACCTACATATACAGTTCCGCGCATTTCGCAAATGCCCCTTCTAATCGGCGAGATCAATTCCATTTTCAGGATCATCGTATCACCAGGCACTACTTTCATCTTGAACTTACAATTGTCGATCTTCAGGAAATAAGTATCATAATCACCTTCTGGCATAGCGTTGATACATAAAATACCCCCTGTTTGTGCCAACGCTTCGATCTGAATTACACCAGGCATTACTGGGTTTCCTGGAAAATGCCCTTGGAAGAAAGATTCACTAAAAGTTACATTCTTGATTCCTATAATACAGGTATCTGTTAAATCAATGATTTTGTCTACAAACAAAAACGGATGACGGTGCGGTAATGTCTTTTCAATTTTCTCCAATGTATACACTGGCGGAATGGTTGGATCATACACAGGCACATTCTTCACGTGCTTGTTGCGCTTGATATATTGCTTGATCTTTTTTGCAAAGTCAACATTGGTACTATGTCCCGGACGGTTGGCAATGATTCTTGCTTTAATCGGATAACCAATCAAGGCTAAGTCGCCCACCACATCCAACAATTTATGACGTGCTGGTTCATTAGGGAAACGCAACTCTAAGTTGTTCAAATAACCCTCACTCTTTACTTCAATTTTTTCGCGTTTGAATACTTTCGCCAAACGTGTCATTTCTGCATCAGTAACGGGTTTGTCAACCACTACAATGGCATTATTGATATCACCACCTTTGATCAGGTCGTTATCCAATAAAGCCTCTAATTCGTGTAAAAAGCAAAATGTACGACAAGGAGCAATCTCTGCTTTAAAGTCGCGAATGGTTTTCAAACCAGCGTGTTGGGTACCTAAAACCGGACTATTAAAATCAATCAAAGTAGTGATCTGATAATCCATTGCTGGCAATGCTACCATTTCTACGCGCTTTTCTTCGTCGTAATGATAAATGTTTTCGTCTAAGCTATACCAGGCCTTAGCGGCTTCTTGTTCTAAAACTCCTGTTTCTTCAATTAGCTCAATAAATGGGGTAGAGCTTCCATCCATAATGGGTATTTCTGGTCCGTTTACCTCAATCAATACATTGTCAACTCCCATCCCCACCAAGGCAGCTAAAACGTGTTCAACAGTGCTAATTTTAGCGTCGCCTACTTGTAAGGTGGTACCACGACTAGTATCAGTCACCAAATCGCAATCAGCTTTAATAATAGGCTGATTAGGCATATCAATCCGTTGAAATTGTATACCAAATCCAGGATTTGCCGGACGGAGCGTCATGTCTACCATAACGCCTGTGTGCAGGCCGGTTCCGCTGATGCTGATGGAGCTATTAAGGGTATGCTGTTTGTCGGGATTGAAATTGCTATCCATATTATTATAATGTATTGGTGTACCCAGCTGTAAAGCCAAAATCGGCTTTACTTGCGTCGCACACTGGAACTTTTGATCATAAATGAGCAGCGAAAATACAATTAAAACTGCTTAATAGTGGCCTTTAGCCCTTCACTTTATCGGCTAAGAGCTCTTGGATAGTCTTTTCTAAGTCACGGATCCGCTTCTCCATTTCGGGTAAACTACGCGTCAATGCTTGCATTCTTAGGGAGCTGGTGAATTCCTGAGCCGGTGTGCCATTGTGCGACTTATTCGGAATTTTTATACTTTTTGTAACACCTGTCTGGCCAGCAATTTTGCTTCCATCGGCGATAACAATATGACCGGCAGTTCCTACCTGGCCCCCGATCATTACTCCATTACCTACTTTAGCACTCCCACTGATACCAGCTTGTGCTGCGATTACGGTATTACTTCCTATTTCTACGTTATGAGCAACCTGAATTAAATTGTCGAGTTTAGATCCTTTATGGATAATGGTCGATCCCATTGTTGCCCGATCAATGGTGGTATTTGATCCTATTTCCACATCATCTTCAATGATTACGTTGCCGATTTGAGGAATCTTACTATAACTGCCATCCGCCAGTGGTGCAAAACCAAAACCATCGCCTCCCACCACAGTGCCGGCATGAATGATTACTCTATTGCCTAGGATACATTGATGGTAAATTTTAACTCCTGCATGCAGGATCACATTGTCGCCAATTACGGTGCCATCTCCAATTACCACACCTGGATACAATTTTACATTGCTGCCAATTTGTACTTGCTCTCCGATATAACAAAAAGCAGCTACATAAATACCCTCACCCAATTTGGCAGTTTTGGCAATATAACTTGGTTCTTGAATGCCTACTAATTGTTGAGAGATGATCTCCTGATACTTGGAAAGTAAAACAGCAAAAGCTGAGTAGGCATCTGGTACGCGGATCAAAGTAGCAGAAACTGATTCCTTTAATTCGAGCGACTCATTTACAATGATAATACTAGCTAAAGAATTATATAACCATTCCTCGTATTTAGGATTGGATAAAAAGGCAATCTGACCAGCAGTTGCTTCTTCGATCTTTCCAAAAGCGGCAACGGCAGCAGCAGGATTTCCCTCTACTTTACCATTGATCATCAAAGCGATTTGAGCGGCAGTAAATTGCATAGCATTTATTTAGGGAGATCAGTTTTTGGTGTGCCTTTGCTTATGTAAGCAGACAAATGTAAAATTTTTTGACAGGTGCTGAAAGCTTTTGCTGTATTAATGCATTATCAATCAAAGAAATGTCTTTGATCAGGCCGTCTTTAAATAAAATATTGATACGTTCATCCTTTGTTTGGTAAAGGGTATTGCTAGCTTCACCTGTGAAACATAGGTACCTTACATCTGCAGGATCAATATGAAACTGACGGATGGCTTCTTCTTCTTTTTCTTTGAGGTATTGGGAATCAAATTCTTCCGCCTGAATTCTGGAACGATACAATTGACGGTTCAACAGCCGATTGCACAAAAGTGCTAAGATCTTGTCTGGGTGCTTACTCCAGACCTTTACTGCATGCATAACATCATGGTCGTCGAGCGAACAAAATTTTTCCAATGCATCTAAATTCATCTCAGTTTTAAATTCGCCCAGAAAAAAATCGAGCGCAGATTGGGTCTTTAATCCCTCATCATTGAGTTGATATATTTCACGAACCCGCTCTAATATTTTTACTAGCATTTTTTCGGCAGCCAATACGGTTTTGTGCAAGTAAACCTGCCAATACATTTGTCTTCTTGCAACAAGAAATTTTTCAACACTATAAATCCCCTTTTCCTCTACCATTAATTCGTCATTATGCACTACCAGCATTTTTAAGATCCGGTCATAACCAATCACTCCTTCGGTAACACCGGAGAAGAAACTATCTCTGCTGAGGTAATCCATACGGTCCATATCCAATTGTCCACTGATCAATTGGTGCAAAAATGGTTTGGAATATTGATTGGTAAATATTTGAATCGCCAGATCCAAATCTCCGTTCATATGGGCATTCATTTCTTGCATGATCTGCAGTGACAATTGTTCGTGATGAACACCTTGTACTAAAACCTGTTCCAATGCATGTGAATAGGGCCCATGTCCAATATCATGTAAGAGGATGGCAGCCTTTACAGCAACTGATTCTTCTTCAGAAATCTCCACGCCTTTATCTCTTAATTCAGCAACTGCATTGCACATTAAATGGTAAGCGCCCAGGGAATGTAATAAGCGGCTATGGACGGCACCAGGATAAACCAATTGTGCTAATGCCATTTGGTGAATCCTTCTCAGACGTTGATAATAGGGGTGAGCGAGTATGGCAAAGATCAGTGGATGGTTAATGGTGATGAACCCATACACCGGATCATTGATAATTTTTCTTTTAGTAGCTTTCATGCTTTGCGAATTTATTGCAACTGAGCAGTTTGCAAAAATACAGATACGCCATTGATTCCATCCTATGAAAAAATAAGCAAAAGTTAAATTGATCGAAATTGCCCATCAACAGCTAGTTACATAGGAAATTTCCGAATTGGTATAAAAATTGTGAAGGTTTTAAGGTTCTCCAAAATTTCTGATGGTTAAATTTGAATATGTCTATAGCCAAAATACTCTGGGTGGATGATGAAATCGAAAGCCTGCAATCGCAAAAATTATTTCTCGAGCAAAAAGGATATGAAGTAATTACTAAAACAAATGGATTCGATGCATTGGAATATGTAAAGTCGAATTATGTGGATGTGGTATTGATGGATGAATCGATGCCGGGTATTTCAGGTTTGGAAACTTTGGCCAGAATCAAAGCGATCAATCGACAGCTCCCCATCGTTTTAATCACTAAGAATGAAACGGAAAATTTGATGGATGAAGCTATTGGCAGTCAGATCAGCGATTACTTAATCAAACCTGTTAATCCCAATCAGGTATGGCTGAGTTTAAAAAAATTGATTGACAATAAACGCCTGGTGGCAGAAAAAACCACTACTTCTTACCAACAAAATTTCAGAGAATTATTCATGGCTTTGAACGACAATCCCAATCATCAGGAGTGGATGGATATCTATAAAAGGCTGGTTCATTGGGAGCTTGAAATGGAGAAGAGTGATAGTCCGGAAATGCAGGAAGTTTTCAATACACAAAAGCAGGAAGCCAATACAGAGTTCTTTAAATACGTTAGTAAAAATTATGCGAGTTGGGTGAATCCTAAGAGTAGCGACTCTCCGATTATGAGCAATCATTTGTTCCAATTTAAGGTCTTGCCTCATGCAGAACCTGGCACTCCTTTGTTTTTTATTCTTATTGATAATTTACGTTTCGATCAGTGGAAAGCCATCGAACCGATTTTTGCAGAAAATTTTCGGATATTGGAAGAAGAATCTTTTTATTCTATTCTTCCAACAGCCACACAATACTGTCGCAACGCTATTTTCGCGGGAATGATGCCTGTAGAAATCGAAAAGAATTTTCCCGACAAATGGAAGAATGACGAGGAAGATGGCGGAAAAAATTTGTATGAGGAAGATTTTTTCAGGGCTCAACTAAAGCGATTAAAAAAAGAGCATTTAAAATTCAGTTATCATAAGATCGTGAATCATCAGGATGGGCAGCAATTGGTAAACAATATGCACAACCTCATGCAAAATGATATCAATGTGATCGTGTATAATTTCGTGGATATGCTAAGTCATGCACGTACTGAAATGGAAGTATTGAAAGAATTGGCAAGTGATGAAATTAGTTATCGTAGCATTACAAGGAGTTGGTTTGAGCATAGTCCTTTAAATCAGGCATTAAAAAAAGTGGCGGATAAAGGTGTAAAATTAGTTTTGGCAACAGATCATGGAAGTGTACGCGTAAAAAATCCACATAAGGTAATTGGAGATAAGCAAACCACCACCAATCTGAGATACAAACATGGCAGAAATTTAAATTTCGAACCGAAGGATGTGCTGGCATTCAAAGATCCAAAGGAAGCAGGGTTACCTATTCCTACCATCAATTCTAGTTTCATCTTTGCCAAAGAGGATGGATTTCTCTGTTATCCCAATAATTATAATCATTATGTGAACTACTATCGGAACACATTTCAGCATGGTGGGGTTAGTTTGGAAGAAATGATCGTGCCGGTGATCAAAATGGAAAGCAAATAAGGGCAATACTTTCTCATTTTCCCCCGTCTTGTGGATAAATGAAAACCCTTTAGAACGGGCACTGCGTTATTTTTGGTTATCCTACATCGCTCATCAAGAGAAAAGGTATTACATGAAGTACACACAGACTACGTTGAATAAATTGGAAGACATTCTTGGGGAATCTACTTATGTGGTTCGTTATGAAAGGGGAACTTTTCAAAGTGGCTGGTGTTTACTGGAAGCACGTAAAGTGGTAGTACTCAATAAATTTCTGAATGTAGAAGGCCGCATCAATATCCTGATGGAAATTATTCCCCAACTGAATATCGATTTTGATAAGCTTACCCATGAGTCGCAGAAATTGTATGAAGCGGTAGTGAAGAAAGCAGAAATCATTATAGAATAAATTTATTTTATACCCGCCTATCTTCTCTTATTATGATTTAGCTTTGAGAAGTGCAAGCACCTCATTTTAAAGTTAGCTTTTTAGGTACAGGTACCAGTACTGGCATACCAATGATCGGGTGTACTTGTGCCGTTTGTATATCTACTGATTCAAAAGATAAAAGACTTCGAAGTAGTGTTTTAATTCAATCTGATACAACTGCTGTTATCATTGATACTACTCCGGATTTTAGGTATCAGATGTTACGAACCAATACCACCCATTTGGATGGGGTTTTGTATACTCATCCCCATAAGGATCATATGGCTGGTTTAGATGATATCAGGGCTTTGAATTTCTTAACTCAAAAGCCAATGGATATTTATGCCAATTCACTTACAGAAGAAGCTGTTCGAAGGGATTTTTATTATGCTTTTGCAGATACAAAATATCCGGGAGTTCCTGAATTGAATTTGATTACTATTGATGAGACTCCCTTTGTTATCGGTGATCTTCCCATTCAACCTATATTAGTGTATCATCATAAAATGCCCGTATTTGGATTTAGAATGGGCAATTTTACGTACATCACAGATGCCAACCGAATTGATCCCGAACAGATGAATTTGATTCGTGGTTCAAAAGTTTTAGTTTTAAATGCGTTAAGAAAGGAAGACCATATTTCTCATTTTACCCTTCAGCAAGCTGTTGATCTTAGTATGGATTTAGGAGTGCCAGAGGTATATTTCACCCATATCAGTCACCAATTAGGTAAGCACCAAGACATCAACGAAGAACTACCCCCTCATATTAAACTGGCTTATGATGGCCTGCAGATTAGTTTGTAGCCCCTCTTTTTAAAAAGAGGCAAGATGAAAAAAATATTGAAAGACTATTTTAGTTTTAATAGCCGCGAAAGAGTGGCTATTTTATTGCTATGCTGTTTGATGGCATTTTTTTGGGTGCTTCCATATTGGTATCCAAATACGAGAAAAATACCAGACACCCTAGGTTGGAAACAACAAGAAGTTGATTCTGAGAAGACCCCGGGAAAAGTATCCATTCAAAGCCCAGAAAGGGCTGCCATTGTTACTTCTGAACAACTTTTTAAATTCAATCCCAATGAATTATCTGCAGATGGTTGGAAAAAACTGGGACTGCATTCCAAAACTGTACAAACCATTTTGCACTATCGCCAGAAGGGTGGAAGGTTTCGTGAGCCTGGGGATTTAAAAAAAATCTGGGGTATGCCTTTAGAACAGGCCAATCAATTAATACCCTACGTTAGAATACCTGAATCTGAAAAAACTGAGCTGAAGCCCAAGTTCCAGGAGCCTAAAAAAATGCCTGCATCGATCTTGATCAATCAGGCAACGGTTGCTGATTTGATGTTAATTCCAGGCTTCAATCAGTCATTAGCAGCGCGCATGATCAAGTTTAGAGACAAATTGGGGGGATTTCAGAGCCTGGATCAGGTCCGTAAAACATATGGACTAAATGATTCTTTGTATCAGTTAATGGCTCCTTTTCTGGTTTTTTAGTGATTAGCCTATGAGCTCTCTAAATTTTGGTGTAATCACTAAATCAGTTACTTTTGCCCCGAAAGCTAACTAACGCTAGTTTAATTTTCAGAAGGTTGCCCTATAACGATTGCTTGGTTGGGGCAACCTTCATCTATTTTCGGCATAAGTATTGTATAGATTAAAGTGTTATTGAAAGAGTAGACTATCTGCTATGGTATACTCTTTAAACGCCATTAAATAAAGTTATTTATCTTAGCAGCTTAGCTATTCAGTATTGATGAGAAACAAATGGGTAATAATCATATGCATTCTGGTGGGGTACCCATTCCTACTATTTGCCCAGAATAGCAAACAGGTTGTGCTGGATTCTGCAAAAACTGTAAAACTGGTAGATTCTCTCAATAAAGTTGCATTTAATAAGAAGGCTTTCAATGTGTTGGATGCCTTGAACATACTAAATCAAACCAAAGACCTTGCTGAAAAGATTAACTATCAAAAGGGTTTAACCAATGCCTACTATACCGAAGCGGGTATTTTTCAGCAAAATGGGTTTAATAAAAGGGCACATCTTTTATATGAAATTGCCTTAGATAATAGTCTTAAGAATAACGATACCCTGGCGATCCCTAAGATTAACATTCAAATTGCTGCTTACGAGGTTTCAGAGGGCAAGCTTGATGAGGCAATTAACCTGTACAATCAATCTTTAATAGCCTGTACAAAACTAGGTATGATTACCGAGGTTGCAAATATTAAAAATAGCCTTGGGTTGATTGAAATTAAAAAGAAAAATTACTACAAAGCAGAGTCTTTTTTCAAAGAAGCTTTGAAGATAAGTCAGACAAAGAAATTTGAATATGGGGAGAAGAAATCATATTACAATCTCGGATTACTAGCCAGTGCCAAAAATGATATTGCCAATGCTAGACTTAATTTTAATAATTCAATTGCTTTCGATATTGCATTGAAGGATCATTATGGCATGTCCTTAAATCAACTACAACTGGCCAAATTATTACTGACAGAGCATAAATTAAATGACGCAGTAGTGTTGGCTAAAAAGGCTTACGACAACGCTAGAATGACCAATGCATATACACTGATGACTAATGCGATGGTGTTCATCAAAGACATCTATAAATCGGAATATGATCTGGAGAATACCATCAATTGGCAGGATAGTTTGATCAATACTTTAAAACTCAAAGCTGATAATGAGGTTGACTATGCCAATAGTTTCATTGCATTGGTGCAGGATAAAAGGGTGCAAAAACAAAATGCGAAAACTGAGATCGAAAAAGCCAATAGACGCGTAAGCAGTCAGGTTATCATTATCATCGGTGGAACTTTTCTCTTATTGATCCTGGCGATGATGGTAATTTTTGCATTCATCAGCTACCGTAAGCAAATGTTGTTGAGTAGAAGATTATACAAGCAGAATTCCATTATCGAAGAGAATGCTGCTTCGCTTGATAATCTAAATAAGGAGATCAATTCTAAGAATCTTTTATTGGAAGAGGATAATCGCACAAAGGATAAGTTACTTTCCATCATTTCACATGATTTAAGAAATCCAATTACCAATACACAAACCATTCTTTCATTAATAAATAAAGGGGCATTATCGCCTGAAGAATCGAAAGTATTGTTGGAACAGTTGGAAACTCAATATATCAATACTACTGGTTTATTAGATAACTTATTGGGCTGGTTAAAGAGTCAGATCACAGGTAAGGAATTGGAAAAATCCGACATGAATATTTATGACTTAATGAATGGTATGCATTTGGAACAAAAGATTCCATTAATGCATAAGCGTATCAAGTTCATTAATATCACGCATAATAATACGGTCATAAAAGCAGAAAAGGATATGATCAAGATCATCTTCAGAAATTTAATTTCAAATGCTATCAAGTTTACTCCACTTGATGGTAGAATTGAAATAAGTAATAGAGAAGACGAGCATTATGATTATGTGATGATTCGCGACTCCGGTATTGGTATGAGTGAGGATGTATTAAACAAGGTAAATGCACAAAAATATTTCACCCGAACTGGAACGCTGCAAGAAAAAGGAAGTGGATTTGGTTTGATACTATGCAGAGATCTATTACAAAAGCAGGGAGGAAATCTTTTGATTGAAAGTGCAAAAGGAGAGGGCAGTGTATTTACGGTACAGCTGCCCAAAGCAATTTAAAATTAATCTTCTTTGTTTCCAGCAGAAAAGATCTGATCTACCGCGCCACCTAGCATAGGAAATTTTTCTTTAACAAATGCTGCAATTGTTGCAACGGCTTGCTGAGCCTGAGCTGCATCTAATCCTGCTTCTTTGGTAAGGCGTTCAATTAATTCGTTCATATAGTTGATTTTGAGTTTTAATATGAAACACAAGATACTATAGGGGCATAAAAAAACAGTGAGAACTTATGCCCACTGTTTCATATTAAATGTGATGATTAAGCGACTCTTAAAGAGCTCAATTTACTTTTACTGAACATACTCTCTGCATAATCTAAAGTAACCACTAATTCTTTTGTATCAGTACCTGGAAGCTCAAACATAGCATCTGTTAATATACTTTCGCAGATACTCCTCAAACCTCTTGCACCTAATTTATATTCAAGTGCTTTATCTACCATGAAATCTAATACAGGTTCTTCGATCACCAATTTGATATCTTCTAATTCAAATAGTCGGGTAAACTGTTTGATCAAAGCATTCTTAGGTTGCGTAAGAATACTTCTCAAAGTTTCCTTGTCAAGTGGATTCAAATGCGTTACTACAGGTAAACGTCCTAGTAATTCTGGAATCAAACCGAAGCTTTTTAAATCGGTAGCATTGATGAACTGTAATAAGTTTTTACGTTGATGTTCCTGTTCATCTTTGTTTACGCTGAATCCAATGGCATTGGTATTGATTCTTCTGGCAATCACTTTATCAATTCCATCAAATGCACCTCCACAGATAAAGAGAATATTCTTAGTATCAACTTTGATCATTTTTTGTTCAGGATGCTTTCTGCCACCTTGTGGGGGTACTAACACTTCTGTGCCTTCCAGCATTTTCAATAAACCTTGTTGCACACCTTCACCACTAACATCTCTGGTAATGGATGGGTTATCTCCTTTTCTTGCGATCTTATCTATTTCATCCACATAAACAATACCTCTTTCAGCAGAGGTAACATCGTAATTGCAATTCTGTAATAAACGGGTTAGCATACTCTCTACATCTTCACCCACATAACCTGCCTCTGTAAATACGGTGGCATCTACAATTGCAAACGGAACATTTAATAAGCGAGCGATTGACTTGGCTAATAAGGTTTTACCTGTACCAGTTTCGCCTACCATGATGATATTGCTTTTTTCAATTTCAATATCGTCTGCTTGTTTTTTCTGAACAATTCTCTTAAAGTGATTATATACAGCTACTGACAATACTTTTTTAGCATCGTCCTGCCCAATCACATATTCATCCAGGAATTTTTTAATTTCCGCTGGTCTGCGTACACTTAATTTGAAATTAGAATTAGCTGAATTGGCATCATTCTTAAGATTCAATTCCTGCACAATAATTTCTTGGGCATGTTCTACACAATTTTCACAGATATGCCCTTCCTGCCCTGCAATCAGAATCTTAACCTCTTCGCGGCTTCTACCACAAAAGGAGCAGTGTAATTGAGCTTGTTTCGCCATAATGATTTTTTATTCCCTCCATAACAAACGCTTGGGAGTTCCAAATAGTTGCCATAGAATGGGTAAAGGTAGTACAGTTCCCGCTTTTAGAGGGAACTGTACTACCAAATCTTCTATAAAATGAATTTAAATCTTGCTAAGAACCTGATCCACAATGCCGTAGGCTACTGCTTCGTTTGCATCCATCCAGTAGTCACGGTCAAAATCAGCCATAATTTGCTCCACTGTTTTGCCGCAATTATCTGCTAAGATCTTTGCGCCCAATTCTTTTGTTTTACGGATCTGGGTTGCCTGAATCTCAATATCTGCAGAAGTTGCTTGCATATAACCTCCCAAACTTGGTTGGTGAATCATCACTTCGCCATGTGGATAGATATAGCGCTTGCCCTTGGTTCCAGCACTCAAAAGTATGGATCCCATGCTTGCAGCCAAGCCCATACAAATAGTACTAACCGGACTCTTTATCATTTTCATGGTATCATACATCACCATCCCGCTGGTTACGACTCCTCCCGGACTATTGATATAAAATTTGATCTCTTCTCCGGGTTTGTCAGCATCGAGTAATAATAATTTACTCACGATATCACGTGCTGATTTATCATCCACAACACCCCATAGGTATACTGCTCTTTTATCAAAAAACAGCTTCTCCATTTTCTTCATCATAAACCCACCCATTGGCTCCTGCTTGTCTTCTTTTGGCTCAGTTTCTTCTTCGTCTTCCATCAGGTAAGGGTTGATAATATATTTCTGATCGATCATATAATTTGTTTTATGCTATTTCTTAATTAGTCTTTTTTTGCTTTTCTCGGATTGGTCAATAATACTTCATCAACTAAGCCGTATTCCTTTGCCTCAATGGCTTTCATCCAAAAATCGCGGTCGCAATCTGCAGCAACCACTTCAATTGATTTATTGGTGTGTTCTGCAATTACCTCATACAATTCAATTTTCAATTTCTTGATCTCACGGGCAGTGATTTCAATATCTGTAGCTTGTCCGCCTATGGCTCCACTTGGTTGGTGCAACATGATACGACTATGCTTTAATGCAGTTCTTTTGCCCTGAACACCTGCGCAAAGTAAAACAGC
Source organism: Chitinophagaceae bacterium (assembly GCA_947371755.1). GTDB lineage: Bacteria > Bacteroidota > Bacteroidia > Chitinophagales > Chitinophagaceae > Sediminibacterium. The sequence continues at coordinate 14,078 of CANBQT010000034.1, forward strand.
ACCCATGCTTGCAGCAATACCTGTACAGATGGTTGCCACATCTGGACTAATGAATTGCATAGTATCATAAATACCCAGACCAGCATACACACTACCGCCAGGGCTATTGATATACATTTGAATATCGCGGGTACGATCCACACTTTCTAAAAACAGTAATTGAGCAGTTACAATATTTGCTACATAATCGTTGATGCCTTCGCCCAAAAAAATGATGCGGTCCATCATCAACCTACTAAATACATCCATACTTGCCACATTCATCGGACGTTCCTCAATGATATATGGAGTTAGATTGGTGATTCCGTGTTGCTGATAATTATGAAGCGTAGCACTGCTGATGCCTCTATGTTTTATCGCGTATTGTTCAAATTCTTTTCCAAGATTCATCCGTATAATTTTAGTTGTTATTAATTTGGTCGGACGCAACACCCTTAATCATCCTTGTTCTAGCATCAAATTTTTTTAATGGGCGTGTCATATGCTATGATTTTCGCTTTGAAGATAAGTGTTTTGCCATTTCTGAATAGGTGAATATTCAAATACTGTGCAAAGATTTTTTGGCGGACAATCAGTCAGTTACTATTATATTGAGTTAGTCACAAAAAAGAGGCTGCTCAATTGAGACAGCCTCTTTTTTTATGGTCTTTTTACTTTTTCCGTTATAATTTTTACATTTTAATGGTGGTGGTGGTGCAATTTTTCAGCGAAAGCCTCCATGGTAATAGCTTCGTCAGTAGCAATTACTTGTCCCTCTAGGCTGGTAAACAATTTATCAGCGCTAATGCGGTGGTAGCTATCTTCCACGAATTTTTTATCCTGCATCATACGGTTAGCATAGTCGTCAACCCATTGTTGGTTATCGCCCAAAGCACCTAATTGACCGCCCATATAACTGAATAATTGCATTTTAGCGAAATCACGAATATCGTCTGGTAATACCTCGATTTTGTTGTCGGTGATCAGCTTACTACTGATAAGCGTCCATTTTAACTGATCTACAAAAGTAGGGTAGTCTGCTTCTGCCTCTTCGACAGTTTTAGGCTTATCACCACCAACCTGTAACCAACGTTTCAAGAAATTCTCCGGGAATTCCATCTTGGTATGGTCTATCAAATGATGATAAATTTGATCGTGTATCTGATTGCGTGTTTGCTGAGCGAAATGAGTTTCGATCTCTGCTTTCACAGCTGCACGGAAGTCTTCCTCAGTAGTGATTTCGTTGTTCGGATAAACTGTTGCGAAGAAAGTAGCATCTAAAGCCGCTTTTTCAACAAAACCAATCTTGGTGATGGTCATTTTAAAAGTCTTGTCAGCAGAACCTGCTTCGTCTTTATTTAATCCTAAATCAGCCAATACTACTTCTCTTTCCTTGTCTTCGAAAGCACTGGCTAAATGAACATCCACTACATCATCTGTTTTCTTTCCGATCAATTGAGCTCTGAAAGATGGTGCAAAGTATTTAACTAATAAGCTATTTGCTTTATTAATGCCGCCTTCAACCATATTTCCGTCTGCATCTAATTCAGTGAAAGTTACATTCAGCACATGATCTTCACTTGAAGCAGTTTCCGGCTCTGTCATGTTACCATTGCGTGTTTGAAGTCTTTCGATTTCTTCATGTAACATCTCATCTGTAACAATGACGTTGTATTTGGTTACATTAATTTTAGTAGCATCTACGTCAAAGTTTGGCTTTAAACCAATTTCAAATGCAAAATCAACATCACCAGGATTATTCATATCTAGTTTGCTGCCTTCATTTTCAAGGGGAATAGGTTGGGCAAAAATGTCTAATTTCTCTTCGTTCAGGTATTTGTTCATTTCATTTTCTACTGTCTTCAAAACTTCATCTTGAAAAACACCTTGACCGTACATTTTTTTAACCATTCCAACAGGTACCATCCCTTTACGGAAACCTGGGATATTGGCTGTTTTGGCATATTGTTTTAAATTCTTTTCAAAATTGCCATAATAGTCTTCCTTGCTCAGCTTCACTGTTAGTTTGTCGTTCAGCAAGCCAATATTCTCTCGGGTGATAGTTGCCATTGTTATTTTTTTGTTTTCTTAAAATTTGGGTGGCAAAGGTAAGGGATTGCCTGAAAAGCTACTCATAGATTCTTTTAAGCTAGGTAAGTCCTAAAAACAATAAAGCCCACCGAAGTGAGCTTTATGTAACTAATTGATAATCAGTTTGTGCGGATGGAGGGGGTCGAACCCACACGCCTCGCGGCGCTAGATCCTAAGTCTAGTGCGTCTGCCAATTTCGCCACATCCGCTTCCCATTCAAAACCCAAAAATTACTTAGGATATTTTCAGATAGAGCGCAAAAGTAGGGGATTTGATAATAAAATACAATGTAGGGAGGCTCCAATTCTAAAAATCTATTAAAAAAGTTGGTTCTCAGTTACTTATTATTTGTTCAGTTTGGATTTTCGAGGCGGATTTTATACCATAAAATTAAATGTTGAACTGACAATTATCATCTTTTACTCTGATTAGAATCATAAAATACCTTGACGCTCATCATGTAAAAGAATACTCAATGTTTGGACATTTGTGTAAGAAAATTGATAGTTAATCATCAACAATCGAAAAAACATCACCAAAAAACCAATTTTATGAATAAGCGTACAAAAGACAATTTTAAAAAACTTGGCCTCATCGCTTTTAGTCTCATTTTATTAATCGGTGCATCTGCACAAGTGAAATACAGTTCTAAAAGCATGGCCTTAACAGTTAGTGGTACTTCCACACTACACGATTGGGATATGAAATCGGCAGTTGGAACTTTTGAAGGAAACTTCACATTGAATGCAGCTGGTGCAATTACAGCTGTTAATGGACTTAGCTTCTCAACTAAAGGTGAAAGCTTAAAAAGCGGCCATGATGCAATGGACAAAAATGCCTACAAAGCATTAAAAAACGATAAAGCTCCATTGATTACTTACACTTCTAATGCTGCAACCATCACCAATTTAGATGCTACAGATTATTCAGTTAAATCAACCGGAAAATTAACCATTGCAGGCACCACCTTAGATGCAGAGATTGTAGCTACTTGTAAAGTAAATGCCGACAAGTCTATTACTGTAATGGGATCTAAAAAGATTAGCATGAAAGAATTCGGGATGGCTCCACCCACTTTCATGATGGGTACTATTAAAACAGGTAACGATGTTACCCTGAAATTCGACTTAAAACTTAACAAATAATATCAATTCTAAACAACACTATTAATAACCAAACTTAATTTTATGAAATTCCAATTTAAAAAATTAGCCTTAGTTGCCTTAGCTGCAATTCCCTTGACGCTCATTGCACAGCAACCAAAAATTTCAAACTTCCGTCCTTATGACCAAACTGGTATCAATCAGTTTGAAACTTCTAAATCAGATACTGTTCCTTTTACTGGATTGAAAGTTAGATGGGGTGCAGGATTTACACAACAATTCCAAAACTTGAAACACGAAAATCCTGGCGCTTTAAATAATACAGGTAATGGAGCTAACCGTTTATATCCTTTAGTAAATGGTTTTATGACTTCACAAGCCAATTTATTCATGGATGTACAATTAGCTGATGGTGTTAAATTAAATGTAACCAGTTATTTATCTGCACGTCACCACAATGAAACTTGGGTAAAAGGTGGATATATCCAATTTGATAAAGTTCCATTTAAAGGTCAATTCTGGGATGATTTAATGAAAATCGCAACAGTTAAAATCGGCCACTTCGAAGTGAACTATGGTGATCAACACTTCCGCAGATCAGATGGTGGTCAAACTTTATACAACCCATTCATGGACAACTATATTATGGATGAGTTCGCTACTGAGATTGGTGGTGAAGTGTATCTTCAAAAAAATGGATTGTTAGGTATGGTGGGTATGACTACTGGTATGATTAAAGGAAGCATCGATTCAGCTATTGCAACAGTTGCAGATCCTAATACCAGCAGAAACCCTTCTATCTATTTCAAACTTGGGTTTGACAAAAAATTGAATGACAATGTACGTGTACGTTTAACTGGTAGCTATTATGCAAATAGTAGTAACGCAGGTAGTGGTTTAACCATCTATGGTGGCGACCGTACAGGTTCTAACTATCAAAACGTTATGGAAAAAGGCGCGCCAGGTGCTTTACCTGCATCTACTGCAGTTGCTTTCTCTGGTCGCTTTAACCCAGGCTTCAGCAAAAAAATTAATGCAGCCATGTTGAATGGTTTTGTAAAAGTATATGGTTTTGAAGTATTCGCTACCTATGAGTCTTCAAAAGGTAGAACTAAAACTGAAACTGTAGACAGAAAAGCTACTCAGTATGCAGTAGAAGGTGTATACAGATTTGGTAAAAGTGAAAATCTATTCGTAGGTGCCCGTTACAATGCAGTGAAAGCTGGTTTAGCTGGAATCGCTAACGATGTTACTGTTAAAAGAACTTCTTTCGCTGGTGGTTGGTTCATGACTAAAAATGTATTGTTGAAAGGTGAATATGTGATTCAAAAATATGTAGACTTCCCAGCAGCTGATTACCGCTCTACTGGTAAATTCAATGGCTATGTTATTGAAGCTGTGGTAGGATTCTAATAAAATGGTTTTTTATGGTGTATAATAGCCGGATGAAGTTCTTTCATTCGGCTATTCTTTTTATTATTGTAGGATTGATATCAAAATGAAGAAACAAGTTATTGCATGCATGCTCCTATTTGTAACGTCGGGATTTTATCATCCAGAAAATAAAGCCGTATGGGTGGTGATGCAAGGAAGTAGCTTATCTGTTAATGGCACAACGAATATTAATAGCTTTCAATGTGATATCAATAATTATAATTTACCTGATACTTTATCATTATTGAAAGGGATTACTAAGGGACAAATACTTCCCATGAATGGTAAACTAAATCTGGAGATCGAAGCCTTTGATTGCCACAACAGGATGATGACGGCAGATCTTAGAAAAACTTTGAAAGCCAAATTATATCCCATACTTGCAGTGAAATTTGTTTCAATTAATAGTTATCCGGATTTTAAAAATCCTACTAAGATCACTGGCGTAGTCGACATCAGTTTGTCGGGCGTAAATAAAAGATTTGAGATCAATTATCTTTTTACCGGCGATGAAAAACAAGATGTGCATTTAAAAGGAAACCAGAAAATACATTTCTCAGATTTTAATTTAACTCCGCCAAGTAAATTAGGAGGGGTGATCAAAGCTAATGATGAATTATTAGTTGAATTCAGGTTGAACCTAAAGCCTATTAGCTAATCTATGGGTTCATTTTTGCAAAAATAATTCCTGCTACACTAGATTGGAAAAATCCAAACCCAAACCACGACAATACCATGGTACTTGAAACGTCTATCTGACTATAGGTCATCCAAAGTATAGGAAGTAAGCCTGTCAGCGAATAGACTGCACCAAATTCCAGACCACGAATAATGATATGTCCTTTGAAGACCGACTTAAACCGGTCCCAAAAAAATGCAAGGGCAAAACTGATTACTAATGCATGTGTGTAGAAAAATAAATCTCTGGACCTATCTGAAATAAATACACCGCTCAAGTATTCTACAAAGAAAGGATTGAAAAATTTAATACTTACTGCTACAAATAAGCCACCATAAGATAGGATGGATAATATGATGCCAGCAACCAAACCGCTGACAATCATTTTCTTTATCCTTTCCTTTCTCATTTTGGTTATTTATCTAGAATTTAAAGTTAGTTTATTTTATAATTCTAACCTCTTTTTGCAGTTTGATTGCCTGAGTATCTTCTAGGATCTCCACCCCTGAATGATCTTCGTTCTTTGGCTTGATAATGTCTTTGAACGGGCTTTTGTTTAGCAGTTGTTGAAATATTATTCAGGGAAGTATTCGACATCGCATACGGATGCTCTGCCACCATTGGAATTTGAATGCCAATTAACTTTTGAATATCTCTCAGGAACTCCTTTTCTTCTGCATCGCAAAAAGAAAAAGCAATGCCACTTGCGCCAGCCCTCCCAGTTCGCCCGATACGGTGTACATAAGTTTCTGGTACATTCGGCAATTCGAAATTGATGACGTGTGATAAATTGTCAACGTCAATCCCTCTTGCTGCAATATCAGTTGCAACCAATACTCTTGTATGCCCTGTTTTGAAATTAGTTAAGGCACGTTGACGGGCATTTTGAGATTTATTTCCATGGATGGCTTCTGCCACAATATTTCCACGATGTAGGTCTTTTACAATTTTATCGGCGCCATGTTTGGTTCTTGCGAATACCAATGCGGATTTAATATTGCTATCCTTTAAAAGATGCGCTAACAAGAGTTTCTTATTTTCTTTTTCAACAAAATAAATAGCTTGTTCGATAGTTTCGGCAGTAGATGAAATAGGTGTAACCTCTACTTTTACAGGGTTGTTTAAAATGCTGCTTGCTAAACTACTAATTTCAGCAGGCATAGTTGCTGAGAAGAATAAAGTTTGTCTTTTTGTTGGAAGAAGTGTGATTACTTTTTTTACATCATGGATAAAACCCATATCCAACATACGGTCTGCTTCATCCAATACAAAAAATTCAATATCATTTAGCCTGATAAATCTTTGTTGAATCAGATCTAATAATCTACCAGGAGTAGCAATTAAAATATCTACCCCATTCCGCAATGCATTTGTTTGAGCTCCTTGTGAAACTCCTCCAAATATCACTAATTGTTTTAGCCCTAAATTTTTTCCGTAAGCTGCAAAGCTTTCTTCAATTTGAATGGCTAATTCACGTGTAGGAGTTAATATAAGGGCTTTAATTCCTCCCTTTTTAGGATGACCAGTGAATTTCTCTTTGCACAATAATTGTAATACCGGAATAGCAAACGCTGCTGTTTTCCCAGTTCCAGTTTGAGCACAACCCAATAAGTCTCTACCCTCCAAAATACTTGGGATGGCTTGTTCCTGAATGGGTGTGGGTGTTGTGTAACCTTCGTTCTTGAGCGCATTTAATATGGGCTCAATGAGGCTTAATTGTTCGAATAACAAAATAAAAATGTTTTAAAATGAACACCTGAAATTGCTCAGGTGGTATATAACCTTTCCGGATTTGACTTGATGAAACTTTGTCACGGAAGTAGATAATCAGTCGGTAGAGAGTCTATATGAATACTGCAAAGCTAGTTCAAAAAAAATAAATGACTTGTTAATCCACTTACTTCTATTGATTATCAGTTGTTTAAAGTTCAATCAATGCTAAAATCTGTTCAAGGTAATATTGGTCCTTATCATCAAATTGATCTAACATTTCGCTATCAACATCCAGTACTCCCCAAACAATTCCATCTTTTAAGATTGGCACAACAATTTCCGATTTAGATAAACTGCTGCAGGCAATATGTCCTGGAAATTTTTCAACATCCGGCACAATCAGTGTCTTTGCCTTTTCCCAACTACTTCCACAAACACCCCTTCCTTTTTTGATACGGGTACATGCAACAGGTCCCTGAAATGGCCCCAATACTAATTCCTCGTTTTTAACAATGTAAAAACCAACCCAAAACCAATTGAATTGTTCTTTCAGAGCAGCAGTAACATTTGCAAGATTAGCAATCAGGTCAGGCTCGCCTGTAAGCAACCCTTTGATCTGAGGGATCAGGTTTTGATACTGTTCATTTTTATCGCCTGTAACAATTTGTAAGTCTTCTGCCATAGAGCAAAGATATTTGAATTAAAAAATTAGTGCTAACTTTTATGTTCACTTTTAAAAAGGATATATGGCCACGAAACCACTGATCAATATGGAGGCTTTTAGAGTGAAAGCCGGCAAAAAAATCAAATTGAAATCTTTTGCTACTAACGTAAAGAAAAAACCTGTTGAAAAACAGAAGGGGGAAGCCATGTTACAAAAAGGCATCATTGAGTTGGCAAATATGCAAGACAAATTATATGCACACAATGAAATTAGTGTGTTGATAGTTTTGCAGGCAATGGATGCTGCTGGAAAGGATGGTACTATTAAACATTTAATGAGCGGATTAAATCCTTCCGGGGTAAAAGTGTCGAGTTTTAAAGCTCCATCAGCTACTGAATTGGACCATGATTATTTTTGGCGTCATTACAAAGAATTACCTGCTAGAGGAGAAATCGGAATTTTCAATCGATCGCATTATGAAAATGTTTTAGTTACAAAAGTACATCCCGAATATATTTTAAACGAGAACATACCTGGAATTAAATCAGTCAAAGACATTGATAAAAAGTTCTGGAAAAAAAGGTATGAGCAGATTAATAGTTTCGAAAAAAATCTGAGTGAGAATGGTACCATTATTTTGAAGTTTTTTTTACATGTTTCAAAAGACGAACAGAAAAAAAGGTTCTTAGAAAGAATTGAAGACCCAAAGAAGAACTGGAAATTTTCATTGGCAGACATGAAGGAAAGAGCGTTCTGGGATCAATATCAGGATGCTTATGAAGAAATGTTTAACCATACTTCAACTGAATATGCGCCCTGGTATGTAATCCCAGCTGATGATAAATGGTATATGCGCATATTGATCGGTTTAGCTATATATCAACAATTTCAGAAATTGAATATTGCCTATCCACGTGTGTCGAAGGAAACAAAAGCCGCTTTGGAAAAAGCAAAGCAAGTATTATTGAATGAAAAATAATTAGTGGATATATTTTCCCACCACTGGTAGTTTTTGGAATTCCTTTTTTTCAACAAGCAGGATAAACCAAATAAATACAAATAACAAGATAGATCCAGTAACAAACTGGAACCAAAAGGGGTTGTAGAAATACAGTACACCTTTTTGTATTAAATAAAAACCTGCTACAATGCCGATGTACGCAACTAATTTTTTCCAGGCATATGGTATTGGATATTCTTTTTGTCCCCAAATAAAACTGATCACCATCATGCTGCCATAACACGCGAAAGTAGCCCAGGCACAAGCCATATAGCTGAAATAAGGGATCAATGTATAATTAATAAGTAAAGTTATACCAGCGCCAATTACCGTGATCCATGCTCCTGCCATTGTTTTATGTCCCAGCTTGTACCATACACTCAGGTTATAATAAATTCCTAAGAACATATTTGCGAGTAAGAGGATGGGCACTACCTGCAACCCAACCCACATTTCCGGGTTCCGAATAAATTGTTTCCATACATCCAAATACAATGCTACCATTAAAAACATGATGCAAAGTGTGATCACGAAAAATTTCATGATCCTGGCGTATAATTTAGGGGCATCTTTATCGGCCGACTGTTTAAAGAAAAAAGGTTCAGCGCCCATTTTAAATGCCTGAACTGCAAGACTAATGAGCATGGCAAGTTTATAACAAGCAGCATATATACCCACTTCGGCTTTTGCTGCATCCACAGAAGCTACGGGGGCCCACCATTGCAACATAATCCGATCGAATGTTTCATTGATCATGCCTGCAAATCCTGCAATGATCAAGGGCATTCCATAGGCCATTAATTCTTTCCAAAGCGACCAATCAAATTTCCATTTGAAACCAAAGAATTCTTTACTCAAAAGAAGTAATACAAAAACATTTTGAACCAGATTGGCTAAAAGTAAATAGCCCACACTCCAGTTCGGGTCATAAAAATCGTTGAACCAATGCGTTGGATGAGTAGTTAAAAAATGGGGAATCGTGCTGATGAAAAAATAGGTTGCAGCAATATTTATTAGGATGCCGCTAATTTTAGTGAGTGCAAATTTTACCGGGCGGCTTTCTTGCCTTAATCTTGCGAAAGGTATACTGCATAGCGCATCTATTGCTATAATACCAGCTGCTACTATGATATATTCTGGATGGTTTCCAACCGATAACAAATTGGCAATCGGTTGACGCATCAATATTAATAGAACCCCTAATACAATACTGGTGAAAATTAATGAAATGCTCGAGGTATTATAAACAGTTTCTTTGTCTTTTGAATTTGAGAATCTGAAATAAGCGGTTTCCATACCATAAGTGAATACCACATTCATAAAGGGTATAAAAGAATACACCAATGAAAACTCACCATAAATGGCCTTAGACAATTTATAAGTGAGATAGGGTAATAATAAATAATTGATAAATCTAGCAGCAATGGAGCTAGCCCCATACCAAATTGTTTGTCCCGCTAATTTCTTGATGCCACTCAATGCCTAAATTTTTATTTTGATCGGGATTCCCCTTTCTTGCGATTGCTAATGTACAGAATGTGTTGTTAATAGTATTGGAATCCTTAGAAGTTCCGATGATCAACTTTTTTTCGAAACGATTTATTTTCTGCCTTCTTTTTCTTACTCTCAATTCTCTTTTCTATAGCTGCTTTGGTGGGTTTGGTAGCCATTCTCGCTTTTTTTCGAACCAATGCTGAGGCTATTAAGTCAATCATTTTCTCAATTACTATTCCTTTATTTTCTATCTGACTTCTCGACTCCTGCGATTTAACAAGCAAATGCCCATCACCAGTAATCCGATTTGACAATTTTTCCAGGATCCTATGCTTTTGTTCCTCTGTAAGTATGTTTGAACTGGCAACATGCCAGCGACCTTGGACCATGGTCTCCACCTTGTTCACATTTTGTCCGCCCTTCCCGCCTGAACGAGCAGTTTGAAATTGTATCTCCGATGTTATATCTATCTTCATCTTTATAAAGATAAATCTAAAATAGATTAGACAATTATGAGAGTGGTGATTCAAAGAGTTAGCGAAGCTTCAGTGAAAGTAGCAGGCAATATTACAGGAGCCATTGGGAAGGGTTTATTGGTATTAATGGGGGTTGAAGACGCAGATTCAAACGAAGACATAGCATGGATCAGTAGCAAAATAGTTAATCTGCGTATTTTTGATGATTCAGAAGGGGTTATGAACCTGAGTGTAAAAGATATGCAGGGAGAGATCCTTTTGGTGAGTCAGTTTACATTACATGCCGCTACTAAAAAAGGGAATCGACCATCTTATATTAAAGCATCAAAACCAGATGTGGCAATACCAATGTATGAAAAGCTGATTCTTCAGCTTAAAAACGATCTGGGAAAAGAAATTCCAACAGGAATCTTCGGGGCAGATATGAAAGTGCAATTAATCAATGATGGACCTGTTACAATTGTGATAGACTCGAAAAATAAGGAATAATGAAGGAAGATATTTTAAATAGGGAGGATCTGGAATTATTGATGGATCGCTTTTATAGTAAGGCTTTAACCGATGCTACGATTGGACATTATTTTACCGAAGTGGTTCAGTTGAATTTGGAAAAACATTTACCTGTGATCACAGATTTTTGGGAAACAATCTTATTCGATACCGGAAAGTATTATGGCAATACCATGAAAGTGCATGAAGATCTTCATGAAAAGTCGCCTTTTCAATCAAGCCATTTTAATCGTTGGATCGACATGTTTAAAGAAACAGTGGATGAAAATTTTGAAGGAAATCATGCTGAGAAGATCAAACAAAGGGCTACTTCTATTTCTACAGTGATGAATATTAAAATGGTTCACGGTGGCGCTGGATTAAAATAAAAATAATTGAGATGACAATCGAACAAGCACAAAAAGACGTTGATCAGTGGATCAAAACAGTTGGAGTTCGTTATTTTAATGAGTTAACGAATCTGGGTATTTTGATGGAAGAAGTGGGTGAAATGAGCCGACTCATGGTTCGGCAATATGGAGAACAATCCTTCAAGGAATCTGATAAAAATAAAGACCTGGCCGATGAAATGGCAGATGTACTTTGGGTATTAATCTGTCTGGCTAACCAAACAGGTGTTAGCCTTACTGATGCTCTTGAAAAGAATTTTGAGAAGAAAAACTTGCGTGATGCTACCCGTCATCAGGAAAATGAGAAGCTTCAATAGCGGTAAAATCCTATTTTTGCGTCAATTATGAGTACGCAACAAGACAATTTATTTCAGGCAATTATATCCCATGCTAAAGAGTATGGCTTTGTGTTTCCAAGTAGTGAGATTTACGACGGACTAAGCGCAGTATACGATTATGGTCCTTATGGGTCTGAACTTAAAAAGAATATCCGTGATTATTGGTGGAAGAGTATGACGCAGATGCACGAGAATATCGTGGGCATTGATGCGGCTATTTTTATGCATCCTACCACATGGAAAGCGAGTGGGCACGTTGATAATTTCAGCGACCCCATGATAGATAACAGAGACAGTAAAAAACGTTACCGCGTTGATCATATTATTGAGGCGAAAGCAGATTCTTTAAAAGAGGCAGGTAAAGAAGCTGAGGCAACTGCTCTGATTGTTGCCATGGACGCACTATTAGCAAAAGATGATTTTGCAGGATTGAAGCAATTGATAGTGGATGAAAAAATTGTTTGTGGGGTGAGCGGTACAGCTAATTGGACAGATATTCGTCAGTTTAATTTAATGTTCTCTACTCAATTAGGTTCTGTGGCAGAAGATGCAGATACTATTTATTTACGTCCGGAAACTGCGCAAGGTATTTTTGTGAACTTTTTGAATGTACAGAAAACGGCGCGAATGAAAGTGCCTTTTGGCATTGCTCAAACTGGAAAAGCTTTTAGAAACGAAATTGTAGCACGTCAGTTCATATTCCGTATGCGTGAATTTGAACAAATGGAAATGCAATTCTTTGTTCGTCCTGGCACAGAAGGTCAGTGGTATCAGTACTGGAAGGAAGCTCGTTTACAATGGCATCTGAGCTTAGGAATTGATCCTGCCAAATATCGCTACCATGATCACGTAAAGTTGGCGCACTATGCAAAAGAAGCCTGTGATATAGAATTTAATTTCCCGATTGGATTTAAAGAGGTAGAAGGTATTCATTCAAGAAGCGATTTTGATTTATCACAACATCAGATCTATAGCAAAAAGAAATTGCAATATTTCGATACAGAGATCAATCAAAACTACGTGCCTTATGTAGTTGAAACTTCTATTGGATTAGATAGAATGTTCTTGTTAATCCTGTCGAATGCGTACGAAGAAGAAACCATCAATAAGGAAGATGGCACTACAGATAGCCGTGTGGTGTTGCATATCCCAGCAAAAATTGCACCCGTAAAATTGGCGATACTTCCTTTAACTAAGAAAGATGGCTTACCAGAAATTGCACGAGATTTAATGAATGAATGCAAGCCTTACTTCAAATGTTTCTATGAAGAGAAAGATGCCATTGGTAAGCGTTACAGAAGACAAGACGCCATTGGTACTCCATTCTGCGTAACCATCGATCATCAAACAAAAGAAGACAATACAGTAACTATCCGATATAGAGACTCAATGAAACAAGAAAGGATCCTGATCAGTAAGATCAAGGACCTTGTTTTAGAAGAAACCTTTTAAATAAAAAAAACGCCCCGAAAAATTCGGGGCATTTTTTTTATTTCGTCTTTTGAAAATGAAACCCATCTAAATTCAATCCATCTATTTTTCCCTCATTATTTAATTGAAACTGAAGATCGCCTTTCCCATACCATTTTTTGGCAAACTCAGCTTTAAAATTATCGTAATTCCAATGAGATAATTTACCGGCATTATTGTTATTATTCAGAAGAAAGGATAATTCATTATTATCAAAACTGATTACCACTTTCCCATATAACTGATCTTCATACACGCCTGCATATTCTTTTAAATCAAATGTAGGGTGAGTATTCAAGACTCTTTTATTATTGGCATCTGCCTCTGCTTTTTCTCCAGCTGCATGAATGTCGCCATACAATTTTAAGAATTCTTTACTCCAATCTCGATTGCCACCCAAGGCAAAATAATCGATTGTTTTAAACATGAGTGCATGTCTTACTTCTACATGATCAAGGTTTCCAAAAATATATACTGCGATATTTTCTTCAGGCATTTGTGCATTAATGGCAACAGCACCCGCTAAACTCCCTGTGTGAAAATTTAGTTTCTTTCCTCTGTAATCCTGTTGAAACCAGCCCAATGCATAGGTCATGAAATTTGGCTTGGTTAATTCCTTCGTTGGATAGAATTGTTCAGGAGTTACAAGGGTTTGAGGACGAAACATTTCTTTCCAGGTTTCTGTTTTCAATAATCTGCCTCCAGCATATTTACTGCTATCCATCATCGTCTTGATCCAAATGCCCATATCATCAATGCAGGAAAGCACAGAACCCGCGGGCCCTACTACGTCTGCAATATCTCTGCTGATAACTTGTATTTTTTTCTCGATTCTAAAATGCGGTGAAGCGATATTGGTACTTGTAATCTGAGCGATTTGGGAAAAGGTATTGGTCATTCCCAAAGGTTGAAAAATATTTTGACGAATAAAATCAATCCAAGGTATACCACTTACTTTTTCGATTACTTTTCCAGCAGCCAGATAAAATATATTCTGATATATAAAGCTTGATCGCATGGAATAGCTTGGTTTTACCAGTCGCATTTTTTCAAGGATCTCATCAGCAGTTAAATGGTTATCACCCCAAAGAAAGTCAGCATTTCCTACTCCGGAATTGTGTAAGAACAGATCTCTGACTTTAAGTTCACGGGTAACCCATGGGTCGTATAATTGGAATTCTGGCAGGTATTTAATTACAGGATCGTCCCATTTAACTTTTCCCTGATCTACTAAGATTCCCATACAAGTAGCTGTCATTGCTTTAGTGGTAGAGGCGCAATTAAAAAGGGTTTGGTTATTTACCGCTTGGGTTGTTCCCAATGTTGTAACTCCATAACCTTTTTTAAAGATCACCTGATTGTCTTTAACTACTACTATGCCCAATCCCGGGGCTTCCCAGTCATTTACGGCCTGCTGCACATAGGCATCAAATAAGGATAAGCTGTCAACTGCCTTTGTTTTTTTCTGTGCCTCCACAGAAACGATTGAAAGTAAAAAACCTATGGTTAATAGGAAGTTCCATTTTTTCATGACTGATTTTTTATCAATATAAGTAAAATAAAAAACTAAATTTAACCTATACAAAAATTGCTGCCATGAAACAGACAATCCTCACTTTTATAACTTGCTTGCTCGTTACAATTTCTTTTGCTCAGATGCCACATAATGGCATTGAAAATAATCTTGGAAATATTTTTCGGATGTCGAATGCAAAAACGAGGTCTATCAGTCCTGAAAATTATAATGGCGCGAAAGGGAGGGGTGGAATGGCTGAAAGCGGAACAGGATCTTCTGCTGCTCGCGATTTGGGAGTGGGCTGGAAAATAAACCCTTGTGTTGTGATTAAAGCTAAAACAACATTTACAATAGCAGAAATTGATAGTGCAGGTTCGATACAACATATCTGGATGACCCCTACAGGAAACTGGCGAAATTCTATTCTACGATTTTATTGGGATGGAGAAACATCTCCTTCTGTAGAAGTACCCGTGGGAGATTTTTTTGGAATGGGCTGGGGTAAATATGCAGCGCTGAATTCACTGCCTGTGACTGTTAATCCAGGAAGTGCATTCAATTGCTATTGGCCTATGCCGTTTAGAAAAAAGTGCAGGATCACCATGGAGAATATTGATGAAAAAGACATGACACTATTTTATCAGGTTGATTATGTGTTAACTGATGTTCCATCTGATGCAGCATATTTTCATGCTCAATTCAGGAGAGTGAATCCGCTCCCTTACAAAACTGATTATGTGTTGTTGGATAATGTAAAAGGAAAGGGACAATATGTGGGAACCTATATTGCATGGGGAGTGCACAATAATGGCTGGTGGGGGGAAGGAGAAATTAAATTTTTTATGGATGATGATGGAAAGTATCCAACCATTTGCGGAACTGGAACAGAAGATTATTTCTGTGGATCGTACGACTTTGATACCGAGAAGAAAAATGCTGCAGGTGTTATGGAATCGAATTATACCGAATTCTCAACTGCATATGCAGGTTTGCATCAAGTGATTAAGGGAGATGGACATTATAGTATGGCACAAAGATTTGGCATGTATCGTTGGCATATTACTGATCCGATTCGTTTCGAGAAAAATTTAAAAGTTACGATCCAGGCTTTGGGTTGGAGAGATGGGGGAAGATACCTGCCATTACAGGATGATATTGCTTCTACTGTATTTTGGTATCAAACTGCAGGGCATGCTGTATTCCCAAAATTTCCTAGTAAGGATGAATTAGAAGTAGATTGATTTCTCAGAACATATATTTATTTATTGCAATTTTTCGGCATTTATGAATTAATGTGTAGAATTTTTATATTTTCAAAAATAGAAATCTCCCCCATTTAGGTTTGTACAAAATCTTTTTTCAATTACCCACTAATTGAATGAAATCTTTGTAGTTGTATTTTATTTCTTTAGCTCAAATGGGTTGAAAGAATATCTATTACATTTTCAATATACAGCATGCAAACAGAACAGGAGATTGGTCAGTTAAAAGAAAAACTACGTGTTCTTGAATCTGAGAACAAACAACTCAAGGATAATATCATTGAAATAAATCAGGCAAAGGAACTTTACCTCAAAATATTTGAGGATTTTCCAGCATTGATATGGCGTTCTGGGTTAGATATGAAATGCGATTATTTCAATCAAACTTGGTTAGAATTTAGAGGTAGAACGCTCGAACAAGAAAAAGGTGATGGCTGGATAGAAGGCGTTCACCTAGACGATGTAGAATCTTGTGTGCAAACCTATATTGCTGCCTTTCAAAAAAGGGAAGCCTTTGTTATTGAATATCGAATAAAAAATAAGTCTGGTGACTGGGCCTGGATCAGGGATTTCGGAAGGCCCTTTTATGATCTGGATAATACATTTTTAGGCTATTTGGGTTCTTGTTATGATATCACAGAAATTAAGAATCATGAAGCCTTACTTTTAGAATTGAATGAAACTAAAGATAAGTTCTTATCTATTATTAGTCATGACTTAAGAAATCCGATTAACACTGTTGTTGGGTTGAGTGCATTGTTAGAGAAAAATGTTTCCAAAAAAGATTTTCATTCCGCTGAAGAGTATGCAAAATATATTCATCAATCAACGGTAAGAATTAAACAACTATTATTGAATTTGTTGGAATGGTCTGTTTCTCAAAGCGGAAGAATGAATTTTAAGCCTACAAAAATTAGTGTAAAATCAATTATCAATGAAGTATTGGAATTAGCAGAAGAAATGCTGAAACAAAAAGAGATTGATGTATCCGTGAATTTTATTGAGAACGATAAAATAATTGTGGATAAGGAAATGATCAGTACTGTTATTAGAAATTTCATAACCAATGCAATTAAGTTTTGTTACCCCAATGGGAAAATTGCTGTCAATTGTGAAATAAAAGATCAGGTATTTGTAATAAGTATTTCCGATAATGGTATTGGAATGTCGCCTGAAATACTCAAAAGTTTATTTATCATTGGTGAAACTATTTCTAGTAAAGGAACAAATAATGAAACTGGTACTGGTATAGGTTTGCTTTTATGTAAAGAATTCATCGAAAAACACCAGGGAGAAATTGAAGTGGAGAGTGAAGAAGGAAAGGGAAGTACTTTTAAATTACATCTACCCTTAGACATGAAATTCAATGAAACCGAAGCAGTGTTCAATTAATTCAACCTGCCCAACCTTCCCGATCCAGGTTTCTATAATTGATGGCTTCCGCTACATGTTCAGGTTTGATATCTGCTGAGGCTTCGAGGTCTGCAATGGTTCTACTTACTTTGAGAATTCTGTCATAAGCTCTTGCGCTCAAATTTAATTTTTCCATAGAGCGTTTCAATAAATTCTCGCCAATCGGACTGATGCTACAAATGTCTCGTACTAATTTGCTACTCATTTGCGCATTAGCGTAAACACCATTATTTTCTTTGAATCTGCTGGCTTGAATTTCTCTTGCTTTCAAAACTCTTGTTCTAATGGTAGCTGAGTTTTCGGATTTGTATTGGTTATTACTTAATTCGGAATAAGCAACTGGTGTAACTTCCACGTGCAGATCTATTCTGTCTAAGAGTGGTCCAGAAACTTTATTCAGATATTTTGGAACAGTGCCTGGTAAACAGGTACAGGCCTTTTCAGGGTGATTAAAATAGCCGCAAGGGCAGGGGTTCATGGATGCAATCAGCATAAAATTACTGGGAAATTCTAAAGACATTCTGGCGCGTGAGATGTTTACAATTCTTTCTTCCATTGGTTGCCGCATTACTTCTAATACAGTGCGTTTGAATTCAGGTAATTCGTCTAAGAATAAAACCCCGTTATGTGCTAATGATATTTCACCAGGTTGCGGGTTACTACCTCCACCCACTAAGGCAATATCGGAGATCGTATGATGGGGAGACCGAAACGGCCGCTTGCTGATCAAAGAACTTCCTGCAGCTAATTTTCCGGCAACACTATGGATCTTGGTGGTTTCTAAAGCCTCTTGCAAACTTAAAGGAGGTAAAATAGTAGGTAAACGTTTCGCGAGCATTGTTTTACCGGCACCAGGGGGGCCGATCAGTATGGCGTTGTGCGCACCAGCAGCTGCAATTTCTAATGCTCGTTTGATATTTTCCTGACCCTTCACATCACTAAAATCAATATCGAAATCATATTGATCGTGAAAGAATTCTTCACGGGTATTTACAACTACCGGTTCTATACAGGATTCGTTTTCAAAGAATGCTACCAATTCAGTGATATGCGATACCCCGTATACATTTAATTGAGAAACCATACCTGCCTCTCTTTCATTTTCTTTTGGAACGATTAATCCAAAAAAACCTTCTTTACGTGTTTGTATGGCAATAGGCAAAGCACCTTTAATAGGTTGGATACTACCATCTAAACTTAGTTCACCCATGATCACAAAATCATTGAGACGCTCTCGTCTTGATAATTGTTCACTCGCTGCTAATACTGCCATGGCAATGGGCAGATCAAAAGCCGAACCTGATTTTCTAATGTCGGCGGGAGCAAGATTCACCACCACTTTAGTTCTTGGCATATAATAGCCATTCGATTTAATAGAACTCTCCGTACGTTGAATACTTTCTCTTACAGCAATATCAGGCATCCCTACGATAGAATATCCCTGCCCCATACTCACATTCACTTCAATGGTAATAGTAATTGCTTCTACCCCAAAAACGGAACTGCCAAATGTCTTAACTAACATCAAATATTAAATTATCACAGTAAGTTAGTCAAACATGGGGAAGCCCATTTTTTGAAAAGCTAAAATGATTTCAGTTGTCAAAATGATTTGCTTATTCATTCCATGTTGTATAAAATCAGCAAACAGTCATTTTAATTTATTTTATTAAGTTCAAGCTTAATATAATGGAATATTTTGTTTAATCTTTGTTAGAGCATTTTGAATTTATCCCCCCAAAAATGACAAGGAATTTTAAATGCTTCTTTTATTACCTATTTCTTTATTCGATTTTTTAGTGTCTTGCCATGGGGAAAAATGAAGAGTTAGAAACTTTATCATTAGTAGCAAAGTATACTAATAATATGGTTTTGATAATTAATGATCTGTCTCAGATCACCTGGGTGAATGATGCCTTTATTCACAAAATGAGGTATTCTTTAGATGAAGTATTATCGAGAAAGCCCAGTGATTTTTTGCATGGTCCACTTACCGGTGTAGTAGAGCATGAAAATATCAGATTCGCATTAAAGAATACACTTCCATTTAAAGAAGAAATTATCCATTACACAAAAGATCAGGATCCTATTTGGGTCTTAGCTGATGGTCAACCAATTTTTGATGACCATGGAAAGCTTACGAAATATGTTATAGTTGAAACTGATATCACTTACCAAAAACACCAACAAGAAATATTAAAAAGAACAGAATCAGATTTAAATGCATTTTTCAATAGTTCTGGTTCTATTTTGATCCTGTTTGACAAAACCTTAAAAATTACTGCATTTAATAAAAAAGCAGAATCATTTATACAGAACCAATTTAATGTAACTATCCAGGTTGGAATCTCTATCTTAAATATTTTTAAATCATTTGCAATAGAAAAATTCGGAGAATTCGCTTTGGATACTTTGAATGGATTTGGAATTGAAAATTTTGAAATAGAATTAAAAGGTGCGGATATCTGGTGGAATATTCGTTTTCTTTCTATTTATGATAGTTTCGGTGCCATCATAGGAGGGTCTTTTACAGCCTTAGATATTACAGAAAAGAAATTA
>CANBQT010000035.1 GCA_947371755.1 Chitinophagaceae bacterium
AAACTTGCAAATAGAAATCACATGATCTAACTTTATAGTACTTTAATTATTGTCATTAAAACGACAATATCTTGTAACAGCGGGTGATATTTCCCGTTAACGTGAGCTGAAGAGACGGAGAGTTTCTTCAGCTTTTTTTTGGGGATACAGTTGCCATTTTGACCTTGTTGATTTGGCAGTTATATTTGTTATATATTATTACAAGCATGAAAAAGAAGATTGCATTGGTTACCGGAGGGTTAAGTGGAGAAGCACAAATAAGTTATAAAAGCGCTATTACAGTTTCCAATAACACGGATAGGGAGAAATTTGATGTATATCGAATTGATATCAATAACCAGGGTTGGTGGTATGAACCTGTTCATGGCGAAAAATCAGCAGTGGATAGGTCAGACTTTACAATTCTTGATCAAGGACAAAAAATTCATTTTGATGCCGTCTTAATGTGCATTCATGGTACACCTGGTGAGGACGGAAAACTGCAAGGATATTTTGATATGCTGCATCTGCCCTATACAACGTGCGATGCAGCAACCTCTGCATTAACATTCAACAAAAGATATACTGTGGCAGTAGCATCTTTTGCAGGAATCAATGTAGCAAAGTCGCTGCACTTATTCAAGCATACACCCATCACCAGTAAAGCCATTTTAGAACAATTGCAATTACCTGTTTTTGTGAAACCTAATAATGGTGGAAGTAGTATCGGTATGAGTAAAGTAGATGCTTCAGATGATTTGGATGCAGCAATAGAAAAAGCATTTAAAGAAGATGATCAAATTTTGATTGAAGAATTTATTAGTGGGAGAGAATTCACTATTGGAGTATTTAAATCAAAAGGCATCATCACGGTTTTACCCATTACTGAAATAAAAACGAATAATACATTTTTTGATTTCGAAGCGAAATACTTAGGTGCCAGTGAAGAAATTACTCCGGCAAATATTACTGAGGAAATGTTTCTGCAGCTAACTACTGCTGCTAAAAGAGTATACGATGTAATGAATTGTAGGGGAGTAGTGAGAATCGATTTTATTTATAATGAAGAAAAAGCAAAACCCTTTATGTTGGAAGTGAATACTGTTCCTGGTCAGAGTGAAGCAAGCATTATTCCACAACAGGTTAGGTCAATGGGTTGGCAATTGACTGATTTTTACACTGCGATTATCGAAGAAGCGTTAAATTAAAGCTGAAATTACCTTTTCTGTTTCTAGGGAATTGGTAGTTTCGTTTAAATAAAGGAATTTCCCAGTATTATTTCCAAATTCAATTCTGTGTTTAAATACATCACAAGCAAGCCTTTATGGGCAAATATTCTAGCTGCAATCGGACTTATCGTGTTGCTGGTGGTTCTATTTTTTCTTTCTTTATCATGGATTACAGGATTTGGGAAATCAGAGAAAGTACCAAGTGTAGTTGGGCAAAATGCCATCGCTGCAAAAAAGATTTTAGAGGATAAAGGGTTCCAAGTTGCTTTACAAGATTCCGTGTATGTAGATAGTGTGGCAAAGCTGGCTGTTGTTCGTCAATCACCCGAACCTGATGCAATTGTAAAACAGGGTAGAACCATCTATTTAACAATTAATAGAAGTTTAGCGCCAATGGTTGAAATGCCAAATTTGGTTGGTTTTTCAATCAGAAGTGCTGAAATGTATTTACAGAGTCTTGGGTTAAAGATGGGACTCATCAATTACAAACCCGATATTGCCCGAAATGCAGTTTTAGAACAGACCTTAAATGATGTGGAAGTGAAACCCGGTACTAAAATTCCTTTAGGAAGTTCTATAGGACTGGTCTTAGGTAGCGGTGTTGGAGGGGGTGATATTGAAGTGCCTAATTTAATAGGCATGACTTTAGTTGAAGCAAAGAGTTGGTTGGCATCATTAAGCCTTAATATCGGTTCCGTGATTCCTGTTGGCAGCATCGCAGATACCAATGCTTCTTTCATTGTTAAGCAAAGTCCTGATGTATTTATCGAAACTGTACCGGGTCAGAAATCTGCGAATAAAATCAGAAGTGGTCAGTTATTAGATATTTATATTAGTGCTGTTGCTCCATTAAAAGATACAGTTCAAACAATTATTAATCAATAAACATTCAAATTAATATTTCATGCAAACTATTTCTGTAGAAGCGCTTAAAGAAAAGATCGATTCAGGGGCTAAGATCAATCTGGTTGATGTAAGAGAACCTCATGAACACGCTGATTTTAATATTGGAGGTATTCTTTTGCCTTTAGGACAAGTACAAATTTTAAACATCGATGCTATCGAGGATCTTAAAAATGAAGAAGTCTTTGTTTATTGCCGTAGTGGAAATAGAAGTGGTCAAGCCTGTATGATGCTTGAAACGGCTGGGTTTGCTAATGTGATTAATGTGTCTGGTGGAATGTTAGCTTGGCAGGATAGAATTGCTAAATAATTTAAACGATTTTTAAAAAAAAAGCTCGTTGAAGAAATTCAACGAGCTTTTTTTTGACCTATTGATTTTTAAGCTTAAAAATTGATGTTTAACGACAGCATAAAATTAGTCCCAGCCATTGGGTAATACCCGTTTTCATTTACTCTTTCGTTATTATAAACATAACTGTATGCATAACCATTGGGTTGATATTTTACATTGAATAAATTGTTGAGTTGTCCAATGATATGCCACTCTTTGAAAAGCTTATTTTTGATAGTATAAGCCAATCTTAGATCCTGTGTAAAATAGGAGTCGAGTTTGCTTGCTTCATTTTGTGCATTGTCTAAATACTGTTTCCCGACATACTTACTCAGTAAACTAATTTCAAAGTTCTTCATCGGTTGAAAATTAAAACTCAAACTTCCAATAGTGTTAGGCGAAAATGAGATGTCAGTATTGCTATGATTGATGGCATCTTGTAAGCCAGTATCATAATTATCAATATACTCTGTGAATGATTTTATTTTATTCTTACTGAATGTCAGATTGCCCACTATGTTTAACCATTTTGTAAGATTAGCAGAAGCTTGCAATTCTAGTCCGAGGCGATAACTCTTCGGAACATTGGTTCTGGTATAAGATCCTACATCATTTATTTGCCCGGTTAATACCAATTGATTGATATAATTCATATAATAAACAGTAGCACCATATTGAATATTCTGATTCCTTTTTTCAAGACCCAATTCAAAATCATGCAAAGATTCTTGTTTTGGTTGACTAATTAAACTTGCTTGAAAATCGTCTCTGTTGGGCTCTTTATTTCCTAGTGCATAACTCAGAAATCCTTGCCATCCATTATGGGTATAAGTAATTCCGGCTTTTGGATTTACGAATTGAAAACTTCTATGTACTGAAAGATTGGCGTTTCCTTCAAACCCTTCCATTTGGTGACTTACATTTCTGTATTGCACATCTACAAAACTTTGCCACTGGTGATTAAATTTGTGCATCCATTTTGTATAGAAATTGGCATCCCATTTTGTAGCTGGAAAATCATAGTAATGGTAATCAGGCGATACCGTTCCAACTTTCATCCAAATGATATTCCCAAAATGTTTTCCTTCATATTTGGTCCAGCCTCCGCCAAAGGTAAGTTCATCATTTTGTGTTTTATATTGTAAGGATGCAATCTGTCCGAAGAAATTATTATCCAGCCAACGTCTTCTGATCAGATCAGTGGAGGCATAAGTCAAATTTCCATCTACCTGATTCGGTAATCCGTAATCTGCATAGTTTTGATCTGCTTTATATTCTTCATAATAACCCTTACCCTTTGTTAAAAAAACTGCAGTACTAAAAGCCCAATTTGATTTGAAATTGTGATTGAAAAAAAGCTGATAATGCGTTTGTGTATAATTGTCGGTTTGATTCTCATAAGGAGAATCTGGTTTTTCCATTCCTGCAGGATTAAACCTTCTATCAGTTAAAAGTTGCGATTCAGATATACCATACCATGCCTGATAGGTCTTTTCTTTTCCCGAGAATACGTTGAAACGTAAGGATGAATTTTGATTCACATAAGCAGCACTGAGATAGAGTGATTTTAAATCTGAACTAGCACGATCAATATATCCATCGCTACTGATATTGCTGATTCTAGCATCAATCGTAAAATGATCAGCTAATAAACCAGTGCCAAATTTTAATGTATTTTTCCAAGTATTGAATGAACCGAAACTATTATTTAATTCAGTATATGACTTCTCATTAAATTCATTGGTAGCTAAATTCAATGTTGCCCCAAATGCTCCAGCACCATTTGAGGAAGTACCCACTCCTCTTTGAATTTGGATACTATTTACCGATGATGCAAAATCTGGTAAATCAACAAAATAAGTGCCCATACTCTCCGCATCATTATAAGGGATGCCATTGAGCGTTACATTTATTCTTGTTG
This sequence comes from Chitinophagaceae bacterium, assembly GCA_947371755.1. Classification (GTDB taxonomy): domain Bacteria; phylum Bacteroidota; class Bacteroidia; order Chitinophagales; family Chitinophagaceae; genus Sediminibacterium. Next base: position 4,364 of record CANBQT010000035.1, read on the forward strand.
CATCAGAGCCTCTGATGTGAATTCCTGTATAACCAACACCATTACCAGCATCAGAATTGATTACAGTTGAAGGCGTTTGGTTTAGAATAAAGGGAAGGTCTTGACCTGTATTGACTAATGCAATTTGATCCTTGTTAATATTATTTTTGGTAAAAGGGGCAGACGCTGAGGCCCTTGTAGCTCTTACTTCTAGAGGTTGTAAGTATAATGCGTTTGCAACTAAAGGAATGTTTAAAGTAACTGGGCTCCCCACTAACTCTATTTCTGATTGATAAGGTTTAAAACCAAGGCTATTGATAGTAAAGGAATATTTTCCTTTAGAAATATTTACAAACTGAAAAGCACCGGTATTGTCGCTAAGTACCTGCGATTTTCCGAGAGTTACTACTGCCCCGATTAATGGGCTTTTACTGGATGCATCGGTAATGATGCCCTTGACGGTTGTTTTGTTTGCTTGGCCAATTGCCAGGCTGGTAAGGAATACAATGACGATTGTTCCCAAAAACTTTTTCATTTTGATGATTTTAAAAGTTAATAATGGAAACAGGGAGAGCTAATGGAGAGGATCTGTAGAACAGTACACCTTCCCTTCGCAGGCATTACCCTGTTCAGGTTCGACGGGTATTATCTCAGCCATTCGGTTTGTTCCGAACAGCACCCCGAGGAATGTCTGGAGCAAAAATAGCTATTCGAAATATAATTCCCAACTGTAACTTTATCACATCACTTACGTTCAATAAAAAAAATCTCTCATGAAAAAGATATCTGTACTGTTGTTACTCATACTGGGTATTGCTCAGTTGCAGGCGCAGGAAGGAAAGAACCTGGTTTTTGATGCAAATGCAGAAGTGCGCAATGTAAAGGGTTTTACAGCTGTGGAAGTATCTGGCGCCATCGATCTTTATTTGTCTCAGGGTAAGGAAGAAGCAGTAGCTATCAGCGCAAGCAATCCTGAAGCACTTTCAAGAATAAAAACAGAGGTTAGAAATGGCAAGCTTCATATATATTTTGATGGAAGTGGTTGGAACTGGAAGACCTGGAGTAATAATAATAAAATGAAGGCATATGTTACTTTCATCGAAATACACAAATTAGAAGCTTCAGGGGCTTGTAATATCAAAACTGCCGATATGATCCATTCGGATGACTTGAAAATTCAATTATCTGGAGCTAGTGACTTTACTGGCGAAGTAAAAGCAGGAAAACTTAGGTTGGATGCCAGTGGTGCTTCTAACTTTAAAATATCTGGCACGGCAGAAAAAGTAGATATTGATGTTTCTGGAGCTTGCGATGTAAAAGGATACGAACTCAAAACTGATTATTGTAAAATTGATGCATCAGGGGCATCCGTGGTTCGTATTACTAATTTGAAAGAACTAAGTGCCGAAGCAAGTGGTGGGAGTACCATTTTTTATAAAGGAGCTGGATTAATCCGCGATATTAGTACCAGCGGAGGCGCTTCAGTGAAAAGAAAATCAGAAGATTAGCAAATATTTTTGGATGGTAAGGCTGCAACTCCTACTTTTGCAACCCATTAAGAGAGTTGAGAAGGAGGTGTGAAATGTATTCTTAATGTAAAAGCGATAATTAGATTAATCTTATATCGCGAGATAGAGCAGCGGTAGCTCGTCGGGCTCATAACCCGAAGGTCGGAGGTTCGATCCCTCCTCTCGCAACTTAAAAGGCCTCTATGGAGGCCTTTGTTATTTTGTACCTTTATCAAATGAAAGTAGGTTTTGTAAATATTTTTGGGAAGCCGAACGCCGGAAAAAGCACGCTGATCAATGCATTGATCGGGGAGAAAATGGCCATCACATCACCGAAGGCACAAACTACTCGTCATCGTATCAAGGCATTTCTGAATGTGCCAGGTGAGTATCAGATCATTTTTTCTGATACACCAGGTATCATTGATCCTCAATACAAACTGCACGAACACATGATGACTTCTGTGAAAAGTGCTTTAGAAGACGCAGATATAGCTTTGTTGATAGTAGATGCAAATGAAGATCTTGATGAAATAGATGGCATCTTTCAGAAATTACGTTTAAAAGTTCCAGCATTAATAGTGCTGAATAAAATAGATAAAGCTGGTAATGGAAGAATCGCTTTAGCAGAAAAGTTCTTTTCAGAAAAAAGTTATTGTACTAAGATCGTGAAGATCTCTGCTTTACAAAAAGTGCATTTGAATAAATTGTTGGCAGCAATTATGGAATTATTGCCAGAAGGCCAACCATTTTATAGTGAGGAAGATCTGAGTGATATGCCAACGAAATTCTTTGCATCAGAAATGATCAGGGAAAAAATTTATCAATTATTTGGTGATGAAATTCCTTATCACACAGCAGTATTGATCAATGAGTTCAAAGAGCGGGATGATATTGTTAAAATACAGGCAGATATCATTGTGCAAAGAGATACACAGAAGTTCATCATCATCGGAGAAAAGGGAAAAATGATCAAAGAGATAGGAACCCTTGCCCGGAAGGATATTGAGCAGTTCATCGATAAGAAAATATTTCTGGAATTGTTTGTAAAAGTGCGCCCTAAATGGCGTGATAATGACTTACAATTAAAAGAATACGGATATAAATAATGGTTAGCTTGAATTTTCAGGAAACTAACATAAAAACATTATTAGGAGGACATAAAATGAGTTACACAGTAGCAATCGTTGGTAGACCCAATGTAGGAAAAAGTACTTTTTTCAACCGATTACTTGAACAGCGTAAAGCAATCGTTGATGATATCAGTGGCGTTACACGCGACCGTCAGTATGGTGTTACCGATTGGAATGGTAAAACCTTTAATGTAATTGATACAGGAGGTTTCGTACCAAATACCGATGATATTTTTGAAAGAGAAATTAGAAAGCAGGTAAAAATTGCCATCGATGAAGCCAATAGCATCATTTTTATGGTGGATGTAGTAACTGGTATCACTGATTTGGATGAAGTGATGGCAGATTTGTTACGTAGAACTACAAAGCCAGTATATCTTGTGGTAAATAAAGTAGATAACAGTGCCAGACAATTAGATGCTACTGAATTTTATAGTCTTGGTTTAGAACATACTTTTTTTGTAAGTAGCATCACTGGAAGTGGAACTGGTGAAGTATTAGATGCCGTAACTGAAGCAATGAAAGCGGAAGATTCTGATGAAACTTTACGCGACAATGAATTGCCAAAGTTTGCCATTATAGGGCAGCCTAATGTTGGTAAATCATCTTTACTAAACGCATTGATCGGAGAAGACAGGACCATTGTGAGTGATATTGCTGGAACAACCCGCGATACTATTCATACCCATTATAAAATGTTTCAGAAGGAATTCATGCTCATAGATACAGCCGGAATTCGTAAAAAAAGTTCTGAAAAAGATGATCTAGAATTCTACTCTATTATTCGTGCCATCAAAGCAATGGATGACGCAGACGTGTGTATGCTTCTCATTGACGCCAAAAAAGGAATTACAGCGCAGGACGTAAGCATTTTTAGTTTAGCAACAAGAAAAGGAAAAGGGATTGTTGTACTAGTTAATAAATGGGACCTTGTAGAAAAAGAAACTAATACAGCCCGTGATTACGAAAAAGTGCTTAGAACAAAATTTGCTCCTTTTACAGATGTTCCTATTTTATTTATTTCAGTGATTGAGAAAACAAGGATCTTCAAAGCTATTGAATTAGCCATTGAAGTGAATGATAACCGTAATCGTAAGATTCCAACTTCTCAGTTAAATGATATCATGCTAAAAGCTGTTGAAGCTTACCATGCACCAGTAGTGAGGGGAAATACGGTTAAAATCAAGTATGTAACCCAGTTACCTACAGCCGTTCCTTCTTTTGCTTTCTTTACTAATTATCCAGAAGATATTAAACCAGCCTATAAAAATTACCTGGAAAATCAATTAAGGTCGAAGTTCAAGCTAACTGGTGTACCTATCAGAATATTTTTCAGGAAAAAATAGGTTATATTATATTGAAAAATATGTGTTATAAAATTTGTTAATTATTCTGTGGATACTATCTTTGCGCCATTAAAAAAATTTAAAAAACAAAATTACAATGAAAAAAGTATTATTCGTTGTTGCACTAGGTGCTTTCGCTGCTTGCGGTTCAGGAGCTAACACAGAAGCTAAAGTTGATTCAGCTGCTGTTAAAGTTGATTCAGCTGCTGTTAAAACAGATTCTGCTGCTGTTAAAGTTGACTCTGCTGCTGCAAAGGTTGACTCTACTAAGAAATAATTAGAAAATTGTAGAATTACTTATTGTATTTCTAATAATATTACTTCTTGCAAGAAGGTCCTCCCGAATTTCGGGAGGATTTTTTTTTGTGTCAGTTTGTACAAAATGAACTGTTTCTGTGGCAGTGGCATCAATATTGCAATATTCAGCTTTCCTTTGTAAATTAATTGTAATCGAGGGAGAGTGACAAATTGACCAAAGATTTTAACCATGTTGAAAGAAAACTTGTTTTTCCGTTCGGAGGATGATACCGATTTTATGCCGATTATTCCGATTAATGAGAATGATGGCGATCAGGATAAAAACCTGATTATACCAGACATTTTGCCCATTTTACCTCTTAGAAATACTGTGTTATTTCCAGGTGTAGTATTACCCATCACCGTTGGAAGAGATAAAAGCATCAAAGCGGTGAATGATGTTTACAAACTGGATAAACTTATTGGAGTATTAGCTCAAAAAGATGCCAATATTGAAGAGCCCGCACCTAACGACTTATGCAGTATTGGCACAGTGGCTAAGATCGTAAAATTGATTAAAATGCCAGATGGTGGAACCACCATCATCATTCAAGGAAAGAAGAGATTTGAACTTGTAGAAATGCAAACGGAAGACCCTTATTTTAAGGCTTCTATCAAATTATTTGAAGATGATGTGCTGCCTGTTTCAGAGGATTTTAATGCGTATGTAAGTAGCATTAAAGACCTTGCTGCACAGATTATTCACTTGTCACCCAATCTGCCAACTGAAGCATCCATTATTTTAAAAAATATTGAAAACCCTTCCTTTCTCATCAATTTTGTCAGCAGCAATTTAAATAGTGATTTGGTTGAGAAGCAAAGTTTGCTAGAAATTCACGATATCTATAAGCGAGCGGAAAGATTGATACAAATCCTGAATAGAGAACTACAATTTGCAGAGCTGAAAGATAAAGTAACCAGCAAAACCAGAACAGAGATCGACAAACAACAGCGCGAATACTTTTTACAACAACAATTAAATAGTATTAAAGACGAATTGGGTGGAGATAGTAACGATCGGGAAATAGCTGATATGAAGAAGAAGGCAGAAGCAAAGAAGTGGCCTGATTCAGCTAAAGTTCTTTTCAAAAAAGGAATTGAAAAACTGGAGAGGATGAATGCTTCTACACCCGATTATTCCATTGTTTATAATCATTTAGATCTAATGTTGGATCTTCCTTGGGAAGACTATTCTGCAGATAATTATGATTTAAAAAATGCACAAAAGGTTTTAGACAGAGATCATTATGGTATGTCAAAGATCAAAAGTAGGATCATTGAATATTTAGCTGTTCTAAAATTAAAGGGTGATATGAAGAGCCCTATCCTTTGTTTTCTTGGACCTCCCGGAATTGGTAAAACCTCATTAGGACGTTCCATTGCTCATGCAATTGGTAGGAAATATGTGAGAGTAAGTTTGGGTGGATTACACGATGAAAGCGAGCTTCGTGGACATCGTAAAACTTATATCGGTGCTATGCCAGGTAGGATTATTCAGCAGATTCGAAAGTGTAAATCATCAAATCCTGTGATGATTCTGGACGAGATTGATAAAATTGGGACCGATGGAAGAAGCGATCCCTCTTCTGCATTATTAGAAATTTTAGACCCTGAACAAAACAATACTTTTTACGATAATTATTTAGAGCTAGAGTACGATCTGAGTAAGGTTTTATTTATTACTACAGCTAATAATATTCAAAATATTCAACCCGCACTGCGCGATCGTTTGGAGATCATAGATCTTAGTGGTTATGCAGTAGAAGAAAAAGTAGAGATTGCAAAAAGACACTTATTACCAAAGCAAAGAGAAGCACATGGTTTAGATAAGATTAATTTTAAATTGAATGACAAAGTAGTGGAGAAAATCATCGAAAGCTATACTCGTGAAAGCGGGGTTCGAGAATTAGACCGTCAGCTTGCTTCAATCATGAGATATCAGGCAAAAGAATTTGCGATTAAAAATAAAGTCAAGTCTGTTCTTACTAGTGCCGACGTAGAAAAAATATTAGGTCCTTCTCGTTATAGCAATGAAATTTATAAAACCGCAAACATGGCTGGTGTGGCAGTAGGTCTTGCATGGACTTACGTTGGCGGAGATATATTATTTATTGAAGCAATCCTTGGTGAAGGTAAGGCAGAAATGAAGTTGACGGGAAACCTTGGAAATGTGATGAAGGAAAGTGCCAGCACTGCCTTAAGTTATTTGCAAGCAAATGCTCGGAAAATAGGAATCGACCCCGAGGTCTTTGCTAAAAAAACAATTCATATTCACGTCCCGGAAGGAGCAACACCTAAGGATGGGCCAAGTGCAGGTGTTACAATGCTAACTGCATTGGCTTCTGCATTCACTGGAAGAAAAGTAAAACCATATTTGGCAATGACTGGTGAAATTACCTTACGAGGTCAGGTTTTACCTGTTGGTGGAATCAAGGAAAAAGTATTAGCAGCTAAAAGGGCAGGTTTGAAAGAGATCATTATGTGTTCCATGAATGAAAAAGATGTACTAGAGATTGATAGTAGTTTTATAAAAGGTGTTCAGTTTCATTTTGTAAAAACAATGCAACAGGTTTTAGAACTGGCATTAGTTTAAGGCAACAATAATTTAATTGAATCCCCCAGAAATGGGGGATTTCTTTTTTTAAAGAAGGCTTCTTGTTTCTGCTTAGATTTGAATTAGAATAATCAGTATGAATCGTATTGTTTTTTTGCTTTTGTTTTTTGCGGCAAGTGAAGCCGAATCGCAGACGCTTGGAGGTAATGCTGTTTTTAATTTTCTTAACCAACCTAATACTGCCCAACTTGCGGCATTAGGTTCTGTAAATGTGAGTAGTATCAGTAATGATGTGGGTATGTCTTTTACTAACCCAGCCCTTTTGCGCGATTCAATGCATCAACAAATATCTAGTTCATTTTATAGCTATGCAGAAGGAGTGAAGCAGTATAGCTTACAAACTGCGTTTCATGTCAATAGCATACACTCAAATCTTGGACTTGGAGTACAGTACCTAAACTATGGCACACTCACTCAAACCGACGCTTCTGGTAATATACTTGGTAATTTTCGGCCTTCAGATTATGTGATAGAACTCATGTATTCAAAAAAATACAGGGAAAAATGGTGGATTGGATTTGATACTAAATTTATTAATTCTAATTATGGAACCTATCAATCAAACGGATTAGCATTTGATGCAGGCCTGGCCTATTATGATAAAGAGGAACAATTGCAAATTTCTATCGTTGCAAAGAATATGGGAACACAACTCAAATCTTATGCAGGATCAGGCACAAAAGAAGAACTGCCATTTGATTTACAGGCAGGGATAACAAAACGATTATTAAATGCTCCATTACAATTCTCATTAACAGCGCATCATTTACATCGATTTGACGTTTTTTATAATGATACTTTATTTAATGCGCAGGAAGGTGATGGTAGATTTGGAACTAATAATAGTTTTCAGAAAGTTATGGCACATCTGGTTTTTTCAACTGATATATTTTTAAGTAACCAGTTTCAAATTACTGCAGCATTGAATTTGATGAGAAGGCAAAGTTTAAATGCCTATAATATCACAAACGGTCTAAATGGTTTTAGCCTGGGTTTCGGAGTATTACTCAATAAGTTGCATATTCGATATGCTACTGGGTTCTATCAGCAGAATCTGTTTCACCAGATTTCTTTGAATTTTAATTTAAAAGGAGACCCGCTTTAATTGTTCAAAAGACCTTCTTGTATGGCCTTGTCAATATTATAATGATGATGATCAACGTGGTTTATTGTAAAGTAAATCATTTCTCTAAATGTTACTTTTCCCAGTAGGGGATGAGGAAGTATACAGGTATCTAATTCTTCTTCTGTGAATTTCTCAATGCCGGTATTGATTTTTGTGATGATTGATCCTAATTCTTTGATCAATGCATCTTTTTTGTCGAAACCAACCGCCGGGGGAATAAAACTACCTGAAGCCTTACCACCTTCTGCAATCTTATCCTCATACTTTTTTACAAGCTCTTCAAAGCTTTTCGATAGCCGGTTGGCTGAGCCAAATATTAATTTTAATATGAAATGTGGTAAACGAACTGCTAATATCAAAGGTTTTGTAGAACGAACAATATGATCAAGTTGCTGCCCAGCAGACCATTTGCCTGGCATCGCATACAAAAAGTCAGGCTCGGTCAGAATATTCATATAATTTGAAAAGCGCTGATGATTCTCTGTCATAGCCTCGATCAAATCATATTTACTCATATTGCTGAATTTATTAGGTAAGTTAAGAATTCTTGTGAATACTTTTCGGTGCGGCTAAAAAGAAATACTCTTTACCCGACTCATAATTTTTTTCAAACTCTGCAAAGGATAGTCCCTGTGTTTCATTTAACCACCCTTTCAGTGTATAGATTCGATAGTTAAATACATCCTGAAACAACTGATAAATTTTAGTAGCATCAAAACCATATAGGTCGCCTCCAATTTTACCACACTCAAAAAGGATGAGGGGGTTAGATCTTTGAATTGTATTGATAGCTCCATTTAAAACATTCCATTCACCACCTTCCACATCTATTTTAATCAAACTTATTTTTGTTTCTACGGATATCATATTATCTAATAAATCTGTAGGAACTTCTATGGTCTCATCCTGATGTGGACTTACATAAGGCCTTTTTTTCAATCCGCTTAAAGCTGTATTTGTGGTAACAAGATTAAATTGACTGATTCCTTTTTGATCGCTCAATGCAATTGGAAATATCCATGCATGATTTGAATATTTTTTAATCAGGTTATTACAAAGACGAGGAATGGGTTCAAAAGCGTAATGCTTGGCAAGTGGTGCTGTTTGAATCATTAGTGCCAAAATTTTTCCTTCATTGGCACCTATATCAATACAAACAGAGTCTTTATCGCAATGTGCAGCAATGATCTGTTTGGTGAATCTGTCATAAACATCATTTTTACCGATAGCAATCGGTGAAAATGCAAGTAACTGTTTGACTATTTTTTTTATGAAATAATGGAGTTGCAATTAGGCACTGTTTTTATTTCCAAGATAATTTCTCCATTTTTCTATGGCGCCTTTCATGTCTGCTGGTAATTCAGATTCAAAGAAAATTTCCTTTCCTGTAGTGGGATGTATAAATCCTAATGTTTTTGCGTGTAGCGCACATCTCGGGCAAATCTCAAAACAATTATCAACGAATTGTTTGTATCTAGTATAAATGGTGCCTTTTAAAATACGGTCCCCTCCATATTCAAAATCGTTAAATAAAGTATGCCCTATATGCTTCATATGCACCCTGATCTGGTGTGTTCTACCAGTTTCTAGAATGCATTCAACCAGCGTTACATAATTAAAACGCTCTAAAACTTTATAATGCGTTATGGCATGCTTACCGATTTCTCCCTCTGGGTAAACATCAAACATTTTTCGATATTGTTTGTGACGGGCAATATGACCAACAATCGTTCCTTCATCCTGCTCTACATTTCCCCAAACAAGTGCCATGTATTTGCGGGAAACTGTATGATTAAAGAATTGTTTAGCCAAGGCAGCAGCTGCCTCGCCGGTTTTTGCCAGAACAATTAATCCAGTAGTGTTCTTGTCAATTCGGTGAACTAGTCCGAATCTGGGAAGTGTATCCTCATCTAAATGTGGATTTTGTTGTAACAGGTAATAGGCCACTCCATTTAAAAGGGTACCAGTAAAATTCCCTACCCCAGGATGCACCACCATATTCTTTGGTTTATTGATGACCATTAGTGCATCATCTTCATAAACGATATCCAAGGGAATATTTTCTGGCTTTAATTCTGTATGTTCTGGATTAATATAACTTAGGAATACAATTTCGTCTCCTGGCCTTACTTTATAATTCGATTTTACTTTTTTCCCATTGACGGTTAAAAAGCCAGCTTCAATTCCATTTTGAACCTTATTTCTGGTAGCACCCTCTAAATGCATTTTAGCAAACTTGTCGATACGCAAGGGTACTTGTCCTTTATCTACTTTAAAGGCTTTACGTTCATATAGATCTTCTGATGCTTCGTCAGCTACAATGTCAATCTCGTGTTCCATGTGGCAAAAATACTATTGTTATAGGAGATCTACGATTCTTGCTATTGGACATGTTGTTTTGTAACTATTTCAGTAATTTCACCCTATGCAACAGCAAGTTTGTTATAAGGATTTAGGCAACATGCGATACAAAGAAACATGGGATTACCAGGAGTCTTTGTTGAAGGAAAATGCTGATCTCAAGGCATTGTTTAGAAAAACAGGGTTGGCAGCAGACGCCATACCCACAAACAATTATTTGCTTTTCGTGGAACATCCCCCAGTTTACACCTTGGGTAAAAGTGGTAATGAAGGCAACTTATTGATAAATGAAGAAACTTTATCCCAAAGGGGAATCGATTATTTTCATATTAACAGGGGTGGAGATATTACTTTTCACGGTCCTGAACAATTAGTGGGTTATCCTATTTTAGATCTTGAAAAATTCAAACCGGATTTGGGATGGTATTTAAGAAGTTTAGAAGAAGTGATCATTTTAACAATGGCAGAGTATGGCTTAACTGGCGATAGGAGCTCAGGTGAAACTGGCGTTTGGTTAGACCCCATGATCCCGGGAAAAGAACGCAAAATATGTGCGATGGGGATCAAAAGCAGCCGGTGGATCACCATGCATGGTTTTGCCTTTAATGTGAATACAGATTTGAATTATTACTACGATATAGTTCCTTGTGGCATTGTAGGAAAACAAGTAACGTCTTTGCAAAAAGAATTGGGAAAAAAAGTTCCCATGGAAGAAGTGAAATATTTGGTAAAGAAAAATTTCGAACGTGTTTTTAATTGTGCCTTGTTTACCGAATAGTAACTACAGGCTCTTTTTAATTTCCCTTTAAAAAAACTTTGTTCTTTTCAAGAAGAATGTCATCCTTGTATAATTCAAATTGGAACCATCCCCCGTGCATGAAATTTGTTTTATCTAGAATTAAATTATCCAGGTCTATTTTATTAATCTGAAATAAATCAGTCCCATTTTCATCAAAGAATTTTATTTTATAAACGAACGCTGAGGGGTTGTTTACTGAGATTTGAATGTATCCATTGATATTAGTATAAACAAATGGTGAAGCCTTCCAATTATTGCCTGTTTGTGTGGGAACGGCATTTTTGATGATTTGTTTTTCTAAGGTACTGTGTGTATTTGAAAAATACATATTTCCATTTTTCAGTGAATACTGAATTCTGTAGTAGGTATTTTTATTTTTGGGTGACTTGGTATCCATAAAACTATTCTCATAAAGACCGGGTTTTTTTGCAGATACGATGGTTTTGAAATTTTTATGATCACTCGACCTTTGTACTAATAGTTTCACACAGTTTTGATGTGTATTATGCCAACTGATCAACACTTTGCCAGGGCTGATTTGTTTTAATTTGAATTCTGGTAAAATATCCTGGGCATTCGCAATCTTGCCAAATATAAGGCTACTGAAAAGGCTGAAGACTACGATGCATTGTTTCATTGGGATACAAATATATTTAATGACAGTATTAAAATGGTAAACTCTTTTCAGGTAAAGACAAATTGCCTTGTAAACCACCGCTATGAACAACTAATATTTTATCCCCTTCTTTAAAATAATTCTTATGTAATAGATCGTTGATAGCAAAAAACAGTTTCCCTGTATATACAATATCTGTGGGAATTGATTCACTTTCCCAGAATTCGTTCATAAAATCTAGTAGTTCTGATGGATGTTTGGCAAATCCACCAAAGTGATAATGGTGATTCATTACAAGTCTGTGATGATTTTTTATTTCCGTTAATGCAAAAACTTCTTTCTCTAAACTTGAGTTGTTTTTCAAAGAACTAATTCCAATAATTGTTTGGTGTTGCAAGCTTCCATTTAAAAGTCCGGCTATCATCGTGCCCGAGCCTATTGCTGCAACGATATGGGTATAGTTTTCGAAGGAGGGTGCTTCATCCAGCATACCAGCAGCTCCCTTGGCACCTAATAAGCCATACCCCCCTTCCGGGATCCAATATCTGTTTGGATGCTTATTATTTTCCATGATTATTTTTTTATTTTGATACGCTTCTCTGGTTATAAATTGTAATTGCATACCCAATAAACTAGCTGTATGCAGGGTATGAGATAATTCAGTTGTTTGATCTCCTCTAATAAAACCTATGCTTTTTAATTTGCTTTCGCTGCATGCACAAGCTGTAGCAACGATATGATTACTATAGGCACCCCCAAAACTGGCAATTTCTGTAAAGCCCCTGTGTAGGGCATCTTCTAAATAGTATTTCAGCTTATACCATTTATTACCACTAATAATAGGATGAATCAAATCGAGTCTTAGTACATCAATTTGAATATTCCGATCCATCCCTAGTATTAATGTTTGGATCCTTGCTAAGCTGGTATTTATTTGCACTTTTATAGAGTTGAATTTAAAGATTATCAAGTAACTTTATATCGTAAAATTCTATCATTTTTTATGAAACCTACACTTGTAATATTAGCCGCTGGTATGGCCAGTCGCTATGGTAGTCAAAAGCAGACTCAGTCGTTCGGCCCAAGTGGCGAAACTATCATGGATTATTCAATTTATGATGCAATTAAAGCAGGATTTGAAAAAGTTGTATTTATTATTAGAGAAGATTTTTCTGAAAACTTTAAAGCCATATTCGAACCAAAGCTTGCTGGAAAGATTCAGACCGATTATGTGTATCAGCACCTAAAATCCTTTGTAGACGACAAAGAAATACCAGCCGATCGAACAAAGCCTTGGGGAACTGCGCATGCAGTTCTTTGTTGCAAAGGAAAAGTAAATGAACCTTTTGCAGTAATCAATGCGGATGATTATTATGGAACTGATTCTTTTGTAAAAGCGTATGATTTTTTAGTGAATCAATGTAATGAGCAAACCTATAGTATCATTGGATATGAGTTAAAGAAAACGTTAAGCGACTTTGGAAGCGTAAGTCGTGGCGTTTGTGCAGTGGATGCTAATAATAACCTGACTGATATCAATGAACGTACAAGTATTTTTCGAAATGAAAAAGGAATTATCACTTATCAGGATGAAGATGGTTTGCATGAAGTAAGTGAAGATAGTCTTGTGAGCATGAACTTTTTATGTTTTGCTCCAGGGTATTTGGATTTCTGTGAAACAATGTTTGAAGAATTTTTAGCTAACGAAAATAATTTGAAGAACATTAAATCAGAATTCTTCATTCCTATTGTTACTGGGCAGTTCATGAAATCTGGAAGAGGAATCGTAAAAGTAGTGCCAACATCTGCTCAATGGTTTGGGGTAACTTATAAAGAAGATGCGCCACATGTGCAGGCAAGTATTAATAAATTAGTCGAAGATGGGGTGTATCCTAATAATTTATGGGCATAGCATCCGCTTCGGACGAAATTAAAAAAGGAGAACACATGTTCTCCTTTTTTTTGGGTCTGCAAAAAAATAACCACTCCTGATGGGAAGTGGTTACCGATATTTAAAAACTCAACTGTAATTATTTTTTACTGAAAGCCTTCACGTTGTATACACAATCAGCAACTTTGCTGATTTGTTGTTTACGAGATGTTCCCTTCATAGTAGAATGAACGGGAATTTTTAGGTGTTCAAGGGTGGTGTCATTTTCTTTAGCCTCGTTCACAAATTCGAAAATGTTTTTCGATTTTACAGCAAAGGCAACTCCATCCGCCTGAGCCTGACGAGTACTTAAAACCCCAATCACTTCGCCATTATTATTCAAAACAGGTCCGCCAGAGTTACCAGGGTTTGCACTGATCTGAATTTGATAGCTCAAAGAATCGCCATTGAAACCAGTTTTAGAAGCCAGGTAACCAACTCCGTAAACAATATCGTTACGAGGGTAACCTAAAGTGAAGATTTCATCTCCTAGGTCTGCATTTGACTTGCCGATACTATAGGGTAAAGATTTTAATGGAGTAAAGTCTCCGTCGTTAATCTTTAAAATCGCTAAATCTTTTTTAGTATCGATATGCACAATGGTAGCATTATATTCTCTTCCTTTACTATCAACAACAACTGCTGCGGTACCTTTCAATACGTGAGCATTGGTAATAATAAATCCTTTTGCATCAATTAAGAAGCCCGAACCACCACTAATCACAGTTACACCATTCGGAATTTTGCTCTTCACCTCATTAATCAATGAGCCTTGGTATTGCTGGTTTCGTTTGATGATTTCTATATCCTTACTTAATTGTTGAATCTGATTGCCATTTACAGCTGGTGAGAAATAGGCTACAAGTCCACTTATTACCAAGGCTATAACACCACCTACAGAGGCAGCAATAGCAGTTACACGTTTATATCTGTTCCACAATTGCACCACCTGTGCCTTAGCAGAAAGTTCGCCGCCTTCGTTCAAATCTCCGTTCTCTAATAATTTAGCATGAACTACATGCAGGGTATGTTTGATGTTTTGGGTGGCTGCGTAATCTTCCATCTGGTGTTGGAACAATTTATGTTCAACCACCATCTGATCGATTTCAGGGGTTTTTTTGCGAAGGGCTTCGAAAATAGCTACTTCTGTCGGAGACATTTCTCCGGCGAGGTAACTTTCGATGTTTGCAAGTAATTGAATGTCGTCCATGGTACTTAATCTCCGATATTATATTGCGAAAAAAACAATTTTTTCAATCTCATCAGGCATTTGTACTTCTGGTTTTTAGCATTATCAGCATTGGTGTAACCAAATTCTGCCGCCAGCTCTTGCATGCCCATTTTTTTTAAATAGTAGCCTTCCAGTAAACTTTTACAAGGCTCCCCCAAACTCTTCATCGCCCGATCCATTATCGCAAACTCAGCGTTGCGCTTTTCGTGGATCTCCAGATCCTCTTCAACAGGAACAGTTTCATCCAAATTATCGACCTGGTTGGAGAACCTTCCAAGTTGTTGTAATTTTTTAAGCCATAGACGCCTGCATATGGAATATACATAAGTTTTAATTTGACAGGTTAATACAAATGATTCGCTTTGTGCCTTTTCATATAGAGCAATCATTGCTTCCTGAAAAACGTCTCTTGCGTCGTCGTAGGAGCCATTATTATTCAAAACAAAAGCTTGTACCATACTAAAATTATCTTTATAGATGGTCTCGATGGCCTTTGAGTCGTTGTTTGCCAGTCCTTTTAATAATGCTTGTTCGTTCTGTTCCGATTTCACTTTACTGCAATTAATACTATGAAGTGGTTAAAAGTAACCCAAAATGCCTCAAAAAATATTTTTCAAAAAAAAATTAATTAGGGAGGTTACCTTTTATCCCCTTTGGGTATTAACTGTAAATTACCTCAAACAAAAAAACTCAAAAAATGAAAAAAGTATTATTCGTTGTTGCACTAGGTGCTTTCGCTGCTTGCGGTTCAGGAGCTAACACAGAAGCTAAAGTTGATTCAGCTGCTGTAAAAGTTGATTCTGCTGCTGTAAAAGTTGACTCAGCTGCTGTTAAAGTTGATTCTGCTGCTGCAAAAGTTGATTCTGCTGCTAAGAAGTAATTAATTAATATAAGCTAAGTGCTGAGAGGATTGTGATACTCAGCTTGCCGGTTCTGAATTAGCTTATTACCGATTTTCATATGGCAAGCAATCGTTAGAGGTCGCTCCGTTTCCACGGAGGGACCCTTTTTTTTGGATAAACTCCTCTAAATCAGTACAAACTAAGGTTTGTTAGCTAAATATTTTCGCAATTACAGTTGGTTCTTATATACGGATGCTTTATATTTGGGTCATCATGCAAACATTGTTGAACAACACCCGATTTTATTTTTTCTTTTATTTCTACTTTAAAACAAGTAGCCGGGTACTGTTTGCTAAAGCTTAATTATAAACTTGAAACATCATATCCCGGCCAATAGGTCGGGTTTTTTTTTGCCCGGATTGCCGGGATGAAAGGAGTTGAACATGGAAAATGAAAAGAGTATATCATTGGGAACTGTAAAAACAGTTTTCGAAAGTAAAAAAGGGATAGCCATCCAGGGTTATGAAGGTAGCTTCCATCAAGTAGCTGCCCGAAATATGTATGGCAAATCTGTTACGGTTATTCCATGTGCTACTTTTAGAGATCTGATCCGTATCGCATCAGATAAATCTGCATCAAGTGGCGCAATTATGGCCATTGAAAATTCAATTGCAGGAAGTATTCTTCCCAATTATAACCTTCTGCAAAAAAGTAAATTGAAAGTGGTGGGTGAAGTTTATTTAAGTATCAGCCAAAACTTAATGGTTAATCCTGGCGTGAGATTGGAAGATATTAAAGAGGTACACAGTCATCCTATGGCAATTCTGCAATGTCTTGAATTCTTAGAAAAATACAATTGGAAATTAATAGAAACAGAAGATACTGCATTAAGTGCCAAACAAGTACACCAGCATAAAAGCAAACATGTTGCAGCTATTGCAAGCAAATTGGCAGCAGAGTTATTTGAATTGGATCTGATTGCTCCCAATATTCAAACCATGAAAAATAATTACACCCGTTTTCTGGTTTTACAAAGGGAGAATGAAGCAGTTCAGATAACCGATGCAGATAAAGCATCCATCTATTTTCAAACAAATCACTCGAAAGGGATTTTGTCCAAAGTATTAACACTTATTGCTGATGCGGATATTAATTTGAGTAAACTGCAAAGTATGCCGATACCAGGAAGCAACTTTAAATATGGGTTTTATGCAGATCTGGAATTCGATCAATTGAATCAGTTTCATCAGGTGATGGAAGCAATCGATTCTTTAACGAATAGCGTTAAGGTTTTTGGAATTTATAAAAAAGGAAAACTTGTAAAAGGATAGTTATGGCATTTAGTACCTCAAAAAGATTGGAAGGAATTGGTGAATATTATTTTTCACAGAAACTCCGCGAAATCGACGAACTGAATAAAGCTGGGAAGGCAATAATCAATTTAGGTATCGGGAGTCCGGATTTACCTCCTCACCCTGATGTTATTAAAGTGTTACAGGAAGAGTCTGCAAAACCAAATGTGCATGCTTATCAGAGTTATAAAGGATCACCCATATTAAGAAATGCAATTAAGGACTGGTATGCTACATGGTATCAGGTAACCCTTGATGCAGATACCGAAATTCTCCCATTGATTGGAAGTAAAGAGGGAATCATGCATATCTGTATGACTTATTTAAATGAAGGTGATCAGGCTTTGATTCCCAATCCCGGTTATCCAACTTATAGTAGTGCAGTAAAACTGGCTGGTGGAATAGCAGTGCCTTATGAAATGAGCGAAGCTAAAAATTGGGAACCCGATTTTGAGTCTTTGGAAAAAACCGATCTAAGTAAAGTAAAATTATTGTGGGTCAATTATCCGCATATGCCAACAGGTCAATTACCTAATGAAGCATTGTATGAAAAGATTGTTGCCTTTGGAAAAAAACATCAGATCCTGATTTGCCATGATAATCCTTATAGTTTTATTTTAAATGACAAACCAGTGAGTTTGTTGTCTATCCCTGGTGCTAAAGACATTGTCATTGAACTGAATTCTTTAAGCAAAAGTTCTAATATGGCAGGCTGGAGAGTAGGTATGTTATGTGCTGCAAAAGAACGAATTGACGAAATCCTACGATTTAAAAGTAATATGGATAGTGGGATGTTTCTTCCTTTACAACTTGCGGCTGCAAAAGCTTTGAGCCTTGATAAAAGCTGGTATGAAAGTATCAATAAAATTTATGCAGAACGTAGAATGAAAGTATTTGAATTATTGGATCTACTAAAATGTGTTTATTCAACTGATCAGGTAGGCATGTTTGTATGGGCTAAAATTCCAAACAATTTTAAAGATGGATATGCATTAAGTGATAAAGTTTTATATGAAGCAAGTGTGTTTATCACACCCGGTGGAATTTTTGGAAATGCTGGTAATGGATATATCAGGGTTAGTCTTTGTGGATCTGTTGAAAGATTTGAACAAGCAATCGAAAGAATAAAAGTGTTGGGCTAAAATTTAAAATGATGTGATATGCGCATAGCAATTGTTGGTATCGGATTAATAGGTGGGTCAATGGCATTGGTATTGAAAGAAAAAGGATTTGCTGATTGGGTAGTAGGTGTAGATGCCAACCCTGATCACCAGAAAAAAGCTTTAGACTTGAAACTGGTGGATGTGATTCTTCCTTTAGAGGAAGCTTTGGTAAAATCTGATCTGATCATTTTAGCTATACCAGTTAATGCTGCAGAAAAAGTATTGCCTTCATTGCTTGATCATGTGCACTTACAAGTTTTAATGGATGTTGGCTCAACGAAAGAAGGATTATTAAAATCTATCGAGCATCACCCTAAAAGAGGTCGGTTTGTTGCTACTCACCCTATGTGGGGTACCGAAAACAGCGGACCAACTGCTGCTGTTGCAGGTGCTTTTAAAGATAAGGCTACCGTTATCTGTAATAAGGAAGAAAGTGATGCAGATGCTATTCAATTGGTTGAAAAAGTTTATGAGACCCTTGGGATGCACCTGGTATATATGCAGGCAAAAGCACATGATGTGCATGTTGCATATGTTAGTCATATTTCACATATCACCTCTTTTGCTTTAGCTAATACGGTTTTGGAAAAAGAAAGGGGTGAGGACAATATTTTCGAGTTGGCGAGTGGAGGATTTGAAAGCACGGTAAGATTGGCAAAGAGTAATTCTGATATGTGGGTACCTATTTTTATGCAGAATAAAGAAAATGTATTAGATGTGCTGAATGAACATATTAGCCAATTACGCAAATTCAAATCCTGTCTTGAAAAAGAGAATTTTGAGTATTTGAAAGAGCTGATTGAGCAGGCAAATGGGATTAAAAGGATCTTAAAATAGCCCGAAACAGGCGTAAACAAACAAAAAACAGGCAAAGCCCTTATTAAAAAGTACCTTTGCCGCAAATTTTTTAATACATGATGACATTTGAAGGGTTGGGAATTGATGCGAGATTGATTCAGGCAACCGATGAGTTGGGGTATGTGAACCCAACCGCAATACAAGAACAAGCAATACCTATTTTGCTAAGCGGCACACAAGATTTTATCGGCTTAGCGCAAACAGGTACCGGAAAAACAGCAGCTTTTGGTTTACCATTACTGCACATTATTGACGCAGCTGCAAAGTATCCCCAGGCATTAGTTGTATGTCCTACCAGAGAACTTTGCATGCAAATTGTGAAAGAAATAGAGCTCTTTAAAAAATATATGACCGGCATTTCTGTGGTTGCCGTTTATGGAGGGGCATCTATCGGGTTACAGATTCGTGACCTAAAAAGAGGCGTTCAGATAGTAGTAGCAACACCGGGAAGATTAATTGATTTGATCGAAAGAAAAGCGATCAATCTGGAACAAATTAAGTATGTGGTTTTGGATGAAGCAGATGAAATGCTGAACATGGGATTCCAAGACGATATCGAATTCATTTTAAAGAATACGCCTAAACGTGAGAGTACCTGGTTATTCAGTGCTACCATGCCTACCGAGATTCGTAAAGTGAGTAAGAAGTACATGAAGGATCCGAAGGAAGTAACAGTTGGTAAAGTAAATACTGCCAATAAAAATATTGACCATCAATATTATGTTACAACTGCGCAACACCGTTATGAGACTTTAAAAAGAATCATTGATTTCAATCCTGGAATCTATGGTATCATTTTCACCAGAACTAAATTAGACGCACAAGAAATTTCTGAGCGTTTAACACGAGAAGGTTACGATATCGACGCTTTACACGGAGACCTTACCCAAGGACAACGTGATAAAGTAATGGGACAGTTCAGAGACAAAACTTTGCAATTATTAATTGCAACAGATGTAGCTGCTCGTGGTATTGATGTACAGGGCATCACCCATGTTATCAATTTCGAATTACCTGATGATGTGGAAATCTATACACATAGAAGTGGAAGAACTGGTCGTGCAGGTTTGCAAGGTATTTGTATATCCATCGTTCATGCGAAAGAGATGTACAAATTCAAACAAATTGAACGCATCAATAATTCACAGTTCCATAAAATGGATATTCCAACTGGGAAAGACGTTTGTAGAAAGCAGTTCTTTTCTTTCATGGATAAATTATTGTCTGCCGATATCAGTCACGGCGACTACGAAACCTATGTTCCTATGTTAGCAGAGAAATTTGCTGATGTTAGTAAAGAGGATGTATTGAAGCGTGTGGCAGCTATGGAATTTGATCGGTTCTTGAAATATTACGAGCACGCAGAAGACCTGAATGTTCGTGAAAGGGATAGAGCACCTAGAGATCGTTCTGCAACAAGCGATAGAGCGCCAAGAAGAGATGGTCGTGATGGTGGTCGTGAAGATCGCGAAATGAGCCCTAGAACAGAAGCGAGAAACGCCGAGTTCAAGCGCGGTGGTAATGGATATAGCAGATTGTTTGTGAACCTTGGTACGAAAGACGGGTTCTTTAAGGCTAGCTTTTTGCAATATGTGCTTGATATGAGCGACTTGAAAAAAGAAGTTCTGGGAAAGATAGACATGCGGGATATGAATAGCTGGATTGAAATTGAAAAAGGTGCAGCACCTCAAATGATTCGTGCATTGGATGGTAAAAATTATAAGGGCCGACGTATCAGAATGAATGATGCTGATAGTGGTGGTCCGGCTGGTTTTTCAAGTGACAGATCACGTCGTCCAAGAAGAGGAGAATAAAAAAGTAAAAATTAAAAAGTAAAAAGCAAAAAGAGGACATTCTTTGTAAATCACACTGGCCTTCAGGCCAAGTGTGAAGAATGAAAACCAAAGGATGAAATTTATTTATAAAAACCGTTAACCCCAGCTTTCAAGCTGGGGGCTTACATCTAAGAAAAGAAAAAACACAAGCGTCACATTTTATGGAGCAAACAATTGAAAACGTAAAATCTGTGGAAGCATTATTACAAAAGCGTCCATTGATCATTTCCGGTCCTTGCAGTGCTGAGACCGAAGAGCAAGTAGTGAATACTGCTATCCGTTTAGCCGCAACTGGCAAAGTAGATATCCTGCGTGCAGGTATCTGGAAACCACGTACTCGTCCAGGAAGTTTTGAAGGAATCGGTACTAAAGGTTTACCATGGTTACAACAAGCTCGTAAAGCTTCTGGATTACCAGTTGCAGTAGAAGTTGCAACGGCTAAGCAAGTAGAAGATGCACTGCACTTTGGTGTGGATGTATTATGGATCGGAGCACGTACAACTGTGAATCCCTTTAGTGTGCAAGATGTGGCAGACGCATTACGCGGTGTTGACGTTCCAGTATTGATCAAGAATCCGATCAATCCTGATTTGGAATTATGGATTGGTGCTATGGAGCGTGTTCAGAAAGCTGGAATCAAAAATGTTGGATTAATACATAGAGGTTTTAGTTCTTATGGTAATACAGAGTATCGTAATGCACCAATGTGGCACTTAGCAATCGAAATGAAGCGCCGTTACCCTGGTGTGATGTTGATCAATGATCCTTCTCATATCTGTGGTAATAGAACCAATTTACAAGATGTGGCACAAACTGCAATCGACTTAGATTTTGATGGCTTGATCATTGAAAGTCATATTGATCCGGATAATGCTTGGAGCGACGCTAAACAACAAATCACTCCTGAAGTATTAGGTGAATTGATCGGTAATATTCATTGGAGAAAAGAAGATGTTGCATCCGAAGAGTATCATGCCAATTTAGAAAAACTACGTCAACAGATTAATAACCTGGATGATGAATTGATGCAGATCCTGAGTCAGCGTATGAAAGTGGCAGAGAAAATCGGTCAGTATAAAAAAGATAATGACATCACTATTCTTCAAACCAATCGCTGGAATTCTATTCTTGAGAGAGCTTTTGCGAAAGGCGAAAAATTAGGATTGAGCAAAGAGTTCGTAACTAAATATTTTGATGCAGTTCACATGGAGAGTATTACTCACCAGAACAGGATCATGAATTCATAGTTGAAATGAAATAGCATTAGCGAACCTGATTTGCCCGCAATAACAGTTCGCTAGTGCTTATTTTTTGTGATGACGCTAATTAAGTTTATGCGAAAAAGAAGTTTTACATTTTCTAAGTCAACCGTTGATTACTATTTCGATTCCGATTTTTCTTATCTAGAAAAATTAGTATCGAAAGATCAAGCTGTTATTATTACAGATGATCATTTGTTTGAAAAACACAAGCGTAAGTTCAAAGGCTGGAATACCATTGTATTAAAACCAGGCGAAGCGTTTAAAGTGCAACAAACAGTGGATGTAATTATCGATCAGTTAATTGCTTTTGGTGCTGATAGAAAAACAACTTTAATAGGTGTTGGAGGAGGTGTGGTAACTGATATTACAGGTTATGTAGCTGGCATATACATGCGTGGAATCAAATGTGGTTTCGTACCAACTTCTATCCTGGCAATGGTAGATGCTTCGATTGGAGGTAAAAATGGAATAGATGTTGGCGTGTATAAAAATATGGTGGGCTTGATTCGTCAGCCACAATTTTTATTATACGATCATAGTTTCCTAAAAAGTTTGCCTAAAGAAGAATGGCAAAATGGCTTTGCAGAGATTATTAAACATGCATGTATCAAAGATGCTGCGATGTTTGATTTGTTACAGAAAAACACCCTGGCTGGTTTTAAAAAAAATCCAACATTGCTTGCGGATCTGATTCAACGAAATGCGTTGATTAAAACTAAAGTGGTGGTAGGCGATGAATTTGAACAAGGGGAAAGAAAATTATTGAACTACGGACATACACTCGGACATGCTATAGAAAATATGTACGAATTAAGTCACGGACAAGCAATTAGTATTGGAATGACTTATGCTGCTTTAATGTCGGCACAAATCAAAGGGTTTAAGGGTGCAGAAAAAGTAATTGCACTTCTTGCAAAATATGGTCTTCCTACTTTTGCTGATTTCGATAAGAAAAAGGCATTCAAGACTTTGCAAATGGATAAGAAAAAAGATGCACAAAGCATTAATTATATTTTGTTACAAAAAATTGGTAAGGGTGTAATTCAGTCTTTGACTTTTACAGAACTGGAAGCCATTTTAAAACAATATTAAAATCATCAGGATCTCGACTGCTATGAATGCAACGATACAACCATCTATTATTTCTGGAGATTTATTTGCCCCTGCAAGTAAAAGTAGTATGCAGAGAGCATGTGCTGCAGCATTATTAACAAAAGGAACAACCACTATCAATAACCCCGGAAGGAGCAATGACGATTTTGCTGCATTAGATGTCATTGAAAAGTTAGGTGCAGTTATTGAAAAGATCAATAATACGAGCATTCAGATTATTTCAAGAGGTGTTTCCCCAAAGAATAAAGAAATTAATTGCGGAGAAAGTGGATTGGGTATCAGAATGTTTACTCCTATTGCTGCCTTAAGTAGTGAAGCCATCACCATTAATGGAACCGGATCATTACTTACAAGACCCATGAATTTCTTTGATGAAATTCTTCCGCAATTAGGAGTTGCAATCAAATCAAATGCTGGAAGGCTGCCATTGGAAATACAAGGCCCATTGCAACCCGCCAATATTGAAGTGGATGGATCTCTGAGTTCACAATTTCTAACAGGTTTATTGATGGCCTATGGCGCTGCTGGGGCAGACAATGTTACGATCACTGTAAAAGATTTAAAAAGTAAACCATATATAGATTTGACGTTGCAAGTAATGGAAAAATTTGGATGGCAGGTTACTCATGAAAACCATGAGCGCTTCCATTTCAATATTCCAATCTTACAAAAGTCACAAGAAAATCTAATTTATACCGTAGAAGGAGATTGGAGTGGAGCAGCTTTTTTATTAGTAGCTGGGGCAATTGCGGGTGATATTACTATTAAAGGGTTGGATGTATTTTCAACACAAGCTGATAAAGCGGTATTACAAGCACTGATTGATTGTGGGTGTCGTATTTCTATACAATCGGAGCAGATAGAAATCGGGCCCATGCCATTAAAAGCATTTCATTTTAATGCCACAGATTGTCCTGATCTTTTTCCTCCTTTAGTAGCGTTAGCTTCTTTTTGTGAAGGCACAACAGTCATTGAAGGCGTGTCAAGATTAGCTCATAAAGAAAGTAACCGTGCATTGACTTTACAAGATGAATTTGGTAAATTAGGGATAGAAATAACTTTGCAAGACGATCTGATGCTGATTAAAGGTGGTACAGGAGTTAAAACTGCTGTGGTTCATTCCCGACACGATCATCGAATTGCTATGGCATGTGCTGTTGCAGCATTGAAGGCGGAAGGACCAGTTTCTATTGAAGAAGCTGAGGCAATCAACAAATCATATCCCAATTTCTATGAGCATTTAATGCAATTAGGAGCCAAAGTTCATATCCAATAACCATAAAAATTTTTTATTTTGAACAGTTTTGGACGCATATTTCGCATCAATATTTTCGGTGAATCACATGGAGAAAGTGTGGGACTAAATTTAGACGGCTGTCCTGCAGGCCTGCCTCTCTCAGTGGATGACTTCATGGAAGATATTAAACGAAGACAAGGTGGTTCTGGAAAAGGAACAACTCCTCGTAAAGAAGATGACCTGCCAATTTTTAAAAGCGGATTATTTAATGGTGTAACAACAGGTGCGCCAATAACCATCCTCTTCGAAAATAATAATACCAGAAGCGGAGATTATGAAAAGTTGAGAGCAGTACCCCGTCCTGGACATGCTGATTTTACGGCACATACCAAATTTGGAGGGTTTGAAGATTATAGAGGAGGAGGGCATTTTAGTGGAAGATTAACTGTTGCCGTAGTTGCTGCTGGTGTTATCGCAAAAAAATTATTGAAGTATTACGCTGGTGAATACAATGGGATCAATGTGGTTTCCAATATTTTAGAAATTGGCGGTGAAACTGATATTGAACGTGGTTTAGATAAAGCAATTGAAGCAAAAGATAGTATTGGTGGAATAGTGGATTGTAGAGTTACTGGTTTACCAATTGGCTTAGGGGAACATTTTTTCGATTCAGTGGAATCATTAATCAGTCATGCCGTGTTTGCCATTCCAGCAGTTCGGGGTATTGAATTTGGCACAGGGTTTGCCGCTGCTAAAATGTTTGGAGTAGATCATAATGATTCGATCGAAAATAGTTCAGGTAAAACAACCAGCAATCATGCAGGCGGCATTGTAGGGGGGTATACTAATGGGAATGAATTGGTTTATCGAATTGCGATTAAACCCACTTCTTCCACCCCTAAAGAACAACAAACCTGGAATTGGGAGACTGATAAAATCGAAACATTCTCAGTGAAGGGGCGGCACGATTTATGCATTGCTTTGAGGGTGCCTGTGATTTTAGAAGCAGTTACAGCAATAGTTTTGGTAGATCTGATGCTTTTAGAACAAAGAATCAAAAGAGTGCTATAAGAAGTTAAGAGGTAAAAGTTAAAAGTGAAGAGATCAAACAATAATGGGGTTGGAAACTCTGTTTATTAATAAAAATAGTATGGAATCGGATTTTGTATATCATGTAACAACGCCCGAAAAATGGGCAGAAGCACAAGTGAAGGGACAATTTGAAACAGACTCATTAGTTACTGAAGGATTTATTCATTGCAGTACGAGTTTACAAGTAGCAGGAGTGATCGAACGTTATTATAAAGGGCAAGAGAATTTAATTCAACTTAAAATTCAAAAAGATAAAGTGGAACGTCCTCTGATTTTTGAATTAGCAGGCTCAATCAATGAAGTATTCCCTCATATTCATGGCCCAATCAATTTAGATGCTATAGTGGAGGTTACCAAAATCTAATACATGCATCAATACCTCGTAAACGCCAGCATACAACTCTTGCCACTTGCTCAGGATAAACACCCATACGAATGGGTAGACGATGCTATTGAGATCATTCAACAATCAGGCATTAAACACGAAGTAGGACCCTTTACAAC